>JAISZC010000109.1 GCA_031269485.1 Deltaproteobacteria bacterium
CCAGCGCCGAAGCGTAGTAATGGAAATACCCAATGCTTTTGCAGCTTCGCCTATGGCAACAATAGTATCCATATTATTGCATAGGTATGGATAGATGTCAAGAGAACTGTTCCAACCCCGCGGGGCGCGTTCGGAGACGCCGGCCTCAATCTTCGTCGTCCGGCAGCGACGTGTTGCCGGGAGTCATCGTGAGCGCGGGCGCGACGCTCTCTTGGAAGTCCAAGGGGTCCAGTCCGTAGTGGCGAATTTTCTTGATGAACTCGTCCGGCGGCAAGCCCAGAGCCGCGCAGGCGCCCTCGACGTCTCCGGCGTGGGCGGCCAGGGCCTTGGACGCGAAGCGGCGTTCGGCCTCGGCCAGCAGGGAGTCGCTTGGGACCTCTTCGTGATTGAAGACCTCCGGGGCCAGCCGAATGTGGACCGGGAGCGAGTCCACCACCACCTGCCCGCCGTGGCTGAACTGGGCTAGGGAAGCGGCCAAGTTCTTGAGCTCGTTGAGGTTGCCTGGCCAGGGGTAGGCCCGGAGGCACTCGGCCGACGATTGATCCAGCCCGCGGAAGCGCAGGCCCAGGTGCCGGGCTTCCTTGGCCAGGTAGTAGGTCATCAGGCCCTCGATGTCGTTGCGGGTCTCCCGCAGTGGCGGCAGGGCCAAGTTCAGCTTGGTGAGCCTGGCGTAGAGGTCTTCTCTGAACAGGCCTTGGTCGACCAGCTCCTCGAGGTTGGCCGACGAGGAGGTCACAAAGCGCGTCGAGATGCTCCGGGGCTGGGTGGAGCCCAGAGGGTAGATCAGGCCCTCTTCGAGGGCCATGAGGATGGCCCGCTGGGTGTTGAGGGACATGTGCTCGATGTGGCGCAGAAAAACCGTGCCTTTGTCGGCCAGGGCCAAAAGGCCCAGCACGGTCTCCGTGCCGCTCTCCTGACCGAAGAGGATTTGGTCCATCTGGGCGGCCGACTGGCCCGACAGGGTCACCTCGACGAAGCGCTCGTTGCGTTTGGGGCTTTGCTGGTGGATGTGCCGAGCCAGGCTGGTCTTGCCGGTGCCCACCTCCCCGGTCAAAAAGATGGGGGCGTCGCTTTGGGCCAAGTGAGCGGCGGTGGAGTAGATGACCTTGATCTGGTTGTCGCGCCCGATGAGGTTGGCTCTGAATCCTTCCTCGTCGACCCGCAGCCGGCGGTCGTCGTCCAGCGCGGCCAGCAGAAGCATGCTTTTGATGTAGGGGCTGACGATCAGGGCGATGGCCGACATCAGGCTCAGATCGGCCTCCGTAAGCGGGCGGTTGGAGTTTTCGACGTACAACAGGCCCGCCCGGCCCTCCTGGGCGAAGAGCGGGGCCAGCAGGCAGGGCTGATCAAGGTGGTCGATGATTCGGTTGCCGGCGGTGAAATCGAGCTCGGTGATGATGTGGGGCCAGATCAAGGACTGACCCAGCTCGGTGACGCGCCGGAAGGGCACGTTGCTCAAAAGCAGGCGCTTGTCATGGGGGTGCGACAAAAGCGACATCTGCTTGAGGCCCTTGGAGCCGCTCGGCCACAGCGCCGCGACGGAGGTGGCGCCCAGGCGTTCCACGAAAAACTGGACCAAGGCGCTCAGCACGCCCTCCGGCGGGGAAAAGCACAAGGCTTGCGAAAAGGAGGCGAGCTGGACGATCTGGGCCTGGCTGAGCTGGGCGGCCGAATCTTGGACCAGAAGGCTGACGGTGTTCTGCTGGGATTCGTTGACGGCGTTGAGGATCAGGGCCGCCGGCGCCGAGCCGACGATCACGTCGAGGTAGGGCTCGAAGATGTATATTTCCTGGCCGATTTTGAGGCAATCGTAGGGCTTGAGCTGCGTTCGAGCGGTGATGGGCAGATCGTTGACCAAAGTGCCGTTGGTGCTGTCGAGATCTTCAATGTAATGCTCGCCGTCCACGCAGGTTATTTCGGCGTGGCGGCGCGAGGCGCTGCGGTCGAAAAGGATCAGATCGCAGTCCGCAGAGCGTCCCAGCAAGGCCCTTTCGGGCAAGGGAAAGCGGAAGCCCAGACGGTCTTCGCGGAAGGCCACAAGTTCAGCCATTGGTCACCTTAGGGGCAATAAAGAAGGCCATAGCCAGCTTATGGCGCGCCGGACCAAAGCAAGGTCCGAACGCCGTCGAGTCATGCGGGCGCCCTCAGGACGTTCTCCCTGCTGATTATGACCAGGAAGCCCAAAAATGTCAATTGAAAACACGCCAGGCCGACCGGCGCCCGCAAGGCGAGCCGGCGGGAAGGCGGAGGTCCGATTCTTTATTTTGCCAAATATCTCGGATAGTTAAGCTGAAATGACAGCCTGCGCCACCCGTCTCGTCGCCGGCCGGGCCGGCCTGGCCGCCCAAAAAAGATTTCCGCCCTCTTCTTGGGCGCTCGCGGCGGCCGCCGTGGCGGGTCGTTTCCGCGCGGCCGCGACATCGAAGAGCTCACAAGGGCGGCGTCCGAGCGCCGCGCCTCCGCGGAAAAAGCCGTCGTCGGCTCGTCTGGCTCGTCTCCTGAACCGCCCCTCGTCTCCTGAACCGCCCGAGGCGCCGGCGTGAGCTGGCTTGGTTGCCGAGCCGACGTCGCTTGCCGGCCGGGCCGCCCGAGCCTCGGAGCCGGTTTTTTTGGCCCGCGGGCGCCGTGGTCAGGGCTGGCGGCCTTTTCGTAGACCGTTGGCCGCCGCCGCGCCGCGATCGAGGTGGCGTCTTTTGGTGGCGCCCTTTGGCGGCGTCGTCTCCCACGTCGCGATGAAGACGCTGAGACCACCAAAATTAGCTTAATTAGTACCTAAATTGACAATTAACGTTTTAAATAATTACTTTTATTCACTTAATTTTAATTTATGCTCCAATAATTTATATATTTTATGCATTAATGTATATATATTAAAAATAAAAATAATAATCATAGATATGACCAAGTCTAGCCTTATGATGAGGCATAGTTAGCAAATATCCAAGATAAAATAACATACTGCAAGTTAATGAATATATTTTAGCATTGTATAGCTGACTAATGTGCAGTAATATGGTGAAACAAGTTAGGCGTGCAGTTCATCTTAGGAGGTCGCTTTGATAATGGGCAATAAGGCTGGTGTGCACGTTAAAGTCAATGAATAATATATTATATAAAGACGCCTTAACGTCTTATATTTTGAGAAAAATGCTATAAAGGCAATTATAGATAACCTATAGACATAAAAATATAGTTTATTAATATGCTATATAACAACTTAATACATCAATAGAACGAATAATATCTGATATTGCAATTATAAAGTTGTTTTAATCATGACTAAAATATAATATTATAACAAAATCATATATGATAATGCAGATAAAACGAATAAGATCTGGCAATTAATATATTTGCAGAGTATAACAAACTTATATTATATTAAAACAATATTAATATTGGTATTTCAGGATTATATTGAATATAACACCTTTATTGGTCATATAATTTGAAAAATAATTAAATTTGAGAGAAGACGAACGTCGTTCGTCAATTTGCTGGGCTGGTCCCCAGCCTGCGCAGGCGCGGCCGAAGACGGCCCAAAATGACTCTGGCCCTCAGGGGCGAGCTGTGGTAGGATAGCCTTCAACCGTTCGCCCGGGAGGCGTTCGCGCCCCAGACTGGCGGCGCCTGCTCCAGTTTCGGCGTTTTTGAGCCGGCCTTATGGACGCCGGCTTTTTGCTGCGGAGGCCCCGCGGCCGCTTGTCGGCGAGACGTTTCGAGCGCTCCGGCCTCAAGGCCCTGGCCGTCATTTCAGCCGCCTCCAGAGGCGTTTTTTTTGCGAGGCTTCATGACCGCCGACCATTCCGCGCCCGTCGTCCGCTTCAAGCGGACCGTGGACGATCCCGACTGGCCCTTGCCCTCGTGGGGCTCGGCCAAGGCCTCCGGCCTGGATTTGGCCGCGGCCGTGACCGAGCCGGTGACCATCGCCCCCGGGGCCATCGTCTTGATTCCGTCCGGCTGGTCGGCGGCCATACCCGATGGCTGGGAGGGCCAGGTCCGGCCCAGAAGCGGCCTGGCCCTGCGCCACGGCCTGACCGTCATCAACGCTCCGGGCACCATCGACAGCGATTATCGCGGCGAAATCGGCCTGGCCATGGTCAATCTCGGCGCCCAGCCCGTGACCGTCAAGCGCGGCGATCGGCTGGCTCAGCTGGTGATCGCCCGAGTCGAGCGACCCGAGCTGGTCCAGGGCGAGCTGGACGTCACCGACCGGGGCGAGGGCGGCTTTGGCTCCACGGGCCGTTAGCCGTCCGAAGCCCGGCGGCGACGATTCGCCGAGCCGCGCATCATTCATTTTAGGCGCCATTTGACTCCTCCTCGCGCAGATCGCCGGCCGGCTCGCCAGCCGGCCGCCACGCCGGCTTCGCCGTCCGGCCGCCGCGGCCGTTTTTGCGGTCCTGGCGTCGGCCCCTTGCTGGGCGTCGACCGAGGCGTCGGCATTGGCGACGCCTCGGCGGACGCCCAGCCGTGAGCCTGCGTTTTTGCGTGCTCGCCAGCGGCAGCAAGGCCAACGCCGTCTGGATCGAGCGTCAGGGGCAGGCCCTGTTGATCGACGACGGCTTGTCGTTTCGGGAGTTCAAAAAACGGGCCGAGCTCCTCGGTCTCCAGCTCGGCCGGCTCAAAGGCGTGGCCGTCAGCCACGAGCACGTCGACCACGTCCGGGGCGTGGGCGTCTTGGCCCGGCAGCTTGACGTCCCGGTGCTCGTCACCGAACCCACGGCCGCCGCGGCCGCCAGTCATCTGGCCGGGGCCCGGCTGCGGCATTACGAGGCCGGCGAGACTTTGGACTTGGGTTTTTTGAGCCTGGAAACCATCACCGGCTCCCACGACGTCGTCGATCCCGTGGTTTTCGTGGTCCGCTCCGTCGGCGGCGCCTTGGGGCTGGCCACCGACTTGGGGGCGGCCTCGGCTTTGGTGCGGCATGGCCTCCGGGGGCTGGGGGCTCTGATTTTGGAGTTTAATCACGATCTTGACCTGCTGCTCGACGGTCCGTACCCTCATTTTTTGAAGCAAAGGGTCAGAAGTCGCCAAGGTCATCTGTCCAACGAGCAAGGCGCCGAAGTGTTGGCCGAACTGCTCCATCCTGGCCTCCGGCATGTGGTGCTGGCCCATCTTTCGGAGGTCAACAACACCCCTGCGCTGGCCCGACGCGCGGCCGAGGCGGTCTTGGCCGCCTCGGCCTGCCGGCCCAACTTGGCAGTGGCCTCCCAGTGGGAGCCGTCCGCCTGGTTCGAGTTGGGCTGACGAGCTGCCTTGGCGAGCTGCAAAGGCGAGCAGGGTCAGAACTGTCGAGGCGCGCCGACGAGCCGGCTAGGCTCAGCCGGCGCCTTCGGGCTCGCCAGATTCGCCAGGCGGGCGGCGCCGTCCGTTTGACGCCGTTTTTCCAGGCCCCAGCGCCCATTCGGACCGTTTTGGCGGCCAGGCCCGCCGGCTTGCGGCCGGCTTCGTCCGGCCGTCCTTCTCAACCGCGGCGTCGCCGGGCGACGCCGCCGCCCCGCAGCGCGAGGATCGTCGTGACCTACTACGTGACCACCCCAATTTATTACGTCAACGCCCGTCCGCACTTGGGCCATGCCTACACCACCATCGTCAACGACGTCCTGACCAGGTTCAACCGGCTCATGGGCCGCGACTGCCGCTTTTTGACCGGCACCGACGAGCATGGCGACAAAATAGTTCGGGCCGCCGAAAAAGAAGGTCGCACCCCCCAAAGCTACGCCGACGAGATCAGCGGTCTGTTCCGCGCGACGTGGCCCAATTTGTCGATTTCCAATGACGATTTCATCCGCACCACTGAAGAGCGCCACAAGATCGTGGTGGCCCGCTTCATGGAGCTGGTCGACCAGCGCGGCGATCTGTATTTCGGGGAATACGGCGGGCATTACTGCTTCGGCTGCGAGCGCTTCTACACCGAAAAAGAGCTGATCGACGGGCTGTGTCCGGATCATAAGGCCAAGCCCGAGTACATCGCCGAAAAAAACTATTTTTTTCGCATGAGCAATTATCAGGATTGGCTCATAGACCACATCAAGAAGAATCCCGACTTCATTCGGCCGGAGCGCTACCGCAACGAGGTTTTGGGGTTTTTGCGCGATCCGCTGGAGGATTTGTGCGTCACCCGCCCCAAGACCCGTCTGACCTGGGGCATTGACGTGCCCTTTGACGACAAGTTCGTCGTCTACGTCTGGTTCGACGCTCTGATCAACTACATCTCGGCTTTGGGCTGGCCCGACGGCGAGCTTTACCGCCGCTACTGGCCGGCGGCCCAGCACACCATCGCCAAGGACATCCTCAAGCCGCACGCCATTTTTTGGCCTTGCATGCTGCAAAGCGCCGGACTGCCGTTGTACCGCCATCTCAACGTCCATGGATATTGGCAAATAGGCCTCTCGAAGATGAGCAAGTCCGTGGGCAACGTGGTGGAAGCCCTGACGATGGCCGACAAGTACGGCTCGGAGGCCTTCCGCTTCTTTTTGGCGCGGGACATGACCTTCGGGCTCGACAGCGAGTTTTCCGAGGATCGTCTCGTCGAGCGCTTCAACAGCGATCTGGCCAACGACTTCGGCAACCTCTGGCAGCGGTCGTTGGCGATGCTTCAAAAGTTCGGCGGCGGCCGCGTCGAGCCCGAGGGCCTCGCGGGCGCCGGCCAGCCCGATCAGGCTCAATGGCTGCAAAGGGAGCGCGAGCTCGTCGCCGGCTGGATCGAGGCCTTCGAGCACGTCAATCCCCGCGCCGCCCTGGCTTTGGCGTGGGAGCAGGTGGGTCTGCTCAACCGGACCATCGACTCCGAGGCCCCTTGGCTGCTGGCCCGCGATCCGGCCAAGAAGCCGCGTTTGGCGGCCGTCTTGGCCCGGCTGGTCAAGGGCTTGGCCTTGATCGGGGTTCTGATTCAGCCGGCGATGCCCAAGACGGCCGAGGAGATGTGGCGCCGCCTGGAGCTCGACCCCCAGGAGCTGACGTTGGATCTCGACGAGCTGGCCCGGCGCCTGGGCCACGGACGGGCGCTGACGGCAGGGGCCCCGTTTTTTCCGCGGCTGGAGGTCGACGGGCTCAAGCCGGCCAAGGCCCCCAAGGCGTCCAAGGCGAGGGCTGAAGGCGAGCCGGAGGACCAAGCGGGCGGGGCGGCGCCGGCCGCGGACAAGGCCCCTCCCGACGGTCTGGTCGCCATCGAAGATTTCCGGCGGCTGGAGCTGCGCGCGGTCCGGATTTTGGCCGCCGAGCGGCTGCCCAAAAGCGACAAGCTGATCAAGCTCAGGGTCTCGCTGGGCGACTCGGAGCGGACCATCGTCGCCGGCGTCGGCAAGGCCTACGCGCCGGAGGCGCTCGTCGGCCGCCTGGCGGTCATCGTCGCCAACTTGGCCCCGGCCAAGCTCATGGGCGTCGAGTCCCAGGGCATGGTTTTGGCCGCCTCCGACGAGGGCGGCTTGTCGCTGGTCACTTTGGACGACCCGGAGGCCAAGCCTGGGCTGAGGATTTCCTGAGCGGGCGACGCTTGGGGGCCTCCAGGCCGGCGTCCGGACCTCGGCGCGGCCCGAGGGTCCGACGCTTCGGAGCGGATCGGCGTTCCTGGGAGGCGGTCGATGAAGGTCATTGTGGGCGGGGCCGGCGAGGTCGGCTTCAACATCGCCGAAAAGCTCTCGCGGGAGAAGATCGACGTCGTCTTGGTCGACAGCGACCGCGAGCGGCTCGGCGAGGTGGTCGACTCCCTCGACGTGCAGACCGTCTGCGGCTCGCTGTCCCACCCGATTACGCTGCGGGAGGCCGGCTTGGACAAGGCCGATCTGCTGGTGGCCGTCACCGGCAGCGACGAGAGCAACATCCTGGCCTGCCGCCTGGCCCAGCTCCTGTCGCCGGAGACGCGTCGGGCGGCTCGGGTGCGCGATTCGCTGCTCTACCGCTCCCTGACCGAGGAGGGCGTTCACGAGGGCTTGGGGCTGTCGTTCATCATCGACCCCATCAGCCTGACCGTGGACACCATCATTGACTTTTTGGCCTTGCCGGGCGTGGGCGACGTCATCGACGTCTCCGGCGGCCGGCTCAAGTTCATCGGCCAGCGGCTCCACCGCCAGCATCCGGCCGTGGGCCGGACCTTGGCCGAGTCGCTGCCCCGCGTCGAGGGGAGCGTCCTTTTGGTGGTGGCCGTCCACCGCGGCCACGAGGTCATCATCCCCACCGGCCGCACCGTGCTCAAGGCCCGGGATTTGGTGTATCTGGCCGTCACTTCCGAGCATCTCGACGAGGCCGGCCGCTTCTTCGGCCTGGAATGGCGGCCGGTCAAGAACGTGTTCGTCATGGGCGGCGGCGAGGTGGGCCTGGCGTTGGCCAAGCGCCTCGAGGAGCGCGACATGACGGTCAAGCTCATCGAGCGGAGCGCCGAGCGCTGCGAATTTCTCAGCCGCGAGCTCAACGGGGCCATCGTCATCAAAGGGGACGCCACCGACCAGTTCGTGCTGGAGGACGAGGGCGTCTCGGAGTGCGACGTTTTCATCGCCGTGGGCACCGACGACGAGAAGAACATGGTCTCCTGCCTGCTGGCCCGCCGTCTGGGCGCGGCCAACACCATCACTCGCGTGAATCGCTACAGCTACGCGCCGCTGGTGTCGGCCATCGGCCTGGAGTCGCTGGTGTCGGCCCGGGTGGCGGCGGTCTCGGCCATCCTCAAGCACGTCAAGAAAGGCTTGGCGGTGACCGTGGCCACGCTGCGCAACGAAGGGGCCGAGGTCGTCGAGGTGGAGGTGCCGGAAGGCTCCAAGCTGGCCGGCAAGGCCCTGATGGCCTCGAAATTTCCGGCCGACGCCATCGTGGCCGCCGTCGTTCGCGGCGAGCGGGCCGTCATTCCGCGAGGCGAGACGATCATCGAGGCCGGGGACGTGCTGATGATCGTCGCCCGGGCCGAGGCGATCCCTCTTTTGGAAAAAGCCGTTGACTAGGGCTTCGCTGCAGGCGTCGCCAGGGCCGTCGTCCGGATCCGGCGTCACGGCGGCCGGCCGGCAGGCCCCGGACGGCGTCGGCCTTCCGGCGGACCGGACCGTCGCGCTTGGCGACGGACGCCGGGTCGAGCTGGCCGCGGCCCGGCCGGACGATTTGAGCGCGATCTTGGAGCTGCAGCGTTTGGCTTTCGAGACCGAGGCCCAACTGCTGGGCCGCTGGGACATCCAGCCGCTGAGGCAGACCTTGGCCGAAATTGAGGCCGAATTTCGGCGCGGAACCTTTCTCAAGGCCGTCGCCCCCGACGGCCGGCTGGTGGGCTCGATCCGGGGCTTTCAGGAACCCGACGGCGTCGAGGTGGCCAAGCTCATGGTCCGGCCCGACTGGCGACGGCTGGGCCTGGCCCGCCGGCTGGCGCTGGAGCTCGAGGCCCTCTTCGGACCGGGCCGGTTCAGGCTCTTCACGGCCAGCTTGAGCTTGGGCAACCTGCGCCTCTACGAAGGCCTGGGCTATCGGGCCGTCCGGGAGGCGCCGGCCGAAGGGGCCGGCGTGGCCTTCGTCTTTTTCGAGAAAATCGTCGCGACGCCTGGCGAGGCGGCCGAAGCGAGCGGCGGCGGCGGCGGCGCCGCCGCCGCCCGAGCCGGCCAAGACCCGAACGCCGCTCCCGGCTCCGGCTCGGCCGCCCGATGATCAACCCTCCCCTCGTAGCCCGTCTGACCGGCTGGATCGTGGTGGTCTTCTCGGCCGCCTTCCTGCCGGCTCTGGCGGCGGCTTTGCTCCACGGCGACGGCTCGGCCCCTTGGTTCGCGGGCTCGGCCGCCGCGGTCCTGGCCCTGGGCGGGACGCTGCTGAAGCTGGGCGCGGCCGCCGAGCGTCAGGAGCCCCGCTACCGCGACAGCCTGGCCGTGGTCGGCCTGGCGTGGTTCCTCATCAGCCTCGCCGGGGCCTTGCCGTACCTTTTCAGCGGCCGGCTGGATTTTTGGAGCGCCGTCTTCGAGTCCTTTTCCGGCTTCTCCTCCACCGGGGCCACGGCCGTCCCTGACCTGCGCCTTTTTTCCAAAAGCCTGCTGCTGTGGCGCTCTTTTTCCCAATGGCTCGGCGGCATGGGCATCATCGTTTTGATGGTGGCCGTCTTGCCCTTTTTGGGCGTCGGCGGCCAGCTCATGCTCAAAAACGAGGTTTCCGGGCCTTCCTCCGACAAGCTGCGGCCGCGGGTGGCCCAGACGGCCAAAATTTTGTGGGGCGTCTACCTGGTCCTGACGGCGCTGCTGACGATCTTGCTGGCTTTGGGCGGTCTGAGCTTCTTCGACGCGCTGTGCCACAGCCTGACCACCATCTCCACCGGCGGCTTTTCCAATTACAACGAATCGGCCGCCGTCCACCAAAGCTACTACGTGCTGACGGTGCTGATGATCTTCATGTTCCTCGGCAGCCTCAGCTTCGCCTTGTACTGGCAGGCCCTCACCGGCCGCTGGCGGGCGCTGGCCTTCAACCGCGAGGTCATTTTCCTGGCCGCGGTCGTGCTGGTCGCCGCCCTTTTGTCCACGACGGCCCTGGCCAGGTCAGGGCGCTTCGAGTCCACGGGCCTGGCCTTCTACCATTCGCTTTTTCAGGCCATCTCGGTGGTCAGCACCACGGGCTTCAGCACCGACGATTGGTCGGCCTGGCCGTCGCTGTCGAAGGCGGTCATCTTTTTTCTCTTTTTCGTGGGCGGCTGCTCGGGCTCCACCAGCGGGGGCGTCAAGTGCATCCGCTGGCTGCTGCTTTTCAAAAGCGTCAACCGGGCCTGCCGCCGCCTCATACGGCCGCGGGCCGTCTTTCCGGTGCGCCTCCAGGGCAAGACCATCGACGAGGAGGTGCTCGACGGGGTGTGGCTGTTTTTGGTCGTCTATTTTTTGACCATGGCCGTGGCGGCCCTGGCGCTGTGCGCCATGGGCCTGGATCTCAGCAGCGCCCTGTCGGCCGCCGCCAGCGCCTTGGGCAACGTCGGCCCGGCCTTGGGCGGCATCGGGGCGGTGGGCACCTACGCCGACTTGCCCGGGGCGGCCAAGGGGCTTTTGAGCCTGTGCATGCTTTTGGGCCGTTTGGAGCTTTACAGCTTTTTGGTGCTGTTTTTCCCTGAATTTTGGAGCAAGCGATGACCTCGGCCTTCCCTGCAGCCGATTCCGAAGCGGTCGGCCAAGCCGCGCCCGAGGCGGCCGGCGAGGCGTTTTTCGAGCCGTCTGCCAAGCCGTCTTCGGCGCCGCTTTTTGAGCCGTCTCCGGAAACCCCTCTGGATCCGCGCCTCAACCGGCTGCCGGACGATTTCGGGCCCGGCCGTCGGGTCTGCCTGCTGGGCGCCGCCGGCGTGGCCATGGCCTCCTTGGGCGGGCTGCTGCTGGCCGACGGGCTGGAGGTTTACGGCGTCGACCGCGACGTCTACCCGCCGGCCAGCGAGCTGCTCGAGCGGCTGGGTCTCCCTGTGCATCTGGACTGGGGCCCGGAAGGCCTTGAGCCGCGGCCCGACCTCGCGGTGGTCGGCAACGTGGTGACCAAACGTTTTCCGACGCTCCCGCGGCTGCGCGAGCGGCAAATCCCCTATTTGTCCTTGCCCCAGACCCTCTCGCGGCTGTTTCTCAACCAGACCAAAAATCTGGTCGTGGCCGGCTGCCACGGCAAGACCACCGCGACCGACTTCGCCGCCTTTCTCTTCGAGCGAGGGGGCTTCGCCCCCGGCTGGCTGATCGGCGGCGACAGCCTCGATTTTTCCGAGCCTTTCCGGCGGGCGCGCGGGGAGTGGTTCGTCATCGAGGGCGACGAGTACGACTGCGCCTTCTATGACAAATATCCCAAATTTTTGCACTACCGGCCCCAGACGGTCATCTTGACCTCGGTGGAGTTCGACCACGCCGACATCTACGCCGACTTGGCGGCCGTCAAGGCCGCCTACCGGCGGCTGGTCGAGCTTTTGCCGGCCGACGGCCTGCTGCTGGGCTGCGGCGACGACCCGGCCGTCCGCGAGATCGCCAGTCTGGCCCCCTGCCGGACCGTCTTCTACGGCTTGGGCTCGGGCTGCCAGTGGCGGGCGAGCGCTTTTGCGCCCCAGGGCTTCGGCTCGACCTTCACGCTCAAGGGCCCCGTCGGCCGGGGGCTGAAGCTGACGCTCCCCCGGCCGGGCCTCCACAACGCCCTCAACGCCGCGGCCGCGGCGGCGGCCTTTTTGGAGGCCGGCGGCGCCCCCGAGGCCGTCGCTCCGGCTTTGGCCGCCGTCCGCGGCGTCAGGCGCCGGCAAGAGGTTTTGGGGCGCTGGGGCGAGCTGACGCTGATCGACGACTTCGCGCACCACCCCACGGCCGTGGCGGCCACCCTCGCGGCCTTGCGGGCGGCCCGGCCCGGCCGGCGCCTGCTGGCGGTCTTCGAGCCGCGCAGCAACACCACCAGACGCGGGGTTTTTCAAAAGCTTTACGCCCAAAGCCTCCAACAGGCCGATCGGGTTTTTTTGGCGCCCATTGATCGCCCCGAAAAGGCGCCGGAGGGCGACCGCCTGGATTTGCCCCAGCTGGCCGCCGAACTGGGCGGGGCCTCGACCCCGCCGGATTTGGACGCGTTGGCCGCCGCCGTGGCCGCCGAGGCCAGGGACGGCGACGTGGTGGTTTTGATGTCCAACGGCGGCTTTGGGGGCTTGGGCGCCAAGCTGGCGGGCCTCTTCGAGGCCCGCGGCCCTCAGGGCGAACCGCCGCGGAGCGCCGCGGCCGGGCGGGCGAAGCGGGTCGGGCGGGCGGAGCAAGCGGCGCAGGCCGGGCAAGTGGGGCAGGCGCCCCAAAGCAAGCCGCGGCCCCCAAAGCGCTTGAAAAGTCTGGACAGCTCGCCGGACGCCTCGGAAGCGCCTCAAAGCGCCGCGGACGACAAAGGCTCGAAAAATGCGGCGGACTCTGACGACTCCGACCGTCCGGTCGCCGCGGTCAGCCGTCTCGACCAGTCCCCCAAGTCTCCGACCGCGCCGAACGACGAATTTGCCCATTGTCGGGTTCTCAGCCAGACGTTGCGTCATGAGTTCAAAAATTTGAGACTTCTCCGGGCGGCCTTGACTCATCGCTCCCGCCTCGGGGAGCCGTTCGCCAAGACCGAGGACGAGACGGACAATCAGCGGCTGGAGTTTTTGGGCGACTCGGTGCTGGGCCTGCGCATGGCCGAACTGCTTTTCGCCCTTCGCCCTCGTCTCAAGGAGGGCGAGATGTCGCGCCTCAGGGCTCATTTGGTCTGCGAGACCCGTCTGGCCGAGGTGGCCCGCGACTTGGAGCTGGGGTCCTATTTGACCTTGGGCCAGGGCGAGATCACCGGCGGCGGCCGCAACAAGCCATCGGTGCTGGCCGACGCAATGGAGGCGGTGCTGGCCGCGGTTTATCTCGACGGCGGCTTTCAGGCGGCCGGCCGGCTGGTGGAACGGCTGTGGCGGCCGTATTTTGAGCATGCCAGAGCCTTGGTCGGCTTCGGGCTCGATTCGAAGACCCAGCTGCAGGAAGTCTGTCAAAAATTCAGGTTGGGCCCGCCGGCCTACCGCGCCGTGCGGGTCAGCGGTCCGCCTCATTCGTCGGTTTTCACCATGAGCGTCGAGGCGGACGGCCTGAAAGCCGAGGCCGAGGGGGGCTCCAAAAAGGAGGCCGAGCAGGAGGCGGCCAAAATTCTGCTGGAGCTGCTCAGCCGCCGGCTGGGCGTCAACTTCTTCGAGCCGGGGGCGATGCCGTGAGCGTTGATCAAAAAAAGGCCCCAAAGGCCCAAAAGGCCACGAAGGCCCCAAACCGCCCAAAGGCCCCTAAGCCCGCAAAGCCCCCAACGCCCGCCCAGCCTTATCGCTCCGGCTTCGCGGCCATCGTCGGGGCCCCCAATTCCGGCAAGTCCACCTTGCTCAATCGCTTGCTGGGCCAAAAGGTGGCCATCGCCACGGCCAAGCCGCAGACCACCCGGCACCGCATCTTGGGCGTGCTGACCGACAAGTTTTGCCAAATCGTCTTTTGCGACACCCCTGGCGTCCACCGCTCCGACAAGCTCCTCAACGCCGCCATGGTGGCCAGGGCCCAGGCGGCCTTGGCCGACGCCGACGTGGGCCTGTGGGTGGTCGACGCTCGCCGTCGCGGGCCCGAGCATCAGGCCGCCCTCGAGATGGTCCTGGGCCGCGGCGTCAAGCCGCTGGCGGCGGTTTTGAACAAGTGCGATTTGGCCGTCCGCGAGGAGCTCGACGCGCTGGCCGTCGAGATTCGCGAGGCCGTCGCCCCGCAGGCTTTGCTGGAGATTTCGGCCAAGACCGGCCAGGGCCTCGTCGAGCTGAAAAAAGTCTTGGCGGCCTTGCTGCCGGAGGCGCCGCCGCCGTATCCCGAGGACGCCCTGACGGACCAGACCTTGAGAGACTTGGCCGCCGAGTTCGTCAGGGAGGCCGTCTTCGAGCTGACGCGCGAGGAAGTGCCGTATTCCACGGCCGTGACGATAGACGAGTTTTTGGAGCCCGACGACCCGGAGGCGTCTGACGCCTTGTACCGCATCTCGGCCACCATCCACGTCGAGAAGGAAACCCAAAAAAAAGTCATGATCGGCCGCAAGGGGGAGATGCTCAAGAACGTCGGCCGCCGGGCCCGGCTCAGCCTGGAGGATCTTTTGGAGGCGCGGGTGTTTTTGTCCTTGTTCGTGCGGACCACCAAGGATTGGAGCAAAAGCCGGCGGGATTTGAGCGATTTCGGGTATGCGGATTAATCGCCAATGCAAAATGGTTTTTCGTGGGCTCGAAAAAAAGAAAAAGCAGCGTTTCTTCGAAATTGTTTTTTTTAATGTATGTATGTATGTATGTATGTAGTCG
>JAISZC010000118.1 GCA_031269485.1 Deltaproteobacteria bacterium
TCCCCGGAGGCGCTGCACGCCTATCTGGCTTCGCCATATTACTGCAGGCTCGCCGACGACACCCTGCCGAAACGGGTTCGTTAACCTACGGACTGCTCTTTCGCCTCGGGTTGCTCCCCGCCCCGCCTCACGACGACGCAGTTACCTCTGGCTACAGGGGCTTTGGCAACACCCCTGGTGTGGACTTACACCTCACTGACAACACGCCTTCACGGGCGCACAATAATATTTAACTTTATTAAATTTTGAATAACGCCTTTCTCACAACCTGAAGTCGCGGCTGCCCTCTTGGATGGCCTTGAGGTGATGGGCCACGAGGTTGCGAATCTTGAGGTTGGGGACGTGATCGATCTCCGAGTCGATCAGCGCGTTGCCCATCTCCAGCGTGCGCGGGGAAGCGTAGTCCATGAGATATTCCTTCAAGGTCATCAGGGCGTTGGGGTGGCAGCAGTTGAGGATCTTGCCGCTCTTGCACAAGGCCATGAAGCGGTCGCCGGTGCGGCCCTCGCGGTAGCAGGCCGTGCAGAAGCTGGGGATGTGGCCCAGCTCCATGAGCCAGGAGATGACCTCGTCGAGGCTGCGGTTGTCGCAGACGTCGAACTGCGTGGTGTTCTCCTTTTCGGGCTCGTAGTAGCCGCCGACGCTGGTGCGGCTGCCGCCGCTGATCTGGGAGATGCCCAGTTCCAGCACTCTGGCCCGGCAAGCCTGGCTCTCGCGCGTGGAGACGATCATGCCTGTGTAGGGCACGGAGATGCGGATGCAGGCGACGATTTTGGCGAACTGGTCGTCGTTGATGCCGTTGGCGAACTCGTCAGGGTTGATGTCGTCGGCCGCCCTGATGCGGGGCACGCTGATGGTGTGCGGGCCCACGCCGTGGACGGCCTCCAGGTGCTCGGCGTGCATCAGCAGGGCCGCGAACTCGTAGCGGTAGAGCTCCAAGCCGAAGAGCACCCCCAGGCCCACGTCGTCGATGCCGCCCTCCATGGCCCGGTCCATGGCTTCGGTGTGCCAGGCGTAGTCATGCTTGGGCCCGGTGGGGTGGAGCTTTTCGTAGCTTTCCCGGTGGTAGGTTTCCTGAAAAAGGATGTAGGTGCCGATGCCGGCTTCCCTGAGCTTGCGGTAGTTGTCGACGGTGGTGGCCGCGATGTTGACGTTGACGCGGCGGATGGCGCCGTTGCGGTGCTTGATGGAGTAAATCGTGGCGATGGACTCCAAGATGTACTCCAAGGGATTCATCTTGGGATCTTCGCCGGCCTCCAGGGCCAAGCGCTTGTGCCCCATGTCCTGCAAAGCCGTGACTTCGCGGACGATGTCCGACTGAGAGAGCTTGCGCCGGGCGATGCGCTTGTTCTTCTGGTGGTAGGGACAGTAGACGCAGCCGTTGACGCAGTAGTTGGACAGGTACAGCGGCGCGAACATGACGATGCGGTTGCCGTAGAAATCCTGCTTGATTTGCCGGGCCAGAGCGAAGATTTCCTCGTTTTTGTCTTCGAGCTCGCAATCCAGCAGCACCATGGCCTCGCGGTGGGTCAGGCCTTCGCGGCGCCGAGCCTTTTCGAGGATTTGGGAGATCAGCTGCGCGTTGCGGCAGTTGGCCTTGGCGTAAGCCAGAGTGTCGAGCGCCTCCCCGTGATCGATGAACTCGGCGGCCTTGGGGGACTTAGGATCGTACATGAAAAAACCTCCTTCCGGGTCGGAGCTTCCTTCCCGTGAGCGTCAGGCTGAAGCGATGGCCTGCTGACAGCTGAAGCCGGCATGATCTCCTCTGGTCACGGCCACGTCGTAGCCGATGCCGCCGATGCGCCTTTGGAGGCAAAAGCGGCACTCGGCGGCCTCGTCGCCGGTGCAGATCTTGTTGTCGTAGAGCAGATATTTTTTTCTCACCGCCACCGGGGAAAGATTGGGCATGACCACGTTGGCCCCGGCCAAGACGCCCATTTCCCGGCCCGTGGGCGAGATGGTGCCCAAGGCCGTGGTGGCGGGCAAAAGAACTTGGGGCAAAAGGAGCCTGATGACGCCGAGCAAAAACAGCGTCAGCTCCAGCGTCCCGGCCGGCTCGCCGGCGAAGGGCGTGTCCTGGTGGGGAATGAAGGGGCCGATGCCCACCATGTGGGGCTCGAATTCCTTGACGAACCGCAAGTCGTCGACGAGGTGATCCAAGGTCTGCCCCGGGCTCCCGACCATGAAGCCGCAACCCACCTGATAACCCACGTCCCGGAGGACCTCCAGGCACTCGAGCCTGTCGCGCAGCGACATGGCCGCCGGATGCAAGCTGGCGTAGTGGGCCTCGTTGCGGGTTTCGTGGCGCAGCAGGTAGCGCTCGGCCCCGGCCTCGAACCAGCGCCGATAACTGTCGCGGCCGCGCTCGCCCAGCGAAAGGGTGATCGCGCAGTCGGGGTGGGCGGCCTTGACCGCCGAGACGAGGTCGGCCACCACGTCGTCGGTGAAATGGGGATCTTCCCCGCCCTGGAGCACGAAAGTCCGAAAGCCCAACTCGTGACCCTGGGCGCAGCAGTCGAGTATCTGCTCCTTGGTCAGGCGGTAGCGCTCGGCCTTGAGGTTGCTTTTTCGGATGCCGCAGTAAAGGCAGTCGTTGCGGCAGTAGCTGGTGAGCTCGATCAAGCCTCTGATGAAAACGTCCCGGCCGTAGACGGCGTGACGCGCTTGACGGGCCTTTTCGAAAAGGCGGTCGGCCGAGGACTCGTCGCGGGCGCCGAGCAAAAGCCTCAGCTCGGCGCGGCTCAGGTCCGCTTCGGCCGCCAGCTTGTCGATCAGGGCGAAAGCTTGGCTCATTGTTCGGCCTCGTTTTTGACGACGTAGTTCGAGTAGGCGGTCTTGGCGCTGACGCCGGGCAGCTTGCCGATCTTCCCCGACATGGCGCTGATGACGTCGTGAGGGGCGTCGACCGCCACGCTGATGATGTTGATTTTCCGCTGGCTGTAGGGTATGCCCATGCGCCCGATGACGTATTCCGAATACTGGTGCAGCACTCGGTTGAGCTCCTCGACCGAGTCCTTGTTTTCCACCACCAAGCCGATGATGGCCACTCTGGTTTCCATGGGGCCTTTTTCTCCAAGCCTGGCTGGTTTGCAGGAGGGCCGCCGGGGCGCGGCCGGAAAAAAAAAGCGTCTTTGCTTCCTGGCGACGGAAGAAAGACGCTCCGACCTGCAGCGCCTTCCGTCTTGAAAAAATTTCTCGACGTCAGGTTGGGGCCGCCTCGGTCATCGCGAAACGGCCTACGCTTAATTTAAGTTAAGGCTTCCAGGCGCCGTTGTCAAGCTTTTTTTCGCTTTTTTTTTGGCGCCGGTCGCCGGGCCGCCAGCGGGCGGCCGCCAGCGGGCGGACCAAGGCCAGGGCGGCGCCGGTTGCCGCCGCCGCCCTGGCGGGCTACAATGAGACCGAGGCCGCCGGCGGGCCGTCAGCCTCCGCGGACGGCCCGCCCGACGGCCCGCCCCAGCTCGGCGGCCTGCGATTGAGCCACGGGATTCCGGCCGAAATCGCGGAACTTGTCGGGCGTGATCTTGGCGCCTGGACCGTGCTGGCTCAAAAAGCCGCTGCCTGGGCAGCTCTCTCCAAAGCCGCAGGACAGGCAAGGCACGTTGCCTTCGAGCTTTAGGGTCCCTTGAAAGTCGGCCAGCAGGTAGCGGACAAAATACGTCTCAAAATATTCCGCCAGTTCGTCGAGCCCCGTGCGGCCGCAGATCACGGCCGCGCCGACCTTGCCTTGGGTCAGCACGCGGTTGTGCCTCAAAGGCCAGTTGCGCTCGATGAAGCATTTCGTCAAGGCGTTGACGGAGCTGAAGCTGGGATAGGCGCTGAAGATCAGCCCTCGGGCTTTTTCGATTTTGTCCAAAATCGGGTTGACGTCGTCGTCGAAGACGCAACGGTTGAGGTCGGCGCAGCGCTTGCAGCCCACGCAAAACCTCATGTCGAGCTCGACGAGACGGACCAGCTCCGTCTCCAGGCCGGTGGCCGCCAAGACGGCCTGCAGACCTTTTTCTATGTTGCCGTTTTTGATTGGACTGCCTGAAAACGCAATGACGTCGACCATAATCGCCTCCTGTCGAGCCGTCCTGGACGTCGCTTCCGGCCGGGCCCGAAAGCTTTTGGGGGTTGCAGCGTCAGCCTACCACCTCAGGGCGGCCACGTCGGTAGCCGCGGCTACAACCGCCGCAGCGCGGCGCCTTTAAAGCTCAGCCGGCCTCCGGCCGGACGAACGCCAGGCGAAAAAAACGCCGCGCGACAAGAGCCGAAAAAATGCCGACAAGCAGCGGCCCGCCGTCCGCCAAAAGCCCCTTTGCGCCGGAGGCGGCGACGTCCTTCAGGCGCAAGTTCGCCGCCGTTTGGTGGCGTCAGACGCCAAAGGTCAGAGCGTCGCATGCGCCGTAGCCTTTCAACTCCTGTCGGCGAGCCGAATCGTCCGGCGGCCTCCGCCCGCCGTCTCAACGTCGCCGCGGCGGTCATCCGCAACGATTTGGGCCAAGTCTTCATCTGCCGACGAGGACCCGACGGCCGCGAGCCTTTGTTGTGGGAATTTCCCGGCGGCAAGCAGGAAGCCGACGAAAGCTTGGAAGCCTGCCTGGCCCGGGAATGCCTCGAAGAGCTGGGCCTTGTCGCCGAGGCGGTCGGCGACCCGCTGCTGACCGTCCAGGGCGCCGGCGGGCTTACTCTGGTTTTTTTTCGGGCCCGCCTCCTGGGCGGCCGGCTGCGTCTCAACGTCCATGCGGACTGCCGCTGGGCCTGGCCGCGGGAATTGTCGTCCTTCAAGTTTTGCCCGGCCGACGAGCCTGTGGTCGCCCGCTTGCTCTTGGAAGCCGACAATCGTCCGAACCTGGCGAGCCGAACAACCAGCCATAACGCCTTGATCTGACAAGCAAAAAAACAAGTTGAAGACTTCCAGGCAAAATGCTACACTGAAAAGCTTGACGCTTCAGGCGCCCCCGTAGCTCAGTTAGGATAGAGCGCAGGATTCCTAATCCTGGTGTCGCGTGTTCGAGTCACGCCGGGGGCACCAGACCCTCTTGCGGCCTTTCTCAAACCCGCGCGGCGCCGGGTTTCGTCATTTTGGGCCTCCCATGAACTCCGATATTTTCGCCTGCAGCCGGTAAATTCTGGGACCTAAAACGGGGGATTTGGCGACGACAGGCGGGACACAGCCGCGATCGGCGCAGGCTCAAGGATTTCGGGTCGGACAGTCTCAAAGCAAGCTCAG
>JAISZC010000121.1 GCA_031269485.1 Deltaproteobacteria bacterium
CGAGGCTCGACGAAGCCGCCATTAAGCGAGCCCGCGGCGGCCCTGCTCGGTTTGACAAGGATCGACGATGTCTCTCGCGGCGACCCTGAAGAGGCCCCGCGATGTCCGGCAAGGCTCGACGATGCCGCCCCGTGGCGAAACCGCCGGCCGAAGCGTGAACCGGCCGCATTCACGGTCGCCGGCGCCCCAGACCGGCCTCGCTTCCGACCGACCAGGCAGGCGCCTTGCCGGCCAGCTCCAGCCGCCCGGCGCCTCCGTCGTCCAAAAACGGCCTGCGCAGCTGCAGGCGCGTAAATCGCGCTCCTTTTCCGACGCGTCCTCGCCAGGCGCGATCTTGGCGGTCCGCCCGAGGCCCCGGACCTTCCGAGCAACCATATTCTTGACCCCCTCAAGGAGCTTCCTTGCCGACCAGCTCAAAGAAAACCTGGCCCCGCGCCCGCAAGGCCCTCAAAATCATGGCCGCGGCCCTGGCGCTCGCCGCCCTGCTGCTGGAAGGCCTGCTGCTGTGGCTGGGCACCGAATCCGGGGCTGCCTTCGTCGGCTCGCAAGTCGCCAAGTCCCTGGCCGACGAGGGCCTGACCGTCGAGTGGTCGCGCCTCGACGGCCCTTTGCCGCGACGGCTGGTCGTCGAGGCTCTGACCGTGGCCGACCGCCAAGGGGTTTTCCTGAAAATCGACCGCCTGGAGGCCAACTTGGAGCTTTCCTCGCTCCTGCGCGGCCTGCTGGAGATCAAGCCCGCCCGCGCCGACGGCCTCCAGCTGACGCGACGGCCCAACCTCCCCCCGCAGCCCAGCAAGACCTCGCAAGGCTTCTCGTTGGGCCTGGCGATCCAGGCCGAGCTGACCGACGGCCTGATGAGCCCGGCCGTCCTCGACCCGGCTCTGGCCGATCTCGAGCCCCGCGCCCTGAATCTGGCGGCCGACTTTTTCTTCGCCTCCGGCCGCCTGCGGCTGACCTTGATCGGCGGCTGGACCTCGCCCGACGGCCACGGCCTGACCATGACGGCCGCCTTGACGCCCGGCCGGGACGGCGGCCCCGACGAGCTGAGGGTGGATCTCCAGGCCGCCGACGGGCCCGGCGGTCCGCTGAGCCGGCTGCTGGACCTTCCCGACTGGCCGGCCTGGCGGCTGCTTTTGCAAGGCCGCGGGCCCTTGAGCGACTGGGAGGGCTACGCCGGGCTGGAGCTTGAAGGCCTTCTGGCCGGACCGGACCGCCGGCCAGGCCGCGGAGCCGACGAAGAAGCAAGCGACGCCTCAAGCGACGCCGCCCAAGCCGACTCTCAAGACGCCTCCCGAGGCGCCTCAGAAAACGCAGGCCCGAGCTTCGCCTACGCCGACGGCCTCGTCGCCGAGGCGCAGCTCAAGTTCCACGGCGCGACCGGCCGGGTCGAGACCGACTTAGGCCCCGACGCCGACTGTCGGCTGGAGCTGGCGGTCATGGTCGGACCGGAAACGCCCCTGCCCGAGGCCGTGGCCGCCCGTCTGGGCCAGGGACTGGCCCTGCATCTCCAGGCGGCCCTCAAGGAGCGCCGGCTCACGGGCCAACTGAGCCTGACGGCCGAAAAGGCCCGCCTGGAAGCCGCCGAGCTGGCGCTCGAGCCGCTCGAGGCGCCGGGCGGCTGGCGGCTGACCTCGGCCGGCCGCTTGACCCTGACCGGGGACTGGCTCGATCCGCTGGGAGGCCAACAAACGTCCGAAGATCTGGCGCGACGGGCGTCGGCCGAAGCCGGCCTCGCCGGCCTGACCGGCTCGGCCAAGGAGAGCGCCGCAAGCCAAGCCGCGGGACGGGAGGACGTCGCGCCGGCCGGCCAGGCGGACGGCCCGGACTCCGGAACGGCGCCCGCCCTGGGGCCTGAGCAGCCGCCCAGCCTCGGCTCCGCCTCCGCCACGACGCCGGCGCCCGCCGCTTCCGACTCGGCGGCCGGTTCCGCCTCCGGGCCGGCTGCCGCCTCAGATTCCGGCTCGACGCTCGCCCTGGCCAGCTCGGCGGACCAGCCGGACCAGCCGGTCCAACCTGGCTTGACGACCTCGCCAAGCCAGCCCGCCGAGTCCGCCAGCCCGGCCGCCCTCCGTCCCGCCCCGCCCGAGGCGGCCTCCGCGGACTGGCGGCTTGAGGCGCGCGGCGGCCCCGACGCCGTCGAGCTCGAACGCTTGGCGCTCGAGGGCGACGGCTTGAAGCTGAGCCTGGCCGGCCGACTCGACGCGGACGGCCGGCGGCTGGAGCTCAAGCTGTCGGCGGCTCAGGACTCGGCCTGGCTGACCGCGACGGCGGCCTCGGCCAGCCTCCAGGGCCCCCTGAGCCTGTCGGCCGACGTCGCCCAAAGCGCCGAAGGGCTCTTGGAGGCCGCGGCCGAGGCTTTCGCGGGCCGGCTGTCCGACCTGGCCCCGGGCTGGGACGGCGAGCTGCGGACCAAGCTCTCGGCCCGCGGCCCGCTGGAGCGTCTGGCCGTGGAGCTCGACGCCGACAGCCCGCAGCTCTCCTACGCCGAAGCCGTCTTTCGGGCGGCGCAGGCCAACTTCAGCGGGATCGTGGGCCTCGAACCGCAAGCCCTGGCCGTCGACGGCCGCTTGACGGCCCAGGCCGAGCACGACGACGCCGGCGCCCTGACGCTGACCGCCCAGGCCGCCGTCCACGCCGAGGCCCCGGGACGGCTGACGCTGGCCGTGCCGGCCCTGAGCCTGGCCGGGTCCGGCCTGAGCCTGGAGCTGGCCGACGTGGCGGCCTCGGCGGCTCCGGGCGTCAGGCCCGACCTTTCTGGGCGCCTCCAGGCCGCCTTGTCCGACTGGCGGCTGCCCTCGGAGCTGGCCGCCCGGAACATTTCCGGCGGCACGCTCAAGGCGCAGGCCGCGCTGGAACGCGCGTCCGACGGACGGCCGAGCCTGACGGCCAGGCTGGAGCTGCCCGAGCTGTCGGTCGACGACGAGCTGCGGCTGACCGGCCTCCAGCTCGACGCCTCGGCCCTGATCCCGGCCCCGGCGGCCGCTCCCGGGCCGGCCGCGGCCGCGGACCAGGCCGCTAGCCAGGCCGTGAACCAGGCCGCTGACCAAGCCGCGGCCTCCGCCCTCGACCGGTTCCCTGACTTCGCGCTGAGCTTGAGCTGCGGCCCCGGCCGGGCCGGTCAAATCTCCTTCGCGCGCGGCTCGCTGGAAGCCGCCGGACAAGGCGCCGACGGCCGTCTCAAGCTGAGCCTGGACGCCTCGCAGGGGGCCGAGCTGGCCGCCGTGGAGGGCGAGTGGAACCTCGTCGCCCGCCGCGGCCGCCTCGCGGTCCTGCGCCTGGCCCCGCCGCAGCTGCCGGACAAGCTGATCCTGACCCGCCCGGCCGAGCTCGACTGGTCGGCCGGCCCGAGCCTGGCCGAGGCCGTCTTCGCCTACGGCCAAGCCCGCCTGTCGCTTTCGGGCCGACGCCAGCCCCTGCGCGCCGCCCTCAAGCTCGCCGATCTGCCGCTGTCGGCCCTGGCGCCGCTGTCGCCCTCGATCCCCCAGGGCCGCGTCAACCTGGAGGCCGACTACGCCGAGGGCCGCCAAGGGTCCTTCAAGCTGCAAGCCGAGATCGTCCCGCCGCCGGGCTTGGGACGCCTCCCTAAGACCGTCGGCCTGACCGCCCGCGGCCGCCTGAAGGACGGCCGCGACGCGGCCGGCGTCGTCGAGCTCGACGTCGGCCAAGGCCGCGCGGCCGCCCTGAGCTGGCGCCTGCCCATGGTCCCGGCCGGACTGGGGGTCAAGCCGGACTTCGGCCGGCCCCTCGAGGCCGAGCTGCGCTGGCGTGGCCCGGCGGAGACGCTGTGGAGCCTCGCCGGCCTGGCCGACCGCCGCCTCAGCGGCCAGCTCGATCTCGACCTGGCCGTCGGCGGCACCTTGGCCCGGCCGACGCCCCGGCTCGACCTCTACCTGGCCGACGGCGTCTACGAAGACCTCTCGGCGGGCTTTTTTCTGCGCCGCATCAACCTCGAGCTCCACGGCGACGCCCGCGAGGAGATCAAGGTCTTGGCCGAAGCCTACGACCAGGCGCAAGGCCGCGCGGCCCTCGAGGGAACCTTGAATCTGACGGCCTCGACCATCTCGGCCCGCGCCCAGCTGCGGCGCCTGGCGCCCCTCCAGCGCGACGACGTGTCGTTTGCGGTCTCGGGGCTGGCCTCCGTCGCCGGCCCCCTGACAGGGCCGACCGTCAAGGCCCGGGCGGTGATCGAGGGCGGCGAGCTCAACCTCGCCGGCCTGCGCGGCGGCAAAAGCGTCAAAACCCTCGACGTCGCCGAAGACGCCACGCCGCCCGCGGCCGGCCCGACGCTGGACGTCGAGCTCGAGCTGCCCCGGCAATTCTACGTCCGAGGCCGCGGCCTCGACAGCGAATGGCAGGGCCACGCGCGCCTGACCGGACCGGCCCTCAAGCCGGCGCTGTCGGGGGTGCTCAAGCCGGTGCGGGGCACCTTCGAGCTGCTGGCCAAGCAGTTCGTCTTCTCCGGCGGGGAGATCAGGTTCTCCGGCGGGCCGCGCCTCGATCCGCTGCTGAACCTGGAGCTGACGCGCGACACCCAGGAGCTGCTGGCCCTGGTGCGCGTCGGCGGGTCGCTCTCCGCCCCCAAAATCAGCATGGAAAGCCACCCCCCCCGCCCCTCCGACGAGGTCTTGGCCCAAATCCTCTTCGGCAAGAAAGCCTCCGAGCTCAGCCGGGTGGAGGCCTTGCAGCTGGCCGACAACCTGCGCGAGCTCGCCGGGCTGGGCGGCCCCTCGGCCGCCCACGCGCTGACGGCCGTGCGCGAGTCGCTGGGCCTCAGCGTGCTGCGGGTCGGCGAAGGCGGCGGCTCGCGAGCCAACGAGCGGCTCTTGGGCGACAACAGCTTCCGCGACAACCTCGACCTCGACCGCCAAGGGACGGACGCGCCCGACAGCGGCGACGCGCCCACCATCGAGGCCGGCCGCTATCTCACCGACAACGTCTACGTGGGGCTGGAGCAAAATTTGAACGACAACAGCACCGGCGTGCGGGTGGAGGTCGAGCTGACCCCCAGCCTCAACCTCCAGAGCAACACCTCGACGAGCTCCAGCCGGGTGGGCTTGGGCTGGAAAAAGGACTACTGAGGGACGCCGAAAGGGTTGGAAAAAAGCTCGCCGAAAGGCCCCTCGCCGGCCCAACGGGCGAAAGGGCGCAGACCCCAAGACCGAGCGGGCCACCACGGCAACGGACTCGGCCTTGCCGCGACCATTGCGCAGGCGCCCTTTTTCACGTATAATCTTCCAATTCGCAAGGGGGCCACCCATGACGCATCCAATCCAGAAAACTCGGGCTGACTGACAGGGCCTCGGCGAACCGGTCGGACTGCCGCCGCCCCAGGCCTTCCGCGCGCCCTGGGGGCTGGACCCGTCGCGGCGCGTGTCCGACGTCAAGGAAAAGTTG
>JAISZC010000147.1 GCA_031269485.1 Deltaproteobacteria bacterium
CCTCTCAAGCCGCGCTCCGCGGCCGCCCGCCTCCCGATCGGGGCGGCCTTCGCCTGCCGCCAAAGGCGGACACGACGAGCGGTTCGTCAGACGGTCCATAGGCCCTTCCCGCCGCCGGAAACCGGCCGGCCTGCGCGGCCTTGCGGCCGGGCCCCGGCGGCTTGAGAGCCGGCGCCCGGCCAGCTGCGGTCTTGCAGCCTGGCCCGACCGGGCCCCGGCGGCCTGGGCGCCGACGGGCTCGAGGCCAGCGACTGGCCTCGAGACTCGTCGTCAGTCGCGGCTCACTCAGGAGGCGAGACGGCCTGCCGGCCGGCCTCAGACGACGGCGGCGTCGATGGAGTTCCGGCGCTTTTTCTCAAGGTTCTCCTTGAGGCCGTCTTCGGTCACGAGCTCCAAGGCGTCGGTCAGGCAGACCTTCACGCAGGCGGGGACGTCCGAGACCCCGGCGCACAAATCGCACTTGCTGGCGGCCAGCCGGGGGCCGCCGCCGGACTGGGCGTCCGCGGTCTCCACGAGCTCCATGGCCCCGAAGGGGCAGGCCATGACGCAGTTCTTGCAGCCGATGCAGTTTTTGGGATTGATCGCCACCCGATGCCCGTCGAGGTAGATGGCCCCCGACAGGCAGGCGGAGAGGCAGGCCGGGTTTTCGCACTGGCGGCAGTGGACCGGGGCGCTGACCCTGGCGGTCTGAACCACGAAAAGCCGGGGGTTGAAGCGGTAGCCGTCGGGGTCGAGCTCGAAGATGCGCTTGCCTTCGTGCGCCACCACGCAGCTGATCATGCAGGTCCGGCAGCCGATGCACCGGCTGGGGTTGGCTTTGACGAAAAAGTTCATTGGTTCACCGCCTTGCCGATCTGCTGGATGCCCATGTCGTCGCGCAGCTGCGAGTAGAGGCGGGCGACTTCCTGCCAGGCCCACTGCTGATCGTCGATTTTCTCGACCTTGGCCGCGCAGTACTTGTACTCGGGCGTGCGGCTGGTCGGGTCGAGCGAGGAGATCGTCAGCTCGTTGCAGGCGCCGACCCACCATTGGTAGGTCATGTAGACCGCGCCTTTCTTGACCCGCTCGGTCTTTTTGCACCTGGTGATCACGCGGCCGCGCCGGCTGACGACCGAGACCAGCTCGCCGTCGTCGACCCCCAGCGTTTGGCAGTCCTCCGGCGAAATCTGCACCCAGCCGGGCTCGTCTTCGAGGTTGCGCAGCGTCCGGCAGTTGCCGGTCATGGTTCGGGCCGAGTAATGGCCGACTTCGCGGACCGTGCACAGGGTCAAGGGATAATCGGCGTTTTCGACCTCGACGGGCGGGTGGTAATGGGCAGTCCGGAAAAGGCCAAAGCCGTCGGGCGTGGCGAAATGCCCGTCCTTGTGGAGGTACATGGTCCCCCGGTCCTGCGGGCCCTTGTCCCAGCAGGGCCACTGGACGCTGCCCTGCCGCTCGATCTTCTCGTAGGTGGCCCCGGCGAACTTCGGGCACAAATCGATCATTTCGTTCCAAATTTCCTCGGCGCCGGCGTACTTCATGGGGTAGCCCATGGCCGTGGAAACCAGGCAGATGATCTCCCAGTCGTCCTTGACGTCGCCTACGGGCTCGACGACTTTGCGGATGCGCTGAAAGCCCCGGTCGGAGCTGGTGTAGACCCCTTCGTGCTCGCCCCAGGCGGTCGCCGGCAGGATGGCGTCGGCCTGCCGGGAGGTTTTGTTCATGAAAATGTCCTGGCAGACCACGAAGTCGATTTCCGCCAAAGTTTCCCGGAGCTCGGCCAGATCCGGGTCGGACTGGGCCGGATCTTCGCCGAAGATCCAATACGCGTGGATCCGCTTGGCCGGATCCTTTTCGTGCACGACTTTCTCCGGGACGCGCGTGAGATGAAGGCCCGGCCCGGCGGGGAGCGACTCGACGCCCCAGGCCTTGGCGAACTTCGCCCGGGCCTCGGGATCGGCCACCGACTGGTAGCCGGGAAAAACGTCGGGCAGCACGCCCATGTCGCAGGTGCCCTGGACGTTGTTCTGGCCCCGGACGGGACCGGTGCCGGTGCTGGGCCGGCCGAAGTTGCCGGTGAGCAGCGCCAGGCTGCACAGGCTCTTGACCACTTCCACGCCCTGGGAGAACTGGGTCACGCCCATGCCCCACAAAATGACCGAATGGCGGCTGCCGGCGTAGCGGCGGGCGGCGAGCCGAATGTCGTTGGGGGCCAAGCCGGTGATCGCCGCGGCCCTCTCCGGCGGGTACTCCTCGACGATGGCCTTGAAGGCCTCGAAGTCCTTGGTGTGTTCTTGGATGAACCGCTTGTCCTCCAAGCCTTCGGCGATGATGACGTGGGCCATCGAATTGGTCAGCGCCAGGTTGGTTCCGCCCTTGAGCTGGAGGTGCAGCGCCGAGATGCGGGACGTTTCGGTCACCCGCGGGTCGGCGCACATGAGGTAGGCGCCTTTCTCCTTGGCCTTGACGATGCGCCGGGCCACGATGGGGTGAGAGGCGGCGGCGTTGTAGCCGATGTTGAAGATGACCTCGGCGTCCTCGATTTCCGGGATGGACAGGGACATGGCCCCTTCGCCGATGGTCTGCCGCGAGCCGGCCACCGAGGCCGCATGGCAGATCCGGGCGCAGTGGTCGATGTTGTTGGTGCCGACGCAGGCCCGCATGAACTTCTGCATCAGGTAGTTGGGCTCGTTGCCCGGCCCTCTGGCCGAAGCCGCGCCCATGATGGAATCGGGCCCCCACCGGTCCTTGATTTTTTTGAGATTGTCGGCGACGAACGCGACGGCCTCGTCCCAGCTGGCCGGCGCCAACGGCGTCCCCTTGCCGCCCCGGCGGATCAGCGGCTGGCGAAGCCGCCGGGTCAGTATTTGGGGATCGTTTAAAAAGTCCCATCCGTACCAACCCTTGAGGCAGGCCTTGTCGTCGTTGGTGCGGCCCCAGGTCGGGCGCACGTCGAGTATCTTGTTGGCCGCCGTGTCGGCCGTAAACAGCAGCTGGCAGCCCGAGCCGCAGTAGCAGCACGTCGTCTGCACTTCCTTGATGGCCATGATCGTCCTTTCGTCGAAACGGCGGCTCTCGGACGCGTCGCGCCTGAAAAAGCGCCTCCCTGGCGCGTCGCGAGCCGGGTCGCCGGCTGGTCGAAGGCCGCGCCCCTCCTGGACCGCGGCTTGGTTTACGTCAAAAAAATCTTCCGCGTGTCGGCGCCCCTCCTCGCTCGCGGCATGGTCGTCGACAACAAGGCCTACCGCGTGTCGGCGAGGCCGCGGCCTGGCCGGCCGG
>JAISZC010000182.1 GCA_031269485.1 Deltaproteobacteria bacterium
GCGGCCGTCGCCGCGCGGGAGGTCTGGGGCCGGCCGGACGAAGCGCTGACGACGGCGGGCCTGACGGGCACCAACGGCAAAACGACCACCGCCTATCTGCTGGAGGCGGCGCTGACCGAGGCCGGCCTCAAGGTCGGGGTCATGGGCACCGTGGACTACCGCTGGCCGGGGACGACGCTGGAGGCCCCCAACACCACCCCCGACGGCCCGCGGCTGTTTCGGGCTCTGGCGGCCATGCGCCAGGCCGGCTGCCAGGCCGCGATCCTGGAGGTCTCCTCGCACGCGCTGGATTTGGGGCGGCTGGGGGAGATGAGCTTCCGGGCGGCCTTGTTCACCAACCTGACGCGGGATCATTTGGACCATCACGGCGACATGGAGGCCTATTATCAGGCCAAGCGCCGGCTCTTCACGGAGCGTCTCCGGCCCGGGCCCGGCGGCCGGCCGTCGGCGGCCGTCAACCTCGACGACCCCTACGGCGCCAGGCTGGCGGCCGAGCTGGGCGATCAGGCCATCGGCTTCGGCTTCGGCCCGCGCTGCCGGATTCGGGGAACGGGGCTGGCGCTGAGCCGCCGCGGGCTGACGCTGGACGTCGAGGGCCCCTGGGGCCGACGGCGCCTGAGCTCGCCTCTGCTGGGCCGCTTCAACGCCTCCAACCTCTTGGGCGCGCTGGCTTTGCTGGAGACGCTCTCCATCGACCCCGACGTCTCCTTCGCGGCCTTGAGCCGGGCCAACGGCGCGCCTGGCCGCCTGGAGCGGGTGGGGGCCCGGGACGAGTACTTGACGTTGGTCGACTACGCCCACACGCCGGAGGCCTTGGCGGCCCTGCTCGCGTCGATCCGGGCGCTGGCGCCGCGCCGTCTGCTGTGCGTCTTTGGCTGCGGAGGCGATCGCGACCGCGGCAAAAGGCCGTTGATGGGCCGCGAGGCCGGGCGGCTGGCCGACTTGTGCCTGCTGACCTCCGACAACCCCCGCACCGAGGATCCGTGGCGGATCATCGAAGAGACGGCCCGGGGCCTCGCGGAGACGGGCCTGCGGCCCGTCAGGGCCCAAGACGGCCGGCTGCCGGCCGAGGAGCTCCACGACGGGCGGCCGGCCCAGGGGATTTTCGTCGTCGAGCCGGATCGGGAGCGAGCCATCCAGCTGGCCGCGGCCTTGCTCGAGCCGGGCGACGCGCTGGCGGTGGCCGGCAAGGGCCACGAGGCTTATCAGATTGTCGGCCGAGACAAGCGGCGCTTCGACGATCGCGAGCGGGCCCTGGCGGCCTTGTCCGCGGCCGGGAAGGCTTAAAATGGCCGGGGGCGAGCTCAGAAGCGGCCCGGGCCTGGCGGCCTTCGAGCTGACTTTGGCGAGGACGGCCGAACTGTGCGGCGCCCGCCTGGCGCCCCAGGCGGGCGTGTCGGCCGACCAGGCCGAGGCCTTGGCCCGGCGACCCATCGCGGGCGTGGCGACCGACAGCCGCGTCGCGGGCCCTGGCGACGTCTTTTGGGCCCTGCCGGGCGAGCGCTTCGACGGCGCCGACTTCGCGGCCCAGGCCCTGGCCCGGGGGGCCGCGGCCGTCGTGATCGAGGAAGGCCGCGCGGCGGATCTCCCGGGGGCGATGCTGCTGAGGGTCCCGGACGCCTTGGCCGCCTTGGGCGACTTGGCCGCGGCCGTGCGGCGGCTGTCGGCTTGCCGGGTGACGGCCGTCACCGGCAGCGTGGGCAAGACCACCGTCAAGGAGCTGCTGGGCGAGATCCTGCGGGCCGCGGGCCAGAGCGTGATCGTCACGCCAGGCAATTTCAACAACCTCGTCGGGACGCCGCTGACGCTGCTGTCTTTGTCGCCCCGCGTCGACTCGGCCGTCGTCGAGCTGGGGGCCAGCCGCGCCGGGGAGATCAAGCGCCTCGCCGAGCTGGCCCGCCCCGACGTGGGCCTGGTCACCGCCCTGGGGGAGGCCCATCTGGAGTTTTTCGGCGACCTCGACGAAGTGGCCCAGGCCAAGGGCGAGCTCTACCGGGCGCTGGAGCCTCAGGCCGTGGCCGTGGTCAGCGCCGGGGACCGGCGCCTCCTGGCCCAGGCCCAAACCTTCGCCGGCGCCCGGATCCTCTTCGGCGGGCCGGACTCCGGGGCCCACGTGCGCGTCGTCGCGCGCGAGGACTACGGGCTGGCCGGCCAGAAGCTGACTTTCGTCGGGCCGGGCCTGCCGACCGAAGGCCTGACGGCGGTCGTCCGGCTCCCCGGCCGGGCCGGGGCCCACAACGCCCTGGCGGCCGCGGCCGCGGGCCTGGCCGCCGGCGCGCAGTGGAACGACGTGGTCCGGGGCCTGGAGGCCGCCGAGCCCGCCCCCGGCCGGCTGCGGCCGTACATGAGCCCGCGGGGGGCGTGGATCATCGACGACAGCTACAACGCCAACCCGACCTCCATGGCCGCAGGCCTGGAATTCTTGGCCGACTTGCCGAACCTCCCGGCCCGCGGGGCCATCCTGGGCGACATGCTCGAGCTGGGGCCGGAATCGGCCCGGTGTCACCGCCGCCTCGGCCGCCTGGCGGCCGAGGCCGGACTGGACTTTTTGGCCGTCGTGGGCCCGCGGGCGAGAGAAACGGCCGCCGCGGCCCTGGAGGCGGGCCTGGCCCCCTCCGCGGTGGAGGTTTTCGACGACCCCGACGACGCGGCCGAATGGGCGTCCTGGCGGGCGCCGGCCGGCTCGGCGACGCTGATCAAGGCCTCCCGTAGCGTCGGGCTGGAACGGGCGGTGGCCCGCTTGGCGGCTCGAGCGGCCGGAGGGGCCAAGGACGACCAAGCTCGGGACGCGCAGAACGCGCAGGACGCGCAAGCTCGGGACGGCCAGGCCCGGGACGCGCAGGACGACCAGGCCCGCGGCGACCGGCCCAGCCGCGACGGAAGGCTTTGAAGGATGCTCTATCAGCTTCTCATCGATTGGACCGCGGACGTCAGCTTCTTCAACGTGTTTCGCTATTTCACCTTTCGCATCATCTTGGCCGCGCTCACCTCCATGGTCTTGTGGTTCGTCTTCGGCCCCAAGTTCATCGCCGCGGTCAAATGCTTTCAAATCAAGCAGTACGTGCGCGTCGACGGGCCGGCCTCGCATCATAAGAAAAACGGCACGCCCACCATGGGCGGGGTGATGGTCCTGGCCGCCAGCTTGTGCTCGTGCCTGATGTGGTGCGACGTCTTCTCGACCCCCGTGCGGCTGATGTGGGCGGTGGTGCTCGGCTACGCGCTGATCGGCCTTCAGGACGACTGGCTCAAGATTCGGCGGCGTCGCAACGAGGGTCTCACCGGCCGACAAAAGCTGGCCGCCCAGGCGGTCATCGGCCTGGCGGCCGGCTACGCCCTCTGGGCCTCCCCCGGCTTCAGCCCCACCTTGACGGCGCCGGGGCTAAAAAATTTCGTCCTGGATCTGGGGCCGCTCTACATACCCTTTTCGGCTCTGGTGCTGGTCGGCGCCACCAACGCCGTCAATCTGACCGACGGTCTCGACGGGCTGGCCATCGGCCCCATCATCATGGCCGCCGGCACGTACATGATCTTCGCCTACTGCGCCGGCAACAGCGTCATCGCCCGCCACCTCCAGCTCACGGGCGTCCCCGAGGCCTCGGAGGTGGCCGTTGTCCTGGCCTCCCTCATCGGCTCGTCGCTGGGTTTTTTATGGTACAACTGCCACCCCTCGCAACTGTTTCTCGGCGATGTCGGCTCTCTTTCTTTAGGCGCGGCTTTAGGTTTGGCCGCTTTGATCGTTAAGCAAGAGTTAATGCTTATAATAGTAGGCGGCATATTCGTCGTTGAGGCATTATCGGTTATAATGCAAGTAAGTTTTTTTAAAGCCACACATGGCCGAAGAATTTTTTTAATGGCTCCAATACATCATCATTTTGAGCTTAAAGGCTGGCCAGAAGCAAAAATAACGGTACGATTTTGGATAATTGCTATAATTTTAGGTTTAGCTGGGCTGTCGACCTTAAAGTTGCGCTAAAAAGTAGCATAGTGTTAATATATGTCTATTGTTCAGCAAATAATAGATGAATCATGATCGATGGCCGGAAATATATTCTGAAAAATAGATATAGTCATCAATTTTTAAGGTTATAATTTTTTATTATTTTTAGCGTAAAATTTGTCTAGGCCAAATTTCTCATATAATTTTTGATTATGGCGATGAATCAAATTTAAATTATCTATTAATCATAAAAATTCATAAAAAGTGATCTAATGTCAAGCTATGCCGTTTCAGAAACGGCGGGTTCGCCCGCGTCTGACGACCTTTTGACGCCCGGCAGCCGGCGGCTGCGTCCGGGCCTGCGCTGCCTGACGGTGGGCGCCGGCCTGTCGGGCCTGGCCGCGGCCGAGCTGCTGGTCGCCTTGCAGGCTCAGGTTTTGGTGGTCGAGAAAAAGCCCCTCGCCGAGCTGGCCGCCGAAAAGGCCCGGCTCGCGGCGCTGGGCGTCGAGCTGGCCCCCGAGGCCGGGGCCGAAAGGCTGGTCGGGGAGTTTGACTTGGCCGTGCTGTCCCCCGGCGCGCCTTGGGATCATTGCCTCGCCGTCGCCTTCCGGGCGGCCGGCAAGCCCGTCTGGGGCGAGCTGGAGCTGTCCGCCCGGCATCAGAGCCGGCCGGTCCTGGCCGTCACCGGCAGCAACGGCAAATCGTCGGTCACCGACCTCACGGGCCTTATTTTGGAGCGGGCGGGCCTGCGGCCTTTCGTGGGCGGCAACATCGGCCGCCCCTTGGCCGAGCTGGCGGCCGCCGAGGTTCGGGGCGCCGAGGTAGGGGGCGCCGAGGTTCGGGCCGCGGAAGGTTCGGGCGCGGAAGGCGCCGCCGGCCCGCTCTGGGCCGTCTTGGAGGTTTCTAGCTTTCAGCTGGAAACCGTCGAGGCCTTTCACGCCGTCGGGGCCGCCTTCCTCAACTTCACGCCCGACCACCTCGACCGCCACGGCGACCTGCCGACCTATCTGGCGGCCAAACGGCGGATTTTCAATCGCCAGACGGCCGACGATTTCGCCGTCGTCAATCTCGACGACCCGTTGCTGGGCCCGCCCGTCGGTCCGGCGCGGGTCTTCGGGTTTTCCCTCAGCCGGCGGCCCGACTTCGGGGCCTGGGTCGCCGACGGGGTCATCCGGGTCGTCGACGGTCCGCGCCTGTTGGCCGAGGCCCCCTGGTCGGGCTTCCAGCTGCGCGGCGCCCACAACCAGGAAAACGTCATGGCCGCCGTGGGCCTGGCCCTGCGGGCCGGCGTGGCGCCGGCGGCGGCCTTGGCGGCCGCGGCCGACTTTCGGCCCGCCGATCATCGCCTCCAGCTGGTGGGCGTCTACGAGGGCGTCTCGTACGTCGACGACTCGAAAGGCACCAACGTCGGGGCGGTCCAACGGGCTTTGGAAACCGTCGAGGGCCGGTGCGTGCTGCTGATGGGCGGCCGCGACAAGAACTTGGACTTCGGCCTGCTGGCCCCCGTGACGGCCGAAAAGGCCCGCCTGCTGATCGCCTTCGGCGAATGCCGGGCCAAGATCGTCGAGGAGCTGGGCGCGGCCGTCGAGACGCTCGCCGTGGAGACCCTCGAGCAGGCCGTCGCCGCGGCCCGCGAGGCGGCCCGGCCGGGCGAGACGGTGCTGCTCAGTCCGGCCTGCACGAGCTTTGACGCCTTCGAAAATTACAAGCGTCGCGGCGAGGCCTTCGCCGCCGAAGCGCGCCGGCTCCACGCCGCCGGCGCCGGCTCGCCCCGCTGAGTCGCCCGGCCGGCGAGGAGCGAGACGGGCAGGAGTTGCCAAGGAGTTGCCATGAAGTTCAAGTTCAAGCGCATTGACGGCGTGATGCTGGCCCTGGTCGTGCTCATGACGGGCCTGGGCCTGGTGGCGCTGCTGTCGGCGAGCTACGCGGCCGGCGAGCGCGCTTATGGCGACCCTTATCACTACGTTCTGAAGCAATTGCCCCGGGCGGGCGTCGGCCTGGCGCTGCTGCTGGCGATGAGCCAAATCAAGATCGACGTCTGGCGCCGGTCGGCCTACGCGCTTATGGCGATCTCGGTGACGCTGCTGATGATGGTGCTCTCCGAGCAGTTCCAGGTCAAGCACAACGGCGCGCCCCGCTGGCTGAAGATCTTCGGGATCGAGTTCCAGCCCTCGGAGGTGGCCAAAGTGGCCGTGGCCGTCTTCATGGCCCGCTTTCTGACCGATCATCACGGCCGCATCAAGGAGTTCGGCTTCGGCTTTCTGGCCCCGCTGCTGCTCATCGTCCTGGTCGCGGGCCTGATTTGCCTGGAAAAGGACTTGGGCGGCCCCATCGTCGTGGCCTTGACCGTGCTGGGCGTGCTGCTCGTCGGCGGCGCGCGGCTGACCCACTTCGCGCTGCTGACGGCCATCATGAGCGTCGCGGGCTACGTGCTGATCGAATCCTTCAAGCACCGCCTGGATCGCTGGAAAGCCTGGATCGACCCCTGGCTCGACCACCAAAACACCGGCTACAGCATCGTGCACAGCTTCTTCGCCTTCGCCAACGGCGGAATCCTGGGGGCCGGGCCGGGCCAGAGCCAGCTGAAGCAGGGGTTTTTGCCGGAAGCCCACACCGACTACATTTTCTCCATTCTCGGCGAGGAGGCCGGCCTGGCGGGAGTGGTGATCGTCGGCGGCCTCTTCTTGGCCTTGCTGCATCGCGCCCTGCGGATAGCCATGGCCTCGCGCAACCTCGCCGGGGTCTATCTTTGCCTGGGCGCGGCGCTGGCGGTGGTCGTCCCGGCCTTTCTGAACATGTACGTGGCCTTGTCCATCATTCCGGCCAAAGGCCTGACTCTGCCCTTCTTCAGCTACGGCGGCACCAGCCTGATCGTCAATTTCATCGCCTTGGGGCTGATGTTCAGCGCGGCCGCCGACGCCGGCGAGAGAGACGGCGAGGCCCTGCGGGCCGGGCCGGAGCGCCGCCCCGCGACCGGCCCGCGCCAAGGGGCGACGCCCGAATGAGCCGTCCGCTGCGCCTCGTCGTGGCGGCCGGCGGCACCGGCGGCCACGTCATGCCCGCCTTGTCGGCCGCCAGGGCCGTGCTGGCCCGACGGCCGGGCTCGGAGGCGCTCTTTGTGGGCGTGGGCCGGCCGGCCGAAGCCGACATTCTGGGGCCCGAGCTCTGGCCGCGTCTGATTCTGGCTGTCAGCGGCCTCAAGGGCCGTCGCCCGACGGCCTGGCCCAAGGTCATGTGGCAGGCCTTCCGGGGCCTGGCGCGGTCGATGGAGCTGATGCGCTCTTTTCGGCCCGACGTCTGCCTGGGCGTCGGCGGCTACGTGACCGGTCCGGTGGGCCTGGCCGCCTGGCTGGCGGGCGTCCCTCTGGCCCTCCACGAGCAAAACTCCCGGCCCGGCCTCGCCAACCGTTGGCTGGGCCGGCTGGCCGACGCGGTCATGCTGGGCTTTCCGGCGGCGGCGACGGCCTTTCCGGCCGGCCGGACGACGGTGGCGGGCAACCCCGTGCGCGAGGAGATCGCGGCGGCGGGACTGAGCCGGCGCGACTTCGGACGCCGGCCGGCGACCTTGCTGATCCTGGGCGGGAGCCAGGGCTCCAGCCGGCTCAACCAGGCGGCGATCAGCCTGGCCGCGAGCCTCAAGGCCAGGGGCGTCGAGTTCAGTATCATCCATCAGTCCGGCGCGGCCCAGCTCGAGCAGTCGCGCCAAGCCTACGCCGAACTGGGCGTGGAGGCCCGCGTGGAGGCCTTTTATCGCGACATGGCCGCCGTCTACCGCGAGGCTCACCTGGCCTTGGCGCGAGCCGGCGCGCTGACCACCGCCGAGCTGGCCGCGGCCCGCCTTCCGGCGATCATGACGCCTTTGCCCACGGCGGCCGACGACCATCAGACCCTCAACGCCCGCTTTTTGGCCGAGCGCGGCGCGGCGCGGCTGATCCCGGAGGCCGAGCTCGACGTCCGGCTGGTCCCGACGGTCGTCGAGCTGCTCGAGCGTCCCGAGCTGCTGGCGGCCATGGAGGCGGCCGGCGCGGCGGCCGGCGTCCTCGTCGATCGGGGCGGCGACCGGATGGCCGAAGTGCTCTTGCGGCTGGCCGACGGCCGCGCGGCGGCGGAAAGCGCAGCCAAGAGCGCGGCCGCAAGCCGCGCCGAGACGCGGATCGGGTCCGGCGGGCCCGACGCGCGGCCAGAGGAGTAGGCGTGTATCGCAAGACCAGACGCATCCATTTCGTCGGCATCGGGGGGATTGGCATGAGCGGCATCGCGGAGGTGCTGCTGAATTTGGGTCACGAGATCAGCGGCTCCGATCAGCAGGAAAGCCGCCAGACTCGGCGTCTGAGGGAGCTGGGGGCCAGCGTCGCCCTGGGCCATGAGGCCCGGCAGGCGGCCGGCGCCGAAGTGGTGGTGGTCAGCTCGGCGGTGGCCGAAGACAACCCCGAGATCCTCGAGGCCAGGCGTCGCCTCATCCCCGTCATTCCCCGCGCCGAGATGCTCGCCGAGCTGATGCGGCTGAAAAGCTCCGTGGCGGTGGCCGGTTCTCACGGCAAAACGACCACTTGCTCCCTGGTGGGCACCCTGTTGACGCACGGCGGGCTCGACCCGACGCTGGTCATCGGCGGCCGGGTCAACAACTTGGGCCTCAACGCCCGCCTGGGCCAAGGCGAGCTGCTGGTGGCCGAGGCCGACGAGTCCGACGGCTCCTTTTTGCTGCTCAACCCGACCTGGACGGTGGTCACCAACGTCGACCGCGAGCACATGAACTACTACCGGGACCTGGAGCACCTCAAGGAGACCTTCCTGGCCTTCGTCAACCGCGTGCCTTTTTACGGCGCCTCCATGCTTTGCGTCGACGACCCGCAGGTCAGGAGCCTTCTGCCGCGCGTGCGCAAGCGTCACGTGACGTACGGCCTGTCGGACCAGGCCGAGGTCACCGCCCGGGACGTGCGGCCGTTGGACTGGGGCTGGCGCTTTGATCTCGTCGTCAAGGGGCGCCGGGTGGTGGAGCTCACGGTCAATCTGCCCGGCCGCCACAACGTGCAAAACGCCTTGGCCGCGGCGGCCGTGGGGCTGGAGCTGGATCTCTCGCCGGCCCTGCTGGCCGAGGGCATCGGCTCGATGAAGGGCGTCGGCCGGCGCTTCGAGCTCAAAGGCCAGGCCGGGGGCGTGACGGTGCTCGACGATTACGGGCATCATCCCACCGAGATCCGGGCGACCCTGTCGGCCCTGCGGGACTGCTACCCGGGCCGTCGGCTGGTGGTGCTGTTTCAGCCTCACCGCCACACCCGGACCAAGGACTTGTTCGACGACTTCGCCGCGGCCTTCAATCAGATCGATCGGCTCCTGGTGGCCGACATCTACGGGGCCGGCGAAAAGCCTTGCCCGGGCGTCGACAGCCGGGCCCTGGCCGACGCCGTCGTCCGCCGCGGGCGCCTGGAGGTCGAACACGTCGGCGAGGCGGCCGCGGCGGCCGCCCGGACGGCGGCCGTCCTGGAGGACGGCGACGTGCTGATGACCTTGGGCGCCGGCAACGTCTGGCAGGCCGGCGAGGAGATTTTGGGCCTGCTGGCCGCCAGGGAGGCCCGGTGAGCGGACCCGGCGAGCTGGTCGTCGGCGAGGCGCCCGGCGGCGAGCTGGCCAGCGACAAGCTGGCTGGCGGCAAGCTGGCTGGCGGCGAGCTGGCCGTCGGCGAGACACCCGGCGGCGAGCTGGCCGGCGGCGAGGCGCCCTGGCCGGCCGAGGTCGCACGGCTCTTCGACGAGCGCCGGCGCGAGCTGGCCCGCTCCCGCCCGCGTTGGCTGAACGTGGTTCGCCTGGCGCGGCGCTCGACCATGGGCGTGGGCGGTCCGGCTCTGGCCCTGGCGCCCCGCGGCCTCGAGGAGCTCGCGGAGATGATGGACTGGCTCGGCGAGCGCGGCTGGCCTTGGCTGGTCCAGGGCCGGGGCAGCAACCTGCTTTTCCCCGACGGCGGGCTGTCGGCTCCGACGTTGCGGCTCGAGGGAGATTTCGCCCGCCTGGAGCTCCAAGGCGATCGGCTGACGGTCGGGGCCGGCGCGGACTTGGCCGAGGCGACGCGCCGCAGCGTCGAGGCCGGCTGGTCGGGGCTGGAATGCTTGGCCGGGGTGCCCGGCACGGTGGGCGGGGCCCTGGCGGGCAACGCCGGCGACGAGGCCCGCGGCGTCTTGGAGGTGGTCGACAGCGTCGAGCTGGTCTCGCCGGAGCTCGGCCGCCTGACGCTGTCGGCCCGGGAGCTGGACTACGACTACCGCGTTTGGCGCCGGCCGCGGGAGCTTGACCGGGCCGTGGTGACCAAGGCGGTCATCGGGCTGACCAAGGCGGCCGATCCCCAGGCGCCGGCCCGCGACGTGCAGGCCAGGCTGGCCGCGCGCCGGGCCAAGCAGCCCGCCGGCCCGTCGCTGGGCTCGGTTTTCAAGAATCCGCCCGGCTTTTCGGCCGGCCGTCTCCTCGACCAGTGCGGCCTCAAGGGGCGACGGGTCGGCGGGATGACGGTGAGCGCGATTCACGCCAACTTCATCGTCAACGCGGGCGGCGGGACGTCCGCGGAGGCGCGCGAGCTGATGGCGATCATGGCGGAGGCGGTCGGCGAACGCTTCGGAGTGAGCTTGGCGCCGGAAATCAAGGTGCTCGATCCGGAAGGCCGGACGAGGGGATGGAGCTAGGCCGGCTCGGAGGCCGGACAGGGCCGGTCATTGGGGCCGGCTTCGGGGCCGGTCATTGGGGTCGAGGTTTGGGGCCGGTCTTTGAGGCCGAAGTTTGGGGCCGGATTTGGGGCCGGCTGTTGGCCGGACGTCGGCCGCGTTTTGGAAAAATCATCGGCGCCGGCTCGGCGCCGAGGCTCGGCAAGGGCGACGACGGGAGGCGCAAGGTCGGCATGAGACAAGTTAGCTTGCAAAGAAGCGGAGCGGCGCGCCGGCCGCGGACGGCCGCGGCTGGGGGCTGGCAGGCCGGCGGCGGCCGCACGGCGGCCCAGGCGGCTCGCGAACGCGACGGCTGGCTCAGCCGCGGACCGGCGGCCGCGCCGTCGACCAAGCCCGGTCCGAGCTGGAGCGAACGGCTGTCGATCGCGCAGGCCGCGATCGGGCGCGCGCTGCGGCTGGTGGCCGGCGCGCTGACCGCCGTCCTGACTTTGGCGACGTTGCTCGCGCTGGCGGCCGCCGGCTACCTGTGGGCCTCCGACTCGGACTTGTTCACCGTGCGTCCCGACATGGTCAAGGTCAGCGGGCTGTCGCGGCTGACCAGAGACGAGATCCTCGCGGCGGCCGGCCTTGATCGTCCCGTCAACAACGTCACCTTCGACGTTTCGGCGGCCTTCAGAAGCTTGTCGAGCCTGCCGTGGGTCGAGCGGGTCGAGGTCGGCCGCACCTTGCCCGACGGGCTTTCCGTGGAGGTGACCGAGTATCGGGCCAAGGCCCTGGTCAACCTCTACCATTTGTATTACATGGACGCCCGGGGCCGGCCCTTCAAAAAGCTGGACCCGGGCGAGGCCCCGGACTTGCCCATCGTCGGCGGCTTCAGCTCCGACGAGCTGCTGGCCGCCGGCCCGCTGGCCCGTCGCGGCGTGGCGGAGACGTTCGAGCTCATGGACGCCTTGAGCGCCCGGACCGACGAGCTGCGGCTCGAGAACATCTCCGAGCTTCATTACGACCACGACCGGGGCTTGACGGTCTTCACCCGCCGCGGCGGCCTCAAGATAAAGTTCGGTCTGGGGGCTTACGAGGAAAAGCTGCGGCGTCTGGGCCGGGTCCTGGCCTATCTCAAGCTCCGCGGGCAGCTGGAAGGGCTGCGGAGCTTGAATCTCGACGTCCCGCCTCGGGTCACGGCCCGCTGGGGAAGCAAAGGGCGTCCGCTGGCCGCCGTCCCGGAGACGGCGCTCAACTGAATCGACGGACGTCCGCCGTCAGGTCGCGGGACTTCGCGGCGACGTCTTGGCAAATAATTTTCAACAGGCCTGCAGGCAAGGAGCGCGACATGGCCCAAAGGGACGAAGAAAGGCTGGTGGTCGGACTCGACGTCGGCACGACAAAAATCTGCTGTCTGGTGGCCGTGGTCGACGAAAACGGCGCGGTGTCCGTCAAGGGGCAAGGGACGGCCTTGTCGACGGGCATGGCCGAAGGCCAGGTCGTCAACATGCAGCAGACCATCGCCTCGATCAAGGAGGCGGTCGACGAAGCCCAGCGCGCGTCCGACTGCATGATCAAGAGCGCCTGCGTGGGCGTGGCCGGCCGGCATATCCGAAGCTTCAACAGCAACGGCGTGGTGGCCATCAGAAATCGCCACGTGTCCGAGGAGGACATCAAAAGGGTCATCGAGGGCGCCCTGACGGTCAAAATGCCTCTTGACCGCGAACTGCTGCATTCCATCGCCCAGGAGTTCGTCGTCGACAACTTCTCGGGGATCAAGGCGCCGTTGGGCATGCAGGGCGTCAGGCTGGAGGCCAACGTCCACGTGGTCACCGGCGACCGCAACGCCATCGGCAACATCGTCAACTGCGTGCTCAAGTCGGGGCTCGACATCAAGGATCTGGTTCTCGAGTCGGTGGCCTCGGCCGAGGCGGTGCTGCAGCCCTCCGAGCGCAGCTTGGGGGTGGCCTTGATCGACATGGGCGGGGGCACCTCCGACATCGCCCTGTATTGCGGCGACTCGATCCGTTTCAGCGCGGTGGTCGGCATGGGCGGCGACAACCTCACGCACGACGTCGCCGTCAAATTCCGCACCGACGTCGAGAACGCCGAGCTCCTCAAATGCACCTACGGCTGCTGCCTGTCGAGCCTGATCGAGGAGGATCTCAACATCGAGGTGCCCACGCAGGCCGGAGACGGCGTGATGCTGGTGCGTCGCTCGACGCTGTGCGACCAGCTCGAGCTGCGCGTCGAGGAGATCCTCAAGCTGGTCAACCACCAGCTCATCAACTCCGGCTACGACAAGAACATCAACTCGGTGGTGCTCACCGGCGGCTCGTCGCTGTTGCCGGGCATGACCGAGCTGGCCGAGCAGATTTTCGACCGCCGCGTCCGGCGGGGCTCGCCCAACACGGTGGTGGGCCTTTCGGAGATTGTCGAGGATCCGCGCTTTTCCACGGCCGTGGGGCTGGTGCTGCACACCATCAAGAACCGCGGCGTCCAGGCGTCGAGCGGACCTCGGAACAGCCAGTGGCTCAAGCGTTGGTGCGCGAAGATTTTCGGCGAGGCCTCCTCCCGCTGACCGCCGGCGGCGCGGCCGACCAAGCCGTCCCGAGCGGGAGCGACCGTCGAGGCCGAACCCGCTCAAGGCCGGCTCAAGGCCGGCCCGCGACCCTCGCCGGCCCCAGGCCTTCGCCGGCCCGGAACCTGCCCCCCGCGGCGCCGCGCGCCTCCGGGGCCTCAACCGCAAGGAACGCAGCCATGATCGAGCGTCAGCCGATTCCGTTGGACCTCTCGCCGACCGCCGAGCCCGGCGGCGTGGCGGTGTTGGGCCTCGGCGGCTGGGGGTCTCGGGCCGTCGGCCGCCTGGCGGCGCAGGGCCCCGCCTCGCCGCTTTACGTGGCCGTCGACAGCGACGCGGCGGCCCTCAGACGCTGCCCGGCGCCGTTGAAGATCCAGGCCGGCCCCAAGATCGCGGGCGGCCTCGGCTGCGGCCGGCCCGAGCTGGGCCGTCTGGCCTTCGAGGACACTTGGCCGGAACTGGCGCGCCTGCTGGCGCCGGCCAAGATCGTTTTCATCGTCGCCGGCCTGGGCGGCGGCTTCGGCGGAGGCGCGGCCCCGGCCGCGGCCGAAGCTTTGGCCGGGCGGCCGGGGCCGCCGACGACCATCGCCGCGGCGACGCTCCCGCCAGGCCGGGAGCGGCGGCGCCGCCTGGCGGCCGAGCGGGCCTTGGCCGAGCTGATCAG
>JAISZC010000173.1 GCA_031269485.1 Deltaproteobacteria bacterium
GCAGGAGGTCCGGACCGTGCGCAACGTCCTCGCCATTTCGCTCAACGCTTGTAAATTTCAGATTTTCCCTCGCGCCGAGGATGACAATTTGAGGCGGAAGAAAGTAATCGTTGAGCTACGTTTTAATGGCTAAATATGGATTAAGTATATTTATAGATATTTTGTAGCTAATGAAGTTAAATTACGATTGACTAATCATCTTTTTTGGCATAAATCAACCGCAACTGGCCAAGCAAAAACGGCGCCAGCTTCGACCGGCGGCTAGCCGCCGGTCGAAGCTGGGGGAGGCTGCTACCCCTTACCCCCATGGCCCCACTGGTTGCTTTGGACATTTTCGCTTTGGAATGACACTTGTCGGATTAACTGGTGGTGGAGCTGAGGGGGCTCGAACCCCTGGCCTCGGCATTGCGAACGCCGCGCTCTCCCAGCTGAGCTACAGCCCCAAAAATTTGGAGGCCCGGCGGCCTCGAAAAAAATGACGTCGCGACGCCCCAGACTGGGCCAAGAGAGGCCAAAGGCCGCGACCGTCCTGAACTCCGAGCAAATATATCATATCCGGCGCGGGCCATCAAGGGCCGCTTTTGCATTTGCCGCTTCGCAGTTTTTCGGCCTCGACGAGCCTTGGGGCCAGGTTTTTCCAAAAAAGCTCCCGGCGACGATTCTGCCGCGATGACCGGCTGCAGGGTGCCGTGGGACGGCGGCGGCGGCTTTGGCGGTTTCGTCCTGAAAAAAACCGCCCCAAAAATCTGAACTTGTGTTACAATGTCACGTTGCGTCCGTTCGAGCTTTTTTGAACCGGCCGCTCAGGCCGACGCCGGCCTCAAGCCGCGTCCTGACCGTCGCTTCGCGCCGGCCGCCCAAGCCTCAAGCCCGACGCTCTCGCCGACCGCCACGAGCCCTTGCGGCTCGTTTTTAACCCTTAAATATAGCTTCATAGTTAACAAAATAAGAAGTTCATTATGTCCGCCAATAAAACTGAAGGCATCAAAATAATATGCCAAAATAAAAAAGCTCACTTCGAGTATGAGCTAGGCGAGCGCTTTGAGGCTGGACTGGTGCTGGTCGGCACGGAAGTCAAAAGCTTGCGCATGGGCAAGGCCAATTTATTGGATGCCTACGCCCGCATCGAACATGGCCAGGCTTGGCTATCTGGAGCGCATATTACACCCTATAATAACGCTGGTTATGGTAATCATGACCCTCAAAGACGCCGAAAACTACTCTTGCATCGCCAAGAGATCAAGCGTCTCCTCGGTAAGGTCCAAGAAAAAGGCCGTAGTCTCATTCCACTTAGGCTTTATTTTAAAAATGGCTTGGCTAAGGTCGAATTAGCCTTGGCTCGTGGCAAAAAGCTGCATGACAAACGGCATACGCTGAAAGAAGCCGACTCCAAGCGTGATATGGAGAGGGCCATCCGAGAACGCAATCAATAATCGGCTTATCGTCGAGAATAGGTCTAGATCTGAGTCCAGGCAGCTGATTACGCCTGCGGACCCGGGGAGCTTCTGACTTCAAGGCGGCCGCGGCCGAGATGGACGTCTCGAACCTGCCAACCACGCGGTCGGCGCAGCTGACACCGCAGCCTGACCCGCCGCCGGCCAGCCCTAAATTACGCTTTTTTTTGAACTATTTCAGGACGTTCACCTGACAATTCATTAACTAAAGATCGTTTAAACAAAATTTTTTTATAAAATTTTACTATTTAATTTTTATATCGATAAATTTGAAAGACAGAACAGCGGCCTATCTTAGCTAATAACGACGAACCTTCCAAAATTTCGACCGTCTGACGCGATGAAAGTCGCTGTCGCCCTCCTCAGAGCTAAAGGTTCCCTTAATTTCAACTTTGATTTGTTGAATCCGACATAATTTACCATCTAAAGAGTATAAATCTGGAGCCGACGTCGAATAAAAGCCACTTTAAGTACAATTTTGGGCGGTATAAGATTTAAATTATTATAAATGCGGCATATTTTATTTTAATATTGATCTTATACCTTATTATTTTAATGACTTTATGCATTTAGCGGGCTGATCGCCCGCGCCGCCCCTCAACTCGGCGGCCTTTGTGGAGATCTCATGCTCCGCCTTTCCCTAAAAAGCGCCTTTTTGGCTTGCGCGGTCTGGCTTGCGGGGCTGGCCGCGCCGGCCCTGGCCGCGCCGACCACCGTCAATTTCGGTCCGTATTTTCTGACCCACGAACGTCTCTCGCCGGGGCTGTGGCGTTTTCTGCTCAGCGCCCGGCGCCCTGGCGAGCCGCCTTGGCCGGCCGCTTCGTCCATGCTGACCGACCCCAAAGGCTGGACCTCCCAGGGCGGCCCGGGCGCTCAGGCCCGGCTGACGACGACCGGAACCAACGGGCCCAAGCCGATTTTGACGATCATCGAAACCTTGCCCGACGGCGAGGAGGCCGAGGTCTTCGTCATCGCGCCCTATGCGCCCGACGGCCAGCTGGCGGGACTCGAGTTCTTCGGGGAGCGCTACACCAACGTCGTCGGCTTGGGCGCCGATTTTCGCATCGCGGCCGCCAACATCAACCACATGGGGCGGGTGGTCATGCCGGGCGGCCCCTTCGGCGGCATGCTGGCCCGCAGCGAGCTGGCCGACCGCACCACGGGCATCCAGGTTCCGGTCTGCTTCGCCCTCGGCCCGGGCCGCCAGAACGGCGCCCTCTTCCTCAACCAGACGCGTCCGCTGACGTGGGACTTCACCTCTCAACCCTGGCTGGCCGCCCCGCTGGGGCCGCTGGGCCCGGACGACGGGCTGGAGTTCTTCGTGCTGCTGGGCCCGGATCTGCCCTCTTTGCGACGGACGCTGATGAGCCTGGTGGGCCGGCCGCCGGCGCCCCCCAAAACCGTCTTCGCCCCGTGGGTCCTCGACCAGGCCCCGGCCCCGGCCGCGGTCGAAAATTATCTCAAAGCCTTGGCTCTCAAAAAGGAGGGGCTGACGACCTTGACGGCCTTTTGGCCCGACTGGACCGGGCCCCCGCCGCTGGCCGCGGCCGCGGCCGCCGGCCTCAACGTCTTGGCGGCCGAGTCGCCCTACCTGCCCCAAAGCTCCAGCCAGTTCCCAGACATGGCCAAGCGGGGCTTCTTGGTCCGCGACGGCGGCCCGCAAGGCCCCCCGCTGACGTTGAACTACCAAGGCCAGCTCTCGGGCCTGATCGACTACACCAATCCTGCCGCAGCCTCCTATTTCCACAGCTTGGGCCGCGCCGGCCTGATCTCCTCCGGCGCCCGGCTGTTTTATCTGACCGGCGGCGAGCCGGAAGTTTACAGCGTCCGAGCCTGGTATCAGGGGGTCATGGAACCCCAGCTCCATTCGCACTACGCCTGGGGCCCCCGCTTCAGCCTGTCGTGGATGGCCGGCTTTCTGACGGGCCTGAACTCCCAAAACCTCATGTTTCAAAAGCCGCGCCTGTTTCTTTTGTCCCGCGCGGGCTCCGCCGGCCTGGGCCGCCACGGCGCGGGCGTCTTCGCCCCCGAGCCCAACGTCTTCTCCGCGGCCGCCTCCGGCCAGGCCCGCGGGCACCTGTCGATGAGCGGCGTGGATTATTATTCGACCGACATCTCGGGCATGCTGACCAATTCGCCCCTGGCCGCCTTCAACCAATTCTACGAGGCCTGGTTTTCCAAAAACGCCCTTTTGAACCTCCCGCTGATCTTCCCGGCCGCCATGCTCGACGAGCCCTGGGCCCGCCTCAATTTGAAGATCAAGGCCCAATGGGAGCCGTACGTCTACTCTTTGGCCCACCAGGCCAGCCTGACGGGCGACCCCGTCACGGCGCCGCTTTTTTACCATTTCCAGGACGACGTCCAGGCGAGGGAAAGCGCCTTCGAGACCATGGTCGGCCCCTACCTGCTGGTGGCCGCCGGCGCCATCCCCGGCGCCGAGATGCTGGCCTTTCACCTGCCGGCCGGGCGCTGGTTCGATCTCGTCGGCCAGGAGATCATCGAGCAGCCTGAGGCGGGACTCCGCAACCTGCCGTGCAAGCTGTCCGGCGCCCACGTCTCGCCCATGCTGCTGAAGGCCGGCGCGATCGTCCCGACCCTCCTCGATCCGGAGGCCGCCGAGCCTAGTTCGCTGATTTACGCCTTTCCCGCCCAGGAGCCCACCAGCTTCGTGTGGCACGAGGACGCCGGCCTCAACCCGAGCCCTCAAAACGCCGAGGCGACCAAGACCGTCCTGAAGCTCGAGCCGGCCGGAAACGGCGGCCCGACGACGCTGACCATCAAGGCCCGGACGGGCGCCTTCACCGGCGCCCAGGCCCGCCGCCGCTTTCTGATCCAGTTCGTGGGCGTCGGCAACGTGGGGGTGGCCTACCTCGACGGCCACATCCTCAACCGTCTGGCCCAGGACTCCCTGACCCTGGCGGCCGACTCGGGCTGGTCGACGGCCGGGACCGGACGGCTGCTTTTTAAGACTCCGCTTTTGGACGTCAGCGAGGATCACGCCATTGTCCTGGACTGAGCCTGGCCGCGGGCCGGAGCTCCAGCCGGCCGGCCGGCCAGGCGGCGCGCCCGCGAGCTTCGACGGCGGCTCGGCGGAACGCGCGGACCGCTCAGCCGGCCCGCGCCTGGGCTCGGCGGAGCTCAAAAACCCCTTCATCCTGGCCCCCATGGCCGGCTTGACCAACTGGCCCTTCCGCCGGCTGGCCCTGGAGGCCGGGGCGGGCCTGACGGTGACCGAAATGGCCAGCGCCGCGGCCTTGGCTCACCGCGGCCGCTCGACGCAGGAGCTTTTGACCACCGACCCCGAGCTGGAAAAGCCCTTTTGCGTCCAGCTCTTCGGCAAAGACCCGCGGCTGATGGCCTTGGCCGCCCAAGAGGCCGTCCGGCTGGGCGCCGACCTCGTCGACCTCAACCTGGCCTGCCCGGCCCGCAAGGTCGTCGGCAGCGGGCACGGGGGCGCCCTGCTGCGCGACCCGGCGCTGGCCCAAGCCCTGGTGCAGGCCGTCGCCGAGGCCATACCCGCGCCGGTCACCGTCAAGCTCCGACCCGGCTTCCGGCGCCAAGACGGCCCGACCGTTCTCGAGCTGGGCCCCAGCTTGGCCAGGGCCGGAGCCGCGGCCCTGACCCTCCACCCCCGCTACGTCTCCGACCGCTTCGGCGGCCAGGCCGACTGGACTTTGGTGACCGAGCTGGCCCGCCGGGTCGAGATCCCGGTCGTGGGCAGCGGCGATTTGACCACGCCCTGGCTGGCCGTCGAGCGCCTGCAAAGCTCCGGGGCCGCGGCGGTGATGATCGGGCGGGCGGCCCGCGGCCGGCCCTGGATCTTTCGTCAATGCCTCGAAATCCTCCGCTTCGGCCGCTGCGAGCCGGCCACCTGGACCGAGCGCCTGACGACGGCCGTTCGGCACGCCCGTCTGCTGGAGGCTGGCCTTGGACCGCGGGCCGCCTTCCGGCTGCGCACGGTCATGATGTGGTACGCCAAGGGGCTCCCGGGCGCGGCCGCGCTGCGGGCGGCCATCTGCCGCCTGGAAAGCGTCGAGGCTCAAATTGAGCGGCTGACGGAAGCCATAGAGCAGGCTCAGGCCGCCGGCTGGCCGGCCGAGCCGGACTTGACGGCGGACCGCCAGACCGGGCTCGACGGCGAACTCGACGTCATTGACGAGGACTGAAATCTTGGCGCCACGCCCCGAGCCCGACCCTAGGCCCGACCCTAGGCCGCCCTGGCCGGCCGCCGGTCTTTAACCGTTCTGTCAGACCTATCCAAATCTACCCATCTGATTTGGTGCTGACTTTCTGCTTCATAGAGGCCGGTTTCACCTTGTGACTGCCCGCAAGGCCAGAGCCTTCCTCTCCACAGACTGACACCGTGGAACTCACGGCGTATTTTTTC
>JAISZC010000022.1 GCA_031269485.1 Deltaproteobacteria bacterium
CGTCTCCCTGAACGTCATGGAGGCCCAGGCCGCGAGCGGGCCGGCCGACGCGGGCCCGATGGAACGGGCTAATTATACCGCGATCCGGCCACGAGGCGAAAGGCCAAATGCCGAACGAAACTGGGCCTCCGGCATGTTAAGAAAATGATGGTTCAATAATTATTGAATCAGACTTTTTTCAACAGGTTTAACGCGGCTAATGAAGCTTGAGGGCCAAGCTGGCGGAGCGTCAAGCGCGGCCGGCGGCCTAAACTCGGCTGGGGCGACCCAAAGCCAGAGCCGCGCCCAGCAGAAAGCCGACCGTGGTGGACAAATTCAGGCTGCGGATCCCGGGCTTGAGAGGGATGTGGAGGACCTCGTCGGCCTCCTCGAGGATCGTCGCGGGCAAGCCTCTGGTTTCGGGTCCGAAGACCAGGCCGTCGTCGGGCGCGGGACGGTATTGGGCGAAATTGAGGCCGCTCCGGGCCGAGGTGGCCACCAGCCGGCCGCCGGTCCAGGCGGCCTTGAAGGCCGCCCAGTTGGGCCAGACGGCCAGCTTGACCAACGGCCAGTAATCCAGCCCGGCCCGCTTGAGGTGGCGGTCGTCGAGACCGAAGCCCAGCGGCTCGACGAGATGGAGCGTCAGGTCGAGTCCAGCGCAGAGGCGGGCGACGTTGCCGGTGTTGGGCGGGATTTCCGGTTCGTAGAGAATGACGGCCATGAGTTTTCTTCCGGCTCAGGCCGGGTTCTGGACGTTGATGAGGGTGGCGACGAAGAAGCGGCCGCCGGGGTGGCCGCCCACCAAGGCTTCTTGGGCGCCCATGAAATTTTCGACGAGCGTCAGCGGGCCCATGCCGGCCATCAGGCGCTCGCCGTGACGGCTGACGACGCCGTCGAGGGACAGGACGTGCTCGTAGCGCGTCCGCTTGGGGGTCGAGGCCGTCTGTCCGTCCGGATTTTTCCGGCCTTCCGCGGCGCTCCGGCTTTCCGCGCTCCGCCGGCCGGCCGCCGTGGCCGCGTCTTTGCCCGCGCCCTTGCCCGCCGCCATTTCGTCGCCCAGACAGACGGCGGCCAGCTCTTCGAGAAGATTGACGCCCGTGGACCAGTAGACCGCCGTGGGCGTTTGGCTGGGCAAGCGGGCGTCAATTTCCAAAAGCTTAAACGAGCCGTTCTCCAAAATGGCCTCCAAGTCCATCAAGCCCGTCAGATTGAGGGCCTCGGCCAGCCGCTCGGCCATCTTTTTCAGCTCGAGCTCCAAGTCGGCCGCCAGCCCCGAGGGCGCGACCACCGCTCGGCAGTCGGCGGCCTCGTCCATTTCCAGGGCGGTGACCTGCCATGATTGAGCCCGGCCGCGGCGAGCGGTGACTTCCACCGAATAGGAAGGCCCCTCCATGCGCCGTTCGATGACCCAGCCCCGGCGGGAGGCGGGCGTGGGAAAGCGGGCCAGAAGCTCGCGCGAGCCGGCGAAGAAGCTCACCCCGCGGCTGCCCGACAAGCCGCTGGGCTTGGCGACGTAGGCCAGCTCGGGCGGGCCGGCCGACGCGTCCGGACGGCCTTGCGGCGCAACGGCTTCGGGCCGCCAGTCCTCGGCCGCCGGCAGGCCCAGTTTCTGAAAAAGCCGTTTGGAAAGCAGCTTCGAGGAGCTCACCCGGTAGGCCGCCGGATCGAACAGCATCGGCGGCAGCCGGCCCTCGGCCGAGGCCTGGGCCAGGCGCTCCAGGACCGGCCGATCCTCGAGGGCCGGCACGAGCGCGTCGCAGTCCGCGCCGAGGCGCTGGAGGTCGGCAAGAGCGGCCAGCCCCAAGTCGAGGCGGGCGAAGCCGTCGGCCAGGCCCAACGCCGGCGGGGCCAGGCGGCGGTCGCACAGCCGGGTCCGCCAGCCGGCCTTGCGGGCCAGGTAGAGCGCCTCGACCCCCTGGAGCCCGCCGCCGGCCACCAAAGCCTTGAAGGTCATCAGGCGCCGCCGGTCGCCGGCCCGGCCGACAGGCGCTCCAGGCAGGCCAGGTATTCTTCGCGTTCGGCGGCCGCCAAGCCGTGGGCGGCCAGCCTGGCCGTCACGGCCGGGGCCCCCCGGGCCCCGTTTTCGATGTCGAGCTCGGCCCCGGCCACGCCGGCCAGGCCCCGCCCGCGAGGCACCAGGGAGGTGACGACGTTGGCGCCGGCCGCGAGCCTGGGGTCGAGGCCGGCCAGCCCTTCGACGTCCAGAGAGGCCGGGATGAGGGCCTGGGGCCGCGACAGCCGCAAGACGGCCATGGTCAGCAGCTCCTCGAAGACCGCGTCAAGTCCGGCCGGCGGCGCCAGGCCGCCCGGAGGCGGCACGTAGCCCATGGCCCTGACCTGCTGGGCGCCCAGCTCGGCCATGGCGGCCACCGAGTCGGCCAAGTCCGCCGGCGAGGCGCCGGCGCCCACCAGCACGCCCTCCTCGATCAGCAGGCCCTCGCGCCGAGCCTCGCGCTTGCTGTCAAGCCGGCGATCGTAATCTTGGCCCCGGCGCCATTGCGCGAACAGGCGGCGATTGTGGGTCTCCTGGTAACAGGCGTACCAGCTGGCCCCGGCGGCCTTGGCCCTCGCCAGCTGGGCGCGGTCGAGACGACCCGGCGAGAGCATCACCGGCAGACCCGTGGCCGCCTTGACTTCCCCGATCAGACGGCACAGCTCGTCGAAGCCCTGGGGCGCATGAAAGGCCGGATCCTCGCCCAAAGTCAGATCGATGAGGTGGACGCCCGAGTCGGCCAAGTCGACGGCCGCCTCGACGATCTCCTCGGGGCTCTTGCGATAGCGCTCCAGCTCGGCGCGGCCGGCCCGAAAGCCGCAAAAGGCGCAGTCGTTGCGGCAAAAGGTCGACAGGTAGACAAAGCCGTAAAAAAAGACCTTGGCGCCGAAGAAGGCCTCGCGGACCCGGCGCGCCCCCGCGAAAAGCGGCTCGGCGGCCTCGCGATCCTTGAGGCTCAGGAGGGCCTCCAGCTCGGCGCGAGCGGGCGGACGTCCCGCCACGGCTCGCTCGGCCACGTTTTGGACGAAATTGAGTTCCATCGACGGACAAAAACCTTGCTGAGAAGGGGGCGACGACGGTCGAGCCCCCTCGGGCTCAAAGACGCAAGCCTCCCAGCTGGCTGAACGGCCGGGCGACTGGTCGATTTATACGGTTAAAAAAATAAATAGGCTTTAGCTTAACAGCTGAGCATATTTTTGGCCAATTTAATATTATTATCGAATATAGTTAATGCTGAAAATCGTTCAAACGTTGGCCGCCAGGCGCGGAGTCAGTTCACTGTCGGACCATCCAGCTATAGGGGGATTAGCCTAAAAATTTCAGGCCCGCTAACGCCGGGGCCTGGTTAATTATTAACTGATTCGCTGGGAGGACGAGAGGGGTCAAAATCTTGGCCCCTGGGTCAAGGACTTGATTAGCCTTATGTTCACCCGCTGGCACCTCGCCAAAACGAGTGCGGCCGGCTGACGAGGCGGCGAAAAAAATTAATATTTACGGTTTATAAACCTAATGCACTGCAGACTGGCCTGATCAGGCGCTTAAATTTTACTATCTTGTCCTTCTTGAAATGTCAAAGATGGGCTAAAAGTTCTAAAGCCTCAGATACGTCCCCAAAATCCGGCCCAAACCGCGACTTACCGAACTGAGGCGATCCGAGCCCGCCAGAGCCATGGCCAACCGTTCCAAACCCAGTCCCAGGCCGACCCAAGAGCCGGAAAAGCCCCAAGCCTCGTCGAGAGGATGAGGCCCCAGGGAGCAGGAGGCCAGCTCAAGGCCGTTTTCGGCCACCACGTCCACGGTTTGGCCGTAAACCCCGGAATCGGCCGTCTCCAGCCGCCACCCGCGCAGCCCGGCCCGCTCCATCAGCAGGCCCGCCAGCTCCTCGAGACGCGGGCCGCGGGCCTCAAGCGGCAGACCGACCTCCACGAGATTGAGCATGGTGAACTCGTTGGCGTGGCGGGCGCCTTGGGACTCCCGACGAAAGCAGGGCCCGACCTCGAAGAGCCCGAAAGGGCCGGAGCGCAGCTTGACGAGGTCGAGCATGTACTCGTACAAATGCGGCGCCAGCATGGGCCGCAGGCATTTTTTTTCGTTGAGCCAAAAAACCTGATCGGCCAAAAGCGGATCGTTTTCCAAACCCATGCGGACCAGACGAACCCGGCTCATGATGATGGGGGTGGAAACTTGCACCAGCCCCAGCCCTGACAAAAGGCGCGAGAGATCTTCGGCCAGCGTCTCCACCGGCGGCCTGGCCCCGGCGGCGAAGGCCTGGTCAAGGGCCCGGCGAGCCAGCGACGCCAGACGCCGCTCTTCGAGGCGGAAGGCCTCGTCGCGCTCCGCCGCCCCGGGGTGCTCCCGCTCCAAAAAGGCCTCCGCGACGCCCAGGTTCCTCAGGCGCACGCGCTGCTCTTGGGTGAAAGCGACGCTCATAGGGGCTCGGCCGGCCGGTTGACGGTCAAGACCTGACCTTGACGTTTGGAAAAAACCGTGGCCCCGAACTTGTCGAGCTTCCAGCCAGGCACTCGACATTTCGGACAGGGGGCCACGTACTGCTTGGCCCGCAGCCACCGGGCCGCTCGGGAGTTGGCCGAGTCCCGGACCTTGAAAACCAGCCCGCAATGGGCCTCAATCTCAAACCAGGGGCCTGTCTGGCGGATTTCCTTGACGCCGTGCAGCATGCCGCTTCGGGACGGCCAAAGCTTAATTTTGCCGACCATGGCCATCAAGCTCTGACGTTTTCTGATGTAACGTTTGGTTTCGCCCATGCCGTCTTCTGATCAATAAAAGATGTAAAGATGCAACGCCTGGTTTGGCCCAGGCCGTCTTCTGAATCAATAAAAATGGCGGGGAGTCCGGGAGTTCCACCCGGCTGTACGGGTTTAGAGCCCGCATGATCAGATTTCGATCCACTCCCCAAACGTGGCGGGCCAGGCCCAGAATCCGGAGGCCGTTCGTCAATCATCCTTCGTTTCGCTCGCCTTCGGCGCCGGCCTCGTCAGACTCGCCGGGTTGGTCGAGCCGGCCGGCGAAAGCTTGAACACCGAGGCGATGACGGCCGCTTCCGGTTCGGGCGGCGCCATCGCTTGAGCTGCGGTCCCCTCGACCGCGGACGGCTCGGTTTCGGCCGCCGACTCGACCGCGGTCTTGGGCGCCTCCGGCTCGGACGGCACGGCGGCCGAGTTCTCTCCGACC
>JAISZC010000075.1 GCA_031269485.1 Deltaproteobacteria bacterium
CTGTGGAGAGGAAGGCTCTGGCCTTGCGGGCAGTCACAAGGTGAAACCGGCCTCTATGAAGCAGAAAGTCAGCACCAAATCAGATGGTTAGATTTGGATAGGTCTGACAGAACGGTTCGTCCGCCGTCTCCGACCCTGAGGGGCCTGAGCTCGACGGCGCTCCTCGTCGCAGCCAAGTGTCGTTCTCGTCCAAGTGGGGGGCCGCATGACCGTCAGCGAAGAAGACCGCCAGGCACCGTCCGTTCTGGTGCTGGCCGCCGGTCAAGGCAGCCGGATGAAGTCGACCCGTCCCAAGGTCCTCCATGAGGTCATGGGCCGGCCCATCTTGGCTCACGTTCTCAACGCGGCCCGCTGGCTCAAGCCGGCCGAGCTGGTGGTGGTCACCGGCCACGGGGCCGAGGAGGTCGAGGCGGCCGCCGCGCCCTTCGGGCCGGTCTTCGCGCGTCAGCCCCAGCCCCTGGGCACCGGGCACGCCGTCGCCTGCGCCCGGGAGATCCTGGGCCGCCGCGCCGGCCCGGTGCTGGTCATGCCCGGGGATGTCCCGCTGATTTCCCCGCAGACCCTGATCGACTTTCTCGACGCCCATCGGGCCTTGGCGGCCCATTTGAGCGTGCTGACCGTTCGGCTGCGCGAGCCTGCCGCCTACGGGCGCGTCGTCAGAGACTCCGGCGGCTGGCTCGAGCGCATCGTCGAGGCCCGCGACGCCTCGGCCGAGGAGTTGGCCATCGACGAGATCAATTGCGGCTTTTACGTGGCCGACGGACCCCGGCTCTTCGAGTCGACGGCGGCCCTCAAGCCCGACAACGACCAAAAGGAGCTTTACCTCACCGACGTGGTCGCCGACTTTCGCCGCCGGGGCCTGTGGGCCGCGGCCGTGGAGGGCCCCGACCCGCTGGAGGTCCTGGGCGTCAACGATCGACGTGATCTGGCCGCCGTCCAAGGCGTCCTGAGGCGGCGCATCAACGACGCGTGGCTGCTGGCCGGCGTGACCATGGAGGACCCTTCTTCGGCCTGGATAGAGGCCGGGGCGCGCCTCGGCCGGGACGTGGTCCTGGGCCAGGGCGTGACGCTCAAAGGCTCGGTCAAGGTGGGGGAGGGCGCGATCATCGGGCCCTACTGCTGGCTCAAGAACGTGGAGGTGGGCGCCGGCGCCCGCCTGGGCCCGCATTTGGCGCTGGAGGGCGCGTTCGTGCCGGCGGGCGCCGTCGTCGGCCTGGACTCGGCCTCTCGGCTGGGCTTGGACCTCTTGACGCGGTCGTCGGCCGCTGGCCTGCGCGCCACGGCGGGCCGCGCCGGACGGTCGGCGAAGACGAAGAAGGCCAAAAAGGCGACTGGAGCTTCGAGCCGGCCGACCGGCGAAACCTCGGTACGGCCGACCAAGCCGGCCGACGGAGCTGCGGCCAAGCCAGCTCGGCTGACCAAGCCGGCCGGCGGAACTGCGGCCAAGCCAGCTCGGCCGACCAAGCCGGCCGACGTAGGTACGGCCAAGCCAGCTCGGCCGACCCGGCAAGAGGCCGCCCCCGCGGCTCGGCCGGCGCAAAGCCCTGCGGAGGCAGGCCAGCCGGCGGCCGGCGGAGAGGCGAAGGAATCGACGTCCGGCGGTTCCAAGGCGAAACGCCGCGGCTGAGAGCGGCCCGAAGCGGCGCGGACGCCGCAGTCCAGGGGAGCCATGAGCGCAGAAAAGCTGGTCGTCATGCGGCGGCCTTTCCCGGAGCCCGATCGCCTCAAGGTTCAGCGGGAGGTCATTGCGGCCGTCGAAGGGGCGCCGGAGTTTTTTTTGAGCCGCTACGACGAGCTGCCGGCCTCCTTTGGCGGACGGTTTGTCAATTCTGACTTGTTCAAGCTGCTTTTTGAAGTCTACGCCGCCTCCAAGGAGAGCCGCGGCCGCTTCAACAACGTCGTCCACAACGCGTCCGCCGCGCTGGCGGCCAGGCAGTTCGGGCGGCTGGCCGCCGGCCCGGCCCCGACGGGCCGTGGCGTCGTGTATTTTTTGACCGGCGCGCCAGGTTCCGGCAAGACGACCTTCGTGCAGCGCGGCGGGCCGGGCGACTTGGCTCTCCCCGGCGACTGCCGGCTGCTCTACGAAGGCCAGCTGGCCGAGGGCGAGGCCGCGCTTGAGAAGGCGGCCCAAGCCGTCTCGGTCGGCGAGGCGGCGATCTTCGTGATGCACCGGTCGGCCGAGCGGTGCCTGCTCAACACGTTGCGACGCTTCGACGAAATAGGCCGCGGGTCCAGCGTCGAGGCCATCGCGCGCATCATGGGCTTTTTGCCCGCCGGACTGGCCAAGATACGCGACCGCTTCGGATCCGACGTCTCGTTGACGATTCTCGACTGGCGCGACGGCCGCCGGCCGGTCAAGCTCGAAGGCTGGCGGCGCCTCAAGGCGCTCGAATCCGAGGGCGACTGCGAGGCCATCAAGGCCCGGCTGCTGCGGCTGGCCCAGGCCGAGCGGCAGGCCGGCCGGCTCAGTCTCGCCGGACTAAACCAGGCCTTGGGCCTTAGTCCGCCGACGGGCGGCCTGGAGACGGACCAAGCGCCTGGCGAGGCGCCGGAGCAAACGTGGGCGCCGGCTTCGAGCCCGGGGCCTGGGGCGACGCCCTGTCGCCGGCCGCCGACTCGCGCCGAATGGCTCCAAGCCGGCTTGGAGCTCGGCCGCCGGCTGGAGGCGGACGAAGCGGCTCGGAAGGCTCTGGCCTTGCGGCTTTTTTGAACTCTTTCAGGCAATGTTTTATGTCTCACCGTATGTGCAGGTGAACTAATGATTTGATAATAAATAAGATAACGTAATCTAAGAAAATAAAAATTTAAATTATTTAATTAATTTTTGATTAGTCGGTCGGTCGTGACCATTGAAAGAGTCACGAGCCTCGAAGGATAAGGGACGGTCGTGGAGTTTAAGGAAACACCCAATTTCATCAAGGAAATCAAAGAACAACCCAAGGTGTTGGCCAATACCTTGGCCCTTTATCTGGCTCCCAACTTTCAGCTCAAGATGAACCGCCCGCCGTTGGACGATCAAACGCTCGGTCGCGTCGGCAAGGTCTACATCGCCGCCTGCGGGGCCAGCTACCACGCCGGCTTGGCCGCCAGGGGCCTCATCGAGGAATGGGCCCAGCTGCCGGTCGTCGTCGAGCCGGCTTCCGAGTGCGGCCGTCGCCGCCTGATGGTCGACGAGGCCACCTTGGCCGTCGGCGTCTCCCAGTCGGGTCGCAGCCGCGAGACCTTGGCCGCCCTGGAGCTGGCCGGCCGACGCGGCGCGGTCACCTTGGCCGTGGTCAACCAATCGCCTTCGCCGTTGACCGAGGCGGCCGACGGCGCCCTGACGACCTTGGCCGGCCAGGTCAGAACGCTGTCGTCGACCAAGGCCTTCACGACCCAGACCTTGGTCATGGGCCTTTTGGCTCTCAGGCTGGCCCAGCGCCGCGGCCTGTCGAAGGACGACCGGCGCCGGGCGCTCGACGAGCTCAGTCGCCTGCCGGAACTTTTCAGGCACGCCTTGAGGGCCGAAGAGCAGGTCCAGGCCGCGGCCCGGCTTCTGATCGGCTGCTCTCACGCCTTCCTGCTGGCCAGGGGCCATTTGCTGCCCATTGTCTACGAGGGCGCCCTCAAGCTCAAGGAAATCGCCAAATTTCACGCCGAGGGCTGTTCCGCCGGGGAGTTCGGACACGGACCTTTGGCCATCGTCGGCCCCGACACCCCGGCGATGCTCATCGCCTTCGACGACGAGCTCGACGCCGGCCACCTCGACTTGGCCGTCGAGCTCAAGGCCCGCGGCGTCCCGTTGATCTTGCTCTCCGAGGACGGCCCCAAGAAAGACCAGGCCCTGGCCGGCCTGGCCGACCTCTTCGTGCCCCTGCCGCCCACCCCGCCCAGCCTGAGGCCCCTCACGGCCGTGGCGCCTTTGCAGCTTTTGGCCTACCATGCCGGCCGCCTCAAAGGCCTCGACGTGGACCACCCCGGCGGCCTGCTGCACGGCGACGCCGTCCTCGTGCCTGAGGCGGACGGGCCGAGCGCCGAACGGTCGCCGCCGACCTTCGCCCCAGCTGGCGGCGGGGCCTGAGAGCCGCCTTCGTGGCCCGTCGCGGCCGCCGGCTTTTTTTGGCGGTCGTCCGCCGGCCCCCAAAAGCGCCCGCCCGGCGCGGGCTCGCAGGCCCCCGCCTTCAAGCCGGCCTGGCGGGCCTTCATCGTCGATCGTGGCGCAAAAAACCCATTTTAGCCTCGACGGGCGCAACAAGTTCTTGAAGCCTATACATTGTCGGCTTTGACCTGGATTTAACGCCATACTCATCATTTAAGGTGATTTTTTATGAGGACACTGTCGGGCATACAGCCCTCGGGCAGCCTGCACATCGGCAACTACTTCGGCATGATGAACTCGATGATCAAGCGGCAAAACGACGACGAGCTCTTTTGCTTCATCGTCAATCTGCACGCCTTGACCACCGTGACCGACGGTCGGAGCCTGGCCCGCAACACCCTGGAAGCCGCCTTGGATTTTCTGGCCTTGGGGCTCGATCCCGAAAAAAGCTGCTTTTGGGTCCAAGGCGACGTCGCCGAGCACGCCGAACTCACCTGGGTGCTGCACAACTACACCCCCATGGGCCTTTTGGAGCGCAGCCATTCCTATAAAGACAAGATCGCCAACAACCTGACCCCCAACCACGGCCTGTTCGCCTATCCGGTGCTGATGGCCGCCGACATCCTGCTCTATCAAGCCGATCAGGTGCCCGTGGGCCGCGATCAAAAGCAGCATCTGGAGATCGCCCGCGACATCGCCGGGGCCTTCAACTACGTCTACGGCCCGACCTTCACGCTGCCCGAGCCGGCCATCGACGACTCCTTGGCCGTCATTCCCGGCGTGGACGGCCGCAAAATGAGCAAGAGCTACAACAACGCCATCGACATTTTCACGCCCTACGAAGAGCTTAAAAAACGCGTTATGAGTATAGTTACTGATGCTAAAGGGGTTAATGAGCCTAAAGATCCAGATTCATGCAATCTTTTTGCCATTTATCGCTTATTTGTCGGAGATGAGGTTCGGACTGAACTAAAAGACAGATATTTAACGCCGGGCTTGAAGTATTCAGAAGTCAAAAAAGAGCTGGTGGAAATTATCTGGAATTATTTCGCCCCGTATCGCGAAAAACGGGAGAAATTGGCGACTCGGCCCGACGACGTCAGAGACGTCCTGAAGGCCGGCGCGGCCAAGGCCCGCCGATGCGCCGAGCCGACCATAAACGACGTGCGCCGCAAAGTGGGGCTGATTTACTAAAAATCGCCTGGACCGCCTGGCGGACGACGGACCAACGCCGAGGCGCCCCCAAAGAGCGCCTCCGGGCGGTTTGCTCGGCGGTTTGGAAAACCGCCCGGACGCGGGTTCGGCGGCAGACCACGACGTCTTGACGACCGGCCGGGCCAAGCTTTTTTGCGCGTATTTCTCCAATTATTTCTTTCATCACGGAACAGCGATTTGCCAAAGCGACTATTTGCCCAATCGATGAAATCTAGAGAAGAAATGATGAAGGCCCGGCTCAGGCCGTTGCCGACCGGGGATTGGACCCATTTCCCGTGATTGCAAGGACTTAGGTTGCCAGTCGAGAATGCGAGCCCTGAGAGGCTATTTCACAGGAGCTATCCTGTCATTCAGGGTAGATAGGCCCTTTGGTCGGGGCGACTATCTAGAAATTTAACTAAATATTCTAGCCCAGATCTATGTTTTGAAAATTTATTAGTATAATTATGATTTTTTATGGTTAAAATAACAGTAAATATGATTTTTAACCTAGATTAAAGCCAATAATTTTGGAAATATTGCATATAATTGCTTATTATTCTTCGTAAATTTATTTGCCACATTATCGCTCCAAATTGAAATGCGTCATATGAAATATATCAAATAAATATAGACTAATTTATAATCATAATAACTTAAAGTATAGATAGATTCAGCTTCATCGGTATAAATATCATATATATTCCGAATAAGATCAATTTAGGGTTGGAAGCACCAGTGAGGTTTCGATCAATTTTTACCTGACGGAATTTTATGTTGCTTTGGAGCGGAGTTGTCAATTATTTTTTTTCAATGTCGTAAATCCGCCGCTTGCCCGCGGCTGGCCGCCGCCGCTTGTCGTCCCCAGTTTCTTTGGCATGCGGCCCAGGGCCGCGGGGTTGAGGAGCTCAATTGAGAGGCTCGGTCGGGGGCCCGATCAGGAGCTTTGGAGAGAACTCAAGAGCCTGCGCGGAGGAGCGAAAAGCGTGGCTGGCGGACGGAGGTGGAAGAGGCGGGGCTGGGCGTACGGACGGACGATGGCATGGCGGGTGGGCGGGCGAGAGCGAGCCCGCCGGCCGGAACGACTTTTTTCGCCGCCCAGATGGCATTGGCGCGTCCCCCCTTTTCTGTCGAAAGCCCCCTGAGGGCGCGGCCGGCGTTGAAATTTTTTTTCAATATTTCTTGAAAACCCGCTCGAGCCGGTGATAGAGTGGCGCAATTCAAGACAACGGCCTGACCTGCCGATCAAGGCCGTGCGCCCCCACGGACGGCCCGAATTCGGCCCGAACTAGTTCCGAGCCGCTTCCTTTCTTGCGGAGAGCCTGTGTCGCACCACGCCGACTCTGCCAAATTCATGTTCAGCTTGCGCCCTGAGCGCCAGGCCGTCGACGCTCGCTCCGTCGGCCCAGGCGGCAGAATTCTCTCTCTCTCTCTCTCTCT
>JAISZC010000130.1 GCA_031269485.1 Deltaproteobacteria bacterium
CTGTCGCGCAGCAGGCGCAGGCTCAGTCCGTTGGTGGCGACGCCCCACAGAAAGTCGTCGGAGCGGCTCAGGAGGTCTTGGACGAGGTTGTGGGGGCTAAGCTTGGAGGAGCAGGGGCTCGTGCGCTTGTCGAGCTCTTGGCGGAAGCTGACCTGGTGGATGGGGGTGTTTTGCCAAAAATGGCTGACGGGAAATTTTTTGCCGCCGAGCTCGAGGGGCTTGAGGACGGGCGGCAACAGGCCGTAGCCGAGTTCGGCGAAGAGGGGCCTGAGCCATTTTTCCCGCGTGAGCGTGGTCCCCGGGTTGGTCGCCTGGAGGGTTTCCATGGAGGTCCTAAAAACGCTCCAAGCGCCCTGGAGGTTGTTCCAGGCGCGGGCGGCCGCCTCGTTGGGGCGCAGCGAGCCGTAGAGGCGGTAGTCGTCGGACGACAGGCCTTCTATCTCGCCGTCGTTGTCGATGAGGCGCCGCAGGAAGCTCTCCGGCAGCACGGCGCCTTCGACCTTGACCGTTTGAAAGCTCGCGGCGCGACTCATTGCGGAACTCCCTCAAGCGGCAAAAAAACGTAGACGCCCAGCAGGTCCGGAGGCAACTCCGGCTTGATCTTTCGCTGGACGTGCGACCACTTGGCGGCCGAGCGCACGCGCCTACGAGCCTGCAGCGGCATTTCGCCCCTTGCCGCGGCGAACGCGTCGAGCTTGGGACGCAAGACGTCGAAGCCGTCGATGACGCGGCTGACGGCCTCCAGGCGGCGTCGGTCGTCGATGTTGCGCCGCGGCGTGGCCTGGAGGCGTGGCCTGGAGCAGCTCCTTGATTCTTTCCGGGCCGAGCCAGACGGCCTGATTCGGGTTCCGGTCGCCCGCGAGGCTGGCGGCGTCGTGGCCCGGCGGGCTTTCAAAGCCCACAATTTCGCTGTCTTCGGCCAGCAGCCGCCTTTCGGCGCCGCCGACGTCGTAGATGACGCGAAAGCGGAGGCGCAGCAGGAGCAAAGCCGCCGGCAGCCGCGTCTTGTCGGCGTAAATGGCCCCGCAACGCCTGGCGACGGCTTGGTCGTCGTCCTCGATGGCCGCGTTGAGAGTTTAGGTCGCCAAGTTCTCGATGATTGGTTATAAGAACTTAATTTATGAAAGGAGGCAACCTATCGCGTTAGTAAAATAATTGGCCTTTAATAAAACCACATTTTAATATGATGGAGCGATAGGATAAATGTATCATAAAACTTGTATTTAATTATACATACATACATACATTTCAAAATTTTTTGAAGACCATCTTTTTCTTTTTTTTCTAGCCCTTGAAATGCCATTTTGCCTTGGCGACTAATTAAATATTAAACCGAACTTGGCGCCGGATTTCAGCCAAAATCTTCGAACTAAAAACAAAAGCTGAGAGCGGGTCGGCGGACAAGTCCCGGCGCCCGCCGGCGCCTCTTGGCGCTGGCTGGCTGGCTGGCTGGCTGGCTGGCTGGCTTGGGGAGGAGAAAATGTCCGCCCAAAAAATTGGCCCCGGTTTTGCCTATTGGTTTTCAACCGGCCGGGCGCGGAAAAAAACGGCCCCGCCGGCGCCCCGCGGCGCCTCAGCTCAAGAGCCCCGGGGGCTCAGGTGGACCCCCCGAAAAACCACGCAGCTCGCCAAGGCGAGCCGCAAGGCATAATTCGCCGCCAAAAAGGAATCAAAATGTCTTACATCTACTCAGGCGTCTGCCTGGCCGCCATGTTCGGCTCGATCATCTACGAGCACCGCCGCCTCAAAAAAGAGGAGCATGAGCTGCGCGAGCGCATGAAGATCTTGGCCGAAAGGACCAAAAAGGAATTCGGCATCGGCGAACGGGACCTCCACGTCGCCGTCCCCATCGCCGTCCACGGCGCCTGACGGCCAAAAGCCGCGAAGTCTCCTCCGGCCGTCACCGCTGCCCCGCCGCCGACATGCGATGTCGGCGGTTTTTTTCGCCCGGCCGCAAGCGACGGAGGTCGACAGGGTCGGACTTGGAAGGCCGCCAGGCCGAAGAGTCAGCCGCGAACTGAAACTTCCGCCTCAGCCCGTCGCGTCCATGGGGCGGCCTCGGTTCAGCCTTGCCTCGGCGCGGACGAAGTCCAGCCCAGCCGGGTTCAACGCCGCCTCGGCGCGGACAAGAGCGGCTGGCGCGGCCGAATCTCGCCTCTGGCCGGCCTAAACCTCCGGTCGGAGGCCTCAGCCGATCGGCCGAAGGCCGCCCCGATCCAACTCGAAATCGACTCGAAATCGGCGACTCCGCCAAGCCGGCGCTTTCGCGCCGGCTCGCGCCTGGCCGCCTTCGCCCCTGGCCCGTCGCCGGAACCGCCGGAGCGCGGCGCCCGCCGAAAACGCCAAGCCTGACGCCGGAAGCGCCAAGAAGGCCGTCGTTCAAAAAGGCAGGAGTTTTTTGCCGAGCTCGTCGTGCAGGACGATGGCCATGCCCAAATAAAAGGCCAAGCCGCCGCACAAGACGCCCAACGCGCCGGCGAGCACGGCCGCCGTCGCGCTCTCGCACAAGTTATGGGCGGCCAGCAAGAAAAAGACGATGAACAAGGTTCCGAAAACGGCCCTCAACAGCTTGGGGCCCTTGGCGGTGCCAAAAAACATCAGGAAGGTGAAAACTCCCCACAAAACCATGTAGGCCCCCACCAGATCGGCGCTGTTGGTCTGCGACCAGCCCATCTTGGGCAGCACCCAGACGCCCACCAAGGTCCACCAAAAGGCGCCGTAGGAGGTGAAGGCCACGCAGCCGAAGGTGTTGGCCTTGAAGAACTCCATGAGGCCAGCGAGGATCTGGGCCAGGCCGCCGACGAAGATGGCCATGGCCATGATGGACGACTCGTTGGGCAAAAAGCCGATGTTGTGCAGACTCAGCAAAATGGTGGTCAGACCGAAGCTGATCAGTCCCAGAGGGGTCGGGTTGGCGTAAGTTGACATGACGATTCCTTCCGCCGGACCTCAATGAACGGTCCAAGCAAGCTGACTGGATTTTTGGGGCTGACTGGCCAATAGGCGGTCCGCCGTCGGGAAGCGAAAGTTTTCAATGGCCGCAGTCTAGCCTGGAGACACGGCAAAGTCAAGACCGGCGCGATTTTCGTCGGCCGGCGCCGCGCTCCGACGCCGTCAGAGCGCCATGGCGCCGGCGACGGTCCCGCAAGCTCGGGGGCTCGCGTCCGTTTCGCCGCCCGCCGGACCCTGCCTGCTCGCCCTGACGCGCCAGGTCGTCCGCCGCCTCCAGGGCGCCGCCTCCTCCAGGGCGCCGCGGCCAAGACCGACGCCCAGACGCCGCCGAAATGGCTCCAGGCCGCTTATCGCCAGGGCCCGCCAGTGAAGTCCGCCTCTTGCCCTCCGCCGTTCTTGACTTAAGCTAACTGAGGATCTAAAATCTATTATGGTGGTTTTAGGCCTTGTCTGACCTATGCAAAGCTTTTTTAGACCACGTCGAGCTGGCTGCAGTCGGGCTGAACTAAGCCCTCTGAGCTGATAAGCTGAGTTACGATCAACCTTTAGCCCATAGAACCTAAGCCGAGGGAGCCTCTGACTTCAGTCAGAGGAGAATGTCAATATGACCTGATCCGTAATCTAAGAAGGCGACCTTTGAGCCGAATTCGGATCGTCAAGGGCCAATCGTCGTCAAGCGCTTTTTTTCGCTGTTGATCCGCCGAGATGCGCCGCCAGTTGAACCTTCCGCGCTCATGCCCGCCAGGTTGATTCCCCGGCTGTCCAACTCCATATTTCAGCCCGCCAGCAGGCCGGTCTTTTCGGCTGTCCAGCTTCGGCGACGCCTTCGGCGCTCGGACGCGTCCCGCTTCCGCCAGGCCGACGTTCGGCCGCCGCGCGTCCGCCGAGCCAGCTGGGCGCCCCCCAGTCGTCCGGCGGATAGGCGGCCCGACGACCTGCGGGCCAACGAATCGGCGGCGCGCAAGTTCGCCGAGCCAACGGCCCGGCGCCTCATCGTCCGGCAGCCCTACGACCCAACGGCCTGGAGGCCCGCGCTTCAGCCGAGCCGCTGGCCAGCCCCCAGTCGTCCGGGGGATCGGCGGCTCGACAGCCAGAAGACCAGGCGACCCAACGACTCGGCGGCCCGCGCGTCCGCCAAGTTAGCCGAGCCAACGGCCCTGCGTCCCATCGTCCGGCGGCTCGACAGCCCGACGACCCAACGGCCTGGAGGCCCGCACTTCAGCCGAACCGCTGGCCAGCCCCCAGGCGGCTCGACGGCCCGACGACTCGCCGGCCCGCGCGTCGTCGAGCCAGAGAGCCAGCCCCCAGGCGGCCCGACGACTCGCCGGCCCGCAAGTCCGCCGAACCAACGGCCCGGCGCCCCATCGTGCGGCGACTTGGCCGCTCAAATGTCCGCCAAGCCGGAGAGCCCTCAGTCGGCCGACGGCCCGAACCCTGACCGACCGCCCCTGGCGGCCAAACGCCAGCTTTGCGCGTCCCCGGCCGCTCGTCTCCCAAGGAGCCGCTTCATGCCTCGCCGCTTCATGCCTCGCCGTTCCAAGCTTAGCCCCGCCAGGCCGCTCCCCGCCCTGCCCTGTCCCGCCGCGCCCCGCTCCGCCGCGCCCCGCCGCCTCAGGCTTAGCCCCGCCAAGCCGCGCCGCTTCGTCGGCTGGCTGCTCGCCCTGGCGCTCCTCTCGACGGCCGCGCTGACCGGCGGGGAGGCGGCCGCCGTCTGGCAGCCGGCCAAGGACATGTACCAAACCCAGCCCTTCGCCACCTCGACGGTGACGGTTCCGGAAGTGCTCCTGGTGGTGTCCAAGGAGCTCAACATGTTCCAGCAGGGCTATCCGGGCCTCGAAGACCTCGACGGCGACGGCCGGGTCGACACCGGCTTCAACCCGGCGGTCGTCTACGTGGGGTATTTCGACGTCAACTCCTGCTACGCCTACTCGGGCGCCGTCAGCCAGGGCCTCAACGCCAACGTGTTCATGGCCGGCGACAAAAACGGCTTCTTCCACCGGGTCGGCCCGACCGTCGCCGACGAGACGGAGGACCGGATCCGCGACGGCCGGCCCAAGGGCCTCAAAGGCTACGTGGTCTCCCCGCGCTCGGCCACGGGCGTCTGCGACAACTTCTCCGAGGCGGTCACCTACGGCGGCCAGAGGACCTTCAGCGGCAACTGGCTCAATTACATCGCCACCAGCCGCATGGACGCCGTCCGCAAAATTCTCTACGGCGGCAAGCGCAGCGTCGACACCGCCACCGAGACCGTGCTGGAATGCTCCTTCGTGCCGCCCGACTCCACAATCTGGGGCGCCGAGACGCGCTCCGACGACACTTGGCAGGAGACGACGCCGCTGTCGGCCTATTACGACATTCGCAAGTACACGCCCTTTGACCGCCCGGAGGCCAAGAAGGCGCACTTCTTCGGGCGGGGCAGCGATCTGGGCGTGGGCAACGGCTATTTTCCGGCCTTGCGGGTCTTGCCCAACGCCGACGCGAAGTCCTTCAACGTCGGCGGCGCCGACTCGGTCGGCGCGACGGTGGCGGTGACCTCGCCCCGCGCCCGCTACTGGGACTGGGCGCTGGTCAACCGCCCGCTGCCCGACGACCGCGTGCTGACGCCCGCCGCGCGCCAGACGGTGATGGTCTACAACCTCCGCGTCAAGGTCTGCCAGAACGGCAACATGTCCGAGACCGAGGGGTGCCTGAAATATTCCGGGGCCACCCCTTCGCCTGACGACGACGTTTACAAGCCCACGGGGCTGCTGCAGCGCTACGGCGGGGGCGCCGCGCCCATGCGCTTCGGCCTGCTGACCGGCGGCTACAACGCCGGGATTCGCCGCCGCGGCGGGAAGCTGCGCAACCACGTCGGCCCGGTGCTGGGCCTGCCGCCCTTCCCCGCCGACGTCTTCGTGCCCCCGGTCAACGCGGCCACCGGCCAGTTCAACGCCGGCGGGCTCATCAAGAACCTCGACAGCCTGCGCATCGCCGGGCGCCCCACCTCCGCCGACCCGGCCACCTGGGACGGGGAGAGATACCACAACACCTACTCCTGGGGCAACCCCCTCGGCGAGATGCTCTACGAGGCCGTCCGCTACCTCTACGGCTCGACGACCCCCACCTACACGTACACCGACCAGTCCGACGTCGACGTCGCCGGGAGCCCCATCGCCTCGCTGACCGCCTTCAACTACCTGCGCGACGCCTGGAGCAAGCGCCTGCCCGCCAAGCCCGGCGGGCTGTGCGCCAAGCCGGCGCTGCTGGTCATCAGCGACTCCGCGGTCAATTTCGACGGCGACAACGTAGGCAGCGATCTCAAGGGCGTCCTGCTGGCCGGCGTCAAGCTGCCGCCGGGCGTCTCGAGCTCCGACGTCCCCGACGTCTTCAACCTCAACGCCTACCTGGGGGCCATCACCAAGCTCGAAGGCCTCGGCGGCGACGTCAAGTACATCTACTCCAGCGGCCCCAACGACACCTGCATGCCCAAGCCCCTGAGGTCGCTGGCCCAGGTCAAGGGCATCTGCCCCGCCGCCCAGTCCTTCGAGGGCACTTACAGCGTGGCGGCCGCGGCCTACTACGCCCACATCCACTACCCCGCGACCTCCGGGGTCGCGGAGGGGGGCGCCGGGACGGAGGTCTACGCGGTGGCCATGAGCGCGGCCTTTCCCGAGCTGAAGTTTGTCGTCAAAGGCGACGACGGCCGGGCGGCCAAGTCCATCTCGGTGCTGCCGGTCAACGCCTCCGACCGCGTGCCAGGCAAAATTCTGGGCTTTCTCAACTACCTGGTGCTCGACTGGGAGACCGACCGCCGCGGCCAGCCTTTCCACGTCAAAATCAAGGTCAACTACTCCGACATCGACGAGGGCGACGACTGGGAGGGCGACGGCCAGGTCACGTACGACCTGCGGCTGGTCACCGTCGGCTCGACGCCGACGAACCTGCGCGAGACCACGCCGCTGACCATCGACAGCGGCGACCCGGCCATCACCGGCCAAAGGCCGTTCTACGCCTTCAAAAACCCGCCCCAGGCCGAATCGACCAACGACTTCATCCTCATCAGGCCCGAGCACGTCGCGGGGCTTCTGATCACCAGCTCCTGGGCCGTCCCCGGCACCGGCGTCGGCATGGCCATGGGCTACACCATCAGCGGCACCCCGCGCGACGGCACCTATCTGGATCTGACCATGAACCTCCCGCGGGCCCAGAGCCAGCTCACGCCCAAAGGCTGCCCCTACGTCGGCGGCCCGACGCTGCCGGTCCAGGGCTGCGGCCGCAGCCTGCCCAACGTCAAGAGCCAAAGCCGGCTCTTCGCCTTCAACCCCAAGGCCGCCGACGTCCAAAGCCTCAAAAATCCCCTGTGGCTGGCCGCCAAGTACGGCGGCTTCAACGACCGCAACCTCAACGGAGCGCCCGACGACGGCGAATGGGAAAAGCCCGACGGCGACCCGGCCAACTATTTCCAGGCCGCCAACATCGCCCAGCTCCCCAAGGAGCTCGAAACGGCCTTCAGCCACATCGCCCGCGACGCCTCCAGCGGCACGGCCACCTCGGCCGCGATCAACTCCGTGCTCGGCGGGGGCGTGGCCGTGCAGACGGCCTTCTGGCCGGATTATCACGACCCGGACGACGAGGACTCGCAGGCGGCCTGGGTCGGGACGGTCTACGGGCTGTTCATCGACCGCTGGGGGAACCTGCGCGAAGATTCAGACCGCAACGGGCGGCTCGACCTGGCCTCCCACGCCGACCCGACCCTCGGCGGCGACCGCGTGGTGACCTTCAACAGCGTCAGCCAGCCGCCCAGCCCGCCCCCGGCCTGCTTCGCCCCCGGCTCGGCCGTCAGCCGCTGCTACGACGAGCTCGGCGACAACCGCCTCCGCCTGGTCCCCGGCGCCGCCGGCGCCCCGGAGAGCGTGCTGCAGCTCGACAGCGTCTGGGACGCCGGACGCTGGCTCGCCGAGCTCGACCCCCAAGGGACGGAGCTGCTGGCCGGCAGCCGCCCATGGCTGACGCCAGCCGCCAAAAAACAGGGCCAGCGCCGCATCTACTTCGGAACCCCCGGCCCCGACGGACGCCTGCCGCTTCTGAACTCCACGCCGGCCTCCGTGGCGGCGCTCGAGCCCTTCCTGTTCAACGACAACTTTCTGGAGCACCTGCCCGTCCCCCCCGGCTCGCCGCCGACCAAGGCGGCCTTCGTCGCCAAGCTGATCGACTACGTCCAAGGCGCCGAAGTCCACGGCTGGCGCCCGCGCGCCGTCAGCAACCCGTGGTCCGCATCCCCCGCCCAAGTCGTCTGGCGGCTCGGCGACGTCATCAACTCCAAGCCCGTCTTGGCGGGGGCCCCGGCCTTCGCCTACGACACGCTCTACGGCGACGCCTCCTACGCGTCCTTCCGAAGCCAAAAGGGCGGCCGACGCTTGACGGCCTATTTCGGGGCCAACGACGGGATGCTGCACGCCGTCAACTTGGGCTTCTTCGGCTCGCTGGCCGACGGCGCGCCCGGCTACGGGCCGGGCCCGGGCGTCCAGCACGAGCTGGGCGCGGAGATGTGGGCCTACGTCCCCAAGTCGGCGCTGCCCCACCTCAAATGGCTGGCCGATCCCGACTACCTCCACGCCTACTACGTGGACATGAAGCCGCTGCTGGCCGACATCCGCATCAACGGCACCTGGCGGACCATCCTCGTCGGAGGCCTCCGGCTCGGGGGCCGCCCCATCGAAAACCCGGCCGCCGGCGAAGCCGGCGAGCCGTCCGTCGTCCATTCGGAGGTCTTCGCCCTGGACGTCACCGACCCCGAAACCGAGCCGGTCTTGCTGTGGCGCCACAGCTCGGCCAAAATGGGCCTGTCGACGGGCCGCCCGGCCGTGATCTCCAGCGAAGGCCGCTGGTACGTGATCATCCCCAGCGGCCCGACCTCCGACACGGTCGACCTCGCCAAAAAGTCGGTGGTCTACGGGGCCCGCTCGCCCTACGAGGGGCACAGCAACCAAAAGGCCCGCCTGATCGTGCTCGACGCGGCCACCGGCGCCGAAATCGCCCCCAAGCCCGACTACCTCGTCGCCTCGGAGCCCGACAGCTTTTTCAACGACGCCTACGTCCCGGCGGCCGACGTCACGACCAAAAACGGCCAATGGAACGACCGGGTCGTCTACTTCGGGCTGACCGTCAGCCGCCACCCCGCCACCTCCCTCGACCGCGGGGGCGTCTACCGCCTCCGGCTCGTCGACGACCAGGACCGGCCCCTGCGGCCCGAGCAATGGACGCTGGCCAGGCTGGCCGACGTCGGACGGCCCGTGACGGGCGCCGTCAACTCCGCCTACGACGCCCAAGGCGCGCTGTGGGTCGTCTTCGCCACCGGCCGGCTGTGGGGGCACCTGGATCTGACGCCCTGCGAGCAGGTCAGGGACGCCAAGGCCTGCCTAGACAACCACGACCAATACCTCTTCGGGCTCAAAGAGGACCTCGACGCCAAAGGCCGGCTGACCTTCAAGGATCTGACGCCCGAGCTCGGCAAGCTGGTCGACGTCTCCGGCGCCAAGGTCTACGACAACGGCGCCGTCACCGGCCTCAAGCCCCAGCTGGGCCTGACGCTCGCCGCCGGCGGGTCGACGAGCTACGCCGCCTTGGCCCAGGCCATCAAGGCGCCCGGCAAGCGCGGCTACAAAAGGCTTCTGGACATGGGCAAGACGCTGCGGCCCGCCGGCCGTCACCGTTACGAGCTCAACTTCGCCCAGCCCAAGCTCGTCGCCGCCGGCCGCGGCGAGTCCCTGGCGGCCTTCACCACCTTCGAGCCCAGCTCCGAAGTCGGCCGCTGCGGACATTTGGGCGACAGCTTCCTGTACCTGACGGATTCCTTCACGGGCCTGCCCTCGCCGAAATTGGCGGCGACCTTCGTGGGGACGAGCCCGGACGCGCCGACCGGACCGAACGGCGGGCAGCTGGTGACGGGCGGCCTTCACACCGGCAGCGACAAGAGCACCGAAGCCACGATCTTTCGGGGCGACGGAAAAATCGTCGTCAGCGCCTCCGCCGGCGACAACAGCGTCCACGCCATCGACGTGGCCCAGCCCGACAGCTTCGGGAGCTCGGTCGTCTCCTGGCGCGAGTCGCTTAACACCGGCTTTTCGCTCTCCGAGGAGGCCATGTCCTTGGACGCGGAAAAGATCGTCAACCCGCCGGAGAAGCCGTGAGGGTCAGGGCGACTTGACCGGGCTTTGAAAGCGACGGCGCCGCCCGCCCCGCGGAGACGGGACGGGCGGCGCCGGGGCGGGTCATTCCAAAGCGAAAATGTCCAAAGCAACCAGCCGGGCCATGGCGGCAAGGGGTGGCAGCCTCCCCCAGCTTCGACCGGCGGCCAGTCGCCGGTCGAAGCTGGAGCCGTTTTTGCTTGGCCAGTTGCGGTTGATTTATGCCAAAAAAGATGATTAGCCAATCAAAATTTGATTTTATTAGCTACAAGATATCTATCAATGTACTTAATCCATATTAAGCTATTAAAACATAGCTCAACGGTCACTTTTTCCAGCCTCAAATTGCCGTCCTCGGCGCGAGGGAAAATCTGAAATTTACAAGCGTTGAGCGAAATGGCGAGGACGTTGCGCACGGTCCGGACCTCCTGCTCGCAGAAGAGGCCGTCGAGGTTGAAGCCTTGGCCTGCGGCGAGCGGGCGAAGATGATGTCGGCGTTCACTTCCTTCGGGCTCTCTGGAATTGGGGCTCTGTCGCGTCGCAAGGCCCGCTGTCGTGTTTGACGAGCTTGCCTGGGCGGGTTGCCCTGCACGGTCCGTGCAAAGGCCTCCAGGGGCGCCGAAGCGGTTGTCGCGGCCTCCGGCCGCGGTCCTTGCGAACCAACCTCGCCAGGCCCTTGCGCTGACAGGTCTTCGTCAAGCGGCTGACTTGCCGCGGGGTGATGTTCAACATCTCGGCGACGGAGATCTGCGGCAAAGCGCCGGCTGAAACTGCAACGATGATTTTGACCCTGTCATTGTCCCTGGAACCAGGCAGTTGGCTGCCTTTCGACTGTGCGTTCATGGACGCGTCTTTTCTGGGCCAGGTCGGGTGACCGCCCATATGACGCGTCGGACTTTTTGGCTGTGGACTTAGCCCTATACGATGTGCATTATTTAAGTTATCTCCGGCCAGAGGATTATATTGCATTTCAATTATTTATTATTTTTGTCCTGACACTGAACATCTACGCGTTACCCCATCCCATATCCACCAAGAGGTAGGACTTCATTTGGCCTAAGTTCTAATTTCATCTGCTCAACGGCCTGGTCTAATGATTCATATGCTGGGGGATTATTAATTAGTCGCCCCTGCAAAAGAGCCTATCTACCCGGAATGGCAGGATGAATCCTGTGAAATGGCCCCTCTGGACTCGCATTCTCGACTGGCAACCTAAGTCCTTGCAATCACAGGAAAAGGGTCCAATCACCGATCGGCAACGGCCTGAGCCTGGCCTCCATCAGCCCCGAAAACCGCCCTAAACAGGTAGAAATAGGACAGATTGACAATGCCTGCCTGTTCAATTTTATCTCATTTTTTCGAAAATGGCCTTCACCAGAGCGGTTAAGCAATTTTCATATCTCGATTAGGAAAAAAATTTTTTTTCGTGGTAAATTTTACTTGATAGGCCTCTTTATCTGGTATAATATGGATCATATAACCCTATGCCGCTAACTGAGAATCCATCGCTGTCAGACTGGCCGCAGCCACTCAATTTGGGGGGAAATTGGAGGCCAATATGCACCGATTTATTGATAATAAATTAGTTTTTTTGCCTAATATTCTTGATATAAACAAAAAAGGTACTTTTAAAGATTTTGATGCTGAAAATAAACTAGTTATTTTAGCTAAAAAGATTAAGATTATAGCAATTTTTATACAATTTTTTTCTAAAAATATAGGACGACCTGGCAAAAGGGTCAGTTTGGCGACACAATAAATCCTATTTTCTCTCTGCAACAGCATTAAATTTGAAAAAATATGCAATAAAATATAAAGAAAAGCTGCCTATGAAGTTGATTAAACGGAATTATCGTAAATTACCACGAAAATATAAAAATAAAAGAATAATAAGTCATTCAGTTAAAATAGAACAAGTATATTCTAAATATTTATTTAAATTTTTTAAGAATTTGATTATAAGAACTTAATTTATAAAAGAAAGTAGTCTATCATATATCATAAAGCTGTCATTTAATAAATAGTCGCCAATAAAAAATAGTTTT
>JAISZC010000156.1 GCA_031269485.1 Deltaproteobacteria bacterium
CGGGCCGGCCGCCGCGACCGTTTTCAGCCGGCCAGATTGAGCCAAAAAACGTCCCAATTTTTTGCGGGTGCTTTTCATGAACCTCAAATACCTGGCCGAAGCCCTCGCCGGCCCCCTCCGGCCCGGACTGATCCTCTTTCTGCGCTCGGGCGCCCAAGCCCTCGCCGACCGGCCCGAGCTGGCCGCCTTCCAGCCCCTCGTCCAGCCCCACCTGACGACCGGGGCCTTCAAGGGCGGCTTTCTCGACTTTCTGCCGCTCCACGTCCAAGACGGCTGGCTGCTGCTGATCGGCCTGGGCGATCTCGCGAGCCTGACCGAAGAGCGCCTGCTGGAGGCCGGGGCCAAGGCCGCCAAGCGGGCCGCCGCCTTGAACCTCCGGGAAGTTTTCTTGGCTCTCCCGCCGTTGGCCTACGAGCCGGACCAGACCTTGGAGCTGCTGACCGTCGGCGCCCAGCTGGGCCTCGACGAACGCGGCCAATGGAAAAGCGGTCCGCCCGAGCCCTCGCCCTTGAAGCAGCTGACCGTCGTCAACCCCACGAACCGGGCCTTGACGGTCAAACCCAAGGAGGCTCTCAAGCGGGCCGCCATCATGGCCGAGGCCCAGATCCGGGCCCGACGCCTGAGCGATCAGCCTGCGTGCGAGCTGACTCCGGAGGGCATGGCGCAGGAGGCGTTGGCGCTGGGGTTGGCCCTCAAGCTCAAGGTCTCCGTCTGGGACGAAAAGAAGCTGGCCGCGGAGCGAGCCGGCGGCCTTTTGGCCGTCGGCCGGGGGAGCGTCCATCCGCCCCGACTGGTGACGCTGGAATACCAAGGCCGACCCGGAGGCGCCGGACCGCTCACGGCGCTGGTCGGCAAAGGCGTGACCTTCGACAGCGGAGGGCTGTGCCTGAAATCCCAAGAGAACATGGGGGCCATGAAAACTGACATGGCCGGCGCGGCCGCCGTGCTGGCCGTCGTCGGCGCGGCCGCGGCCGCCCGTCTCCCTGTCCGCCTCGCAGGCCTGCTGCCGCTGGCCGAGAACATGCCCGACGGCGCGGCCTTCCGCCCCGGCGACGTGGCGACCATGCTCTCGGGCCAGACGGTGGAGATCGTCAACACCGACGCCGAAGGCCGTCTGCTGCTGGCCGACGCCTTGACCGCGGCCCAAAGGCTCAAGCCCGACCGCCTCATCGACGTCGCCACGCTGACGGGCGCCTGCCAGGTGGCCTTGGGCGAACGGTGCGCGGGGCTGTTTTGCGACGACCAGCGGCTGCGAGAGGCGATTATCGACAGCGGTCGCGAAGTCGGCGAGAGCTGCTGGCCCCTGCCTTTGTTCGAGCCTTACGAGGAAAACCTCAAAAGCGGCTTGGCCGATTTTCGGCAGGCCGCCTCCAGGGCCGGCGGGGCCATCCACGCCGCCCTCTTCTTGCGCAAGTTCGTCCCAAAAGGCCTCCCGTGGGCTCACCTTGACATCGCCGGCACCGGCCGCCGCTCCCTCAAGGTCCCCAGCGGCCCGGAAGGCGCCACGGGCTTCGGCGTCCGCACCCTGTTCAAGCTCCTGACCAAATTGAGCTGAAGGCCAGTCAGATGCCTCAACCGTCCCCCGCCAGCCCCCCCGCGCCGCCGCGCCCGACGCCGGACGGACCGTCCGGGTCGACGTTCGACGGCCGTCCGGCGACCGAGCCGGACCAAAGCCGCCCGGAGCGCCTCGATCCGCGCTACCAGGGCCTCTACGTCGACCTCGACCGGCCGGCCGTCCCTTTGGCGCCCGCGCCCGTCCGGCCCGGCGACGAAAAAGAGCTGCCCACCCTTTATCCAAAAGAGCTGGCCGAGACTCTGGCGCACAAGGAGGATCTGACGCGCCGGCTGGCCCAGCTGCCCAAGCACGGCCGCCGGGCCTTTTCGCCCGAAATGCTCCAGGAACGCGCCTCGCTGGAACGCGATCTCGCCCGCCTGGACCACCGGCTGACCCTCCACAACCGCCGCTGCCGCTCGACCCACCTGGCCGTGGCCGCCCTGCTCGGCGGCGGCTGGGTCGACCGTTTAATGTCCTTGGTCTCGCTGCTGAACCTCCTCGACGACCTCCACTCCGACTTGGTCAAGCTCCGCGAGCCGCTCCAAGCCGCCCAAACGAGCCGGGAGGCCCGCAACGAGGCGGCCGAGCTGGCCGTCGCCCTGGATTGGGTCCGCAGGTCGGCGCTCCTCTTGGCCGAGGATCTGGGGCCGCGCCTGGCGCCCGAATTGGGCCGGAAAGAGGCCCGGCGACTGGCTGGGAAGCTTTTCGAGGCCTTGGGGCCGCCGATCCCGGCCCCGACGGACAAAAACGCCGACCCGCCGGCCGACCCGCCGGCCGACCAGAAAGCCGACCAGAGAGCTGGCCAGAGAGCTGGCCAAGAAGCGAGCCCCAAGGCCTCCGAAAAGCCCTCCCTGGACTGCGGACGCCTGTCGGAAGCCGAAAAGCTCCCGGAGCTTTCGGCGCCGTCTTCTTCGTCCTCCGAGCCGCCTTCTTCGCCTTGCGAGCCGGCCGGCGGCGCCGCGCCCTCCGAGGCCGGACTCCGCCCAACTCCGGCCGCGCTCGCCGACGCCTCGCCAACGCCCGGCCCCACGCCCGATACGACGCCCGATACGACGCCCGATACGACGCCCAGTCCGGCGGCCAAGCCGACCGCGGCGCCAACGCCGCCTCCCGAAGCCTGCACGGGGCTGCCCACGCCGCCGCAGCCGCATTATCTGGCCAACATCATGGACCCGGGCGCCCTTCTGCTCCCCGACCACCCCTCGCCGGACTCCAACCGCCTGCTCCAAGCCGTCCGGACGATGCGCGCGGCCGCCCTGGAGGCCCTCCTGGTGGCCGAAGCCCAGCTGCGCGACTGGCGGCTGGCCGGACTCGGCGAGGCGCCCCGCCCGGCCCCGGCGGCCTTCGTGCCTTCGCCCCTCCCGCCTCGTCCCAAGGCCGTGACCGCCCAAAGCCGCCGCCGCTCCGCCAGCCTGTCCTCGCCGCGCCCCTCGCCGCGCTCCTCGCCGCTGCGCATGGCCGTGGCTTTGACGCTGGGCGCGGCGGCGGCCCTGGGCGCGACGCTGCTCCAGCGAAACGCCGAGCCCGAGACGATGGCTCTCCACATTTACAACGGCTTGGCCGCCTCGGCGATCGTCGAGATCGACGGCCTGGTCAACATGCTGCCGCCCAACGCCCCTCTCAGCCTGACGCTCCCGTCCGAGCCCCAGGTCGTCTCGACCAGGGTCAACGGGCGGCTGGCCGAAACCTTGACCCTGACGCCGCCCGACCCGGGGCTGGCCTTGGTCTACAACGTGGCCGGGGCCAGCCCCTTGGTGGAATGGACGGCCGTCTACGCCCCGAACGGCGAAGAAGCCCCCGAGGAACGCCTCCTGGGAACGCCGACGGTCGCGGCCACCGCGGCCGACTTCGTGCTGACGTCCCCGACGGCCTCCATCAAGGTCCAAGACGGCCGGCTGAACCGTCTGGTCCTCTCGGCTCTCTCCGGCGTCCACCCCGAGCAAGTCTTGGAGCTCCTCCCGCCCAAGGAGCGGGTCCGCCTCATCGAGGTCCAGGCCCGCTGGGCCTGGCCGGGGGCCTTGTGGGCGCCCATCTGGCTCGATCTTTTGGCCCGCACCAGCCCCTCGGCCGTCGACGAGCTCGCCGCCCGGCTCCAGGACCACCCCGAGGACGCCCTAACCGCCCAGCTGCTGCTGGAGCTGTCCGGTCCCGCGGAGCGGGCCCAGCTGTGCCGCCGACTGACCCGACGAGCCGCGGAGGCCGAAGAGGCCTTTGAACGGCTGCTGAAAGCCCTGCAGGACGATCGGCACAAACTCCTCCAGCCGGACGACGCTTTTTCGGAAACTATGTCCGACCATTTTTCCGACGCCTTGCCGCGCCACACCACCGAAGATTTATCGACGACTTTCGCGCAGCCGCCGACCGAGGCGACCCTTGCGCCCCACGAACCGGCCCAAGCTGACCTCGCCGGCGAACCGGCCCAAGCTGACTTCGCCGGCGGACCGGCCCAAACTGGCCTCGCCAACTTGGAAGCGGCCGACGCGGCCTATGTGGCCGCTCTGTGCCTGCCCGCGGCCGAGCGGGATCAACGGCTGCGCCGACTGGCAGCCCTGCGGCCCGACCGCCCTTGGGCCTCGCGGGCTCTGGGCTGGACGGCCTTTGGACAAGAGCGTCTGGGCGAGGCCCAGGCTCGCCTGCAAGCCGCCTTTGAGATCGACCCCGGCTCGTTGTTGCCGGAGCTCGAGGATTTCGCGCGCTTGAGGCGCCTGCTGGGCGCCGACGCCGCCCAATTGGCCGAGGAGCTGGGCCTCTGGGCGCCCGGGATCCTGGCTTTGGCCTTGAGGGAGGAGCGCGTCAAGCGGGCTCAAGCCCTGACGCAGGTTCCGGCGCGGCCCCATGCGACGGGCCAAACGACCGAGCAAACGACAGAGCAAACGCCAGAGCAAGCGCCGAGCCAAACGTCTTACCTGACGCCGGACCAGGTCGAGCGCCCGTTTGACCAAAGCCCCCGGCAATGGGCGGAAAGCCTGGCGTTGGCCCAGCTCGAGCAGGGGCGCCTGGCGCTTTTCGCCCAGCTTGACCCCGCCTTGCCCGACCATGGCCGCCTCGCGCGTCTGGCCGCCGCCTCCGACGGCGCCGGCCCCGAGCTGATCGCCCAGGCCTTGGCCTTGCCGGCCAGCCCTGAGCCGGCCATCGACGAAGCCTGGCTGTCGCTGGGGCTGGCCTTGCGGGCGGAGCGCCCTCCCGCGGACTATGCGGCCTACGAGGACGCCGTAATGAAGGACTCGCCCACCTTCGCGCCGCTGTTCATCCAAGCCTTGCAGGACGGGCGGCTCGCCACCGCCGCCGCCCTGCTGCCGAGCCGCCCGCCCCGCGAACAGGCCCTGGCCTGCCTGGCCGCCCGCCTGGCGCTGGGCCCCAAGGCCTTGCCGGACTGCGCGGCTCGGGCGATGGGCTTTCTGTTCGTCGGCGAGCGGCCTTGGCTGGACCCGGCCAGCTGGCAGGACAGCTTGGCGGCTCTCAGAGCGCAGGCCGACCAGGCCGGCCAACCTGACCCGCTGGCTCGGATCGGCCAGCCGGCGCCGGACGGCCTGGAGCCGAGCCGACCGTCGGCTTCGGCGGAACCGCGCGACCATGACCTCCGGAAACCGTAAGGCCGGCCTGGCCGACGGCCGTCCGCCGAACGCCCGGCCAGCCGCCTCGGCCAGCCGCCGTTTGAAAGCCCCGATTTACGTCTTTCTCAACGGCCACTTCGAGCCGCCGCCGGATCTGCCGTCCGCCGCGCCCGAGACGGCCTTCGTGACGGCCGTCGACGGCGGGGCCCGACGCTGCCTGGAACTGGGCTGGCGGACGGACCTGCTGCTGGGGGATTTCGACTCTCTGACGCCCGCCGAGCTGACCCGCGTCCAGGCGGCCAATCCTCGGCTGGAGCTGGAAATCCACCCCCGGGACAAGGACGAAACCGACTTTGAGCTGGCCCTGCGCTCCCTCCGCCGTCGCCGGCCCGACGGACCGGACCTGGAGGTCTTGGGGGGGCTCGGCGGCCGCTGGGACATGTCGCTGTCCAACCTGCTGCTCCCGCTGGCCGCCCAGCTGCAGCCGTCCTCGGGACGCCGCCAGACCGTCGTCTTCCGCCAAGCCCTGAGCTCCATTTGGGCGCTGAACGGCCCGACCCGGCTGAGCTTTCCGCCTCAGGCCGGGCCGGCCCTCAGACGCGTCTCTCTTTTGCCGTTGACGCCAGCGGCCGAAGGCCTGACCCTGACGGGGGACTTTCGGTGGCCGCTGACGGGCGAAACGCTCCTTTTCGGCCTCACCCGCGGCTTGAGCAACGAGTTGGGCCCCCAGGGCGGCGTCTTGGAGCTGACGGCCGGCGCCCTTTTGGCGTTCGTCTCGCCCCTGGACGACGTCTCCCCTTGGGACGGCCAGAGCGGGCCGCCGGAGAAGGACGCCAGGCCGCCGGAGAAGAGCGCCGGGCCGCCAGTCGCGGCCCGCGACGCGCCCGGCCAGCCGAAGCGGCGGACGAGCCGG
>JAISZC010000191.1 GCA_031269485.1 Deltaproteobacteria bacterium
TCTGTGGAGAGGAAGGCTCTGGCCTTGCGGGCAGTCACAAGGTGAAACCGGCCTCTATGAAGCAGAAAGTCAGCACCAAATCAGATGGTTAGATTTGGATAGGTCTGACAGAACGGTCAAGAGAACGACTTCAGCGGAGCTTTCGGCGTGGCTCAACGAGCCGGACCCGGCCTTTAGCCTGTTCGTCTTCGACGTCCGCCAGCCCGACGAGTTCGCCGCCGGCCATCTGCCGGAAGCCGTAAACGTCCCCGGCGGGCAGCTCGTTCAGACGGCTGACGAGCACATCGGCGTCCGCGGGGCCCGGCTGGTTTTGCTCGACGACGACGGCGTCCGGGCCGCGCTGACCGCCTCGTGGATGATCCAGCTGGGCTGGCGCGACGTCTTCATCCTCGCCGCCGACTGGGCCGGAGGCCGAGCCGCCGCCGGCTGGCCGGACGTGAGCCCCGCCAGCCAACGCGCCGACCGGAACGCCCCTTGGCGCCCGCGGTCAGGCGCCCACCAGCCGGGGGCGGACAGCGGCCTCGAATGGCTGAATCCTTTGGAGGCCTTCCAGCTTCTGGAGGCCGGGGAGGCCGCCGCTCTGGATTTCAGCTCAAGCCAGGCCTATCGCCGAGGCCACGTCAAGGGCGCGGCGTGGACGACGCGGGCCGACATCCGGGCCCCAGGGCAGCCCCCGGCTCGGCCGCCGTCTTGGCTCCAGGCCAGCAAGCTCGTCGTCGTCTCCGAAGACGGCCGCCTGGCCGCCTGGGCGGCCCGCGACTTGACCGCGCAGGGCTTCCCGGCCGCGGCGCTGGCCGGCGGCCTGGACGGCCCTAGGCCTGCCCGTGGTCCGGACGCCGGCCTCTTCGCGGCCGAGCCGGCGGACGACTGGCGCATGCCCTATTTGGATCCCGACGCCTCCAAAGAGGAGCAAGAAGCGTATTTTCAATGGGAGCACGGCTTGACGGCCCAGCTGAAACGAGAAAAAACCGTGTCCTTCCGCCGATGTCCCTAAACGGATTTCCGCCCGAATTCAACCCGAAACCCAGCGTCGGAGGGGCCTCCGGAACCCAGCGTCGGAGGGGCCTCCGGCGCGCAGGAGCCACCATGAAGGATAAAAAACGGGCCGCCGGCGCTCCAGCCGGCCGGCCCCTGACTCGCCGGCAATTTTTGGGCCTGAGCGCGGCTGCCGCCGCCTCGGCCGCGCTGGCGCCGTCCATTCTTTCGAGCTCGCGGCTGCTGGCGGCCGACAAGGAGATTCGCCTGGGCACCATTTTTCCCATGACCGGCAACATGGCCTTCGGCGGCAACGAAGGCTTCACCGGGACCGACATCGCCCGGGAAATAATCAACGAACGCGGCGGAATCAACGGCAAGCGCATCGTTTTCGTCAAGGCCGACGCCCCCGACCAGACGGCGGCCACCAACGAGATGAACCGGCTCATTTCCAAGGAACGCCTCAAGCTGGTCATCGGCAGCTACTCGTCGGCCATCGCCTACACCGCCAGCGCCGTGGCCGAGCGCAACCGGGTCGTTTTCTGGGAAAACCACGGCGTGGCCGACGACATCGTCCGCCGAGGCTTCAAATACCTCTTCAAGACCAACATCAACGCCACCGGCACCGGCGGCGGCGCCTCCACCTTTGCGGCCAAGTATCTGGCCCCCAAGCTGGGCATCCCCGTCGATCAGCTCAAGGTGGGCATCGTCTGGGAGGACGGCACCTACGGCTCCTCGGTCGGGCGCGGCATCACGGCCCTGGCCAAGCAAAACGGCCTGAAGATCGTCGCCAACGAAAGCTACAGCACCAAAAGCGCCGACCTCTCGCCGGTGGTGCTCAAGCTGCGCTCGGCCCATCCCGACGTGCTTCTGGCCGCCGGCATCGGCAGCGACGCCATCTTGTTTTGGAAACAGGCCCGGGATCTCGACCTCAACGTCAAGGCCGTCGTGGCCGCCTCCGGCGGCTGGGGCGTCCTGAACTTCGCCCAAAACCTGGGCTCGTCGGCCGAAGGCGTCTTCAGCTCCGACTTTCCCACCGACGTCAACCCTCGGGCCCTCACCCCCGAATCGGCCGAGCTCCAAAAGGAGTTCGTAAAACGCTTCGTCGCCATCCGCGGCTCGCGGCCCACCGGCAAAGCCTACCTGGCCTTCGCCGGCACCATTCTCCTTTTTCAGCACGTGCTGCCCAAGGCCGACTCCCTGGATCAGGATCAGGTCCGGGCGGCGGCCCTGGCCCTGGATCTGCCCGAGGGCTCCATGGTCAACGGCTGCGGCTGCAAGTTCGAGCCGCCCGACTCGCCCGAGGCCGGCTTCAACTCCCGCTCGTTCTCGGTGGTGCTGCAATGGCAGAAAGGCGAGGTCGAGGTCGTCTGGCCCGACAAGTACGCCAACTTCGAGCCCATCTTGGTGCCCCTCCCGGCCTGGTCGGCGCGTCCGGCCGTTTGACAACCCCCCTTCGCGGCCGGACCGGGCCCGCCCGGCCGGCCGCCTGACGGTGCCGCCTTGGACAGCTCAATCATCTGGCAGCTGGCCGCCTCCGGACTTTTGATCGGCGGGGTCTACGCGCTCATCTCCATCGGGCTGACGCTGATCTTCGGCGTGATGAGGATAGTCAACTTCGCCCACGGCGAGTTTCTCATGGCTTCGATGTTCGCGGCCTATTGGATCCACGAGCTGACGGGCCTGACGCCCTACTGGTCGGCGCCGCTGATCGGCCTGCTCATGTTCGGCTTCGGCGCGCTGACGCACCGGCTGATCATCAGCCGCACCCTCAACTCGCCCATGGTCGTCCAAATCTTCGCCACCGTGGGGCTGGGGCTGGCCATGCAGAACCTGGCCCTGGTCTTTTTCAGCGGCGACTACCGCACCATCCGCGCCGCCGCGGCCCAGGCCGTCGTCCGCTTCGGGCCCGTCCAGGTCAGCCAGTCGCTGGTGGCGGCCTTCGGCGTGGCCGTCGTCGTCTCGGCGCTGTTGCTGGCCTTCGTGTCCTGGACCTACCCGGGCCTGGCCATCCGAGCCACGGTCCAAAACCGCGTCGCCGCCCGGCTCTACGGCATCAACATCGAACGCGTGCACCTGTGGACCTTCGCGCTGGGCTCGGGGCTCGTCGGCCTGGCCGGCGCGCTGATCTCCATGACCTACCCCATCTACCCCTCGGCCGGCCAGAACTTCGGGCTGGCCTCCTTCGTGGTGGTGGTGCTCGGCGGCATGGGCAGCATGACCGGCGCCTTGGTCGGCGGGCTGCTCATCGGCCTCGTCGAGACGGTTTCCGGCTTCCTCATCGGCGACGATCTCAAGAAAGCCGTTTACTTTGTAATGTTCATCCTGGTGCTGACCCTCAGGCCGACCGGCCTGTTCGGCCGCCGAGGCTCCGAGGAGATAGGGATCAAATGACTCAAGCGCCCCGCAGTCAGGCGCCGTCGCATCAGGCGGCCCCGCCTTTGGCGGCCGACGCTCGGACGGTCCGCGATCCGGCGGCCCAAGCTCAGACGGCCCGCGATCCGGCGGCCGGGGGCGGCGGCGGAGCGCCAGCGGGCGCCCCCGACGCCGCGACGCCGACCGCCGAAGGATCAAGCGCCGCCGGCTCGAACGACGCCGCGGCTTCCGCGGCCGCCGAACCAGGCGGCCGGCTGTCCGCCGCCGCCCCGGCCGCGCTGGGGCTCGCCGCGCTGCTGGGCTTGCCGGCGCTGCTCGAAGGCAGCCCCTTTTACCTCGAAATACTGGCCCTGGTCTTCTTGTGGGGGGCCATGGCCGGGGCCTGGAACATCGTCAGCGGCTACGCCGGCAAATTTTCCCTGGGGCACGCGGCCTTCTTCGGGCTGGGGGCCTACGCCTCCTCGATCCTCTACGCCCGCGGCGGCGTCTCGCCCTGGCTGGGGATCCCGGTCGGGATGGCCTTGTCGGTCGCGCTGGCCGCCTTTATCGGCCTGGTGACGCTGCGCCTCAAGGGCAAATACATGGCCCTGTGCACCATCGCCTTCGTGAGCCTGATGGAAATTCTGGCCGTCCACTTCCGCGACCTGACCGGCGGCTCCGAAGGGCTCATGGTCCCCTACGAGCCCGGCCTGGCCAACCTCACGTTCGCCAACGACCACGAAAAGCTCGTCTGGGCCTACGTCTTCGCCGCCTTGGCCCTGGGCGTCTTTCTTCTGTGCCGCCGGCTCGAGCGCAGCCCGCTGGGCTACCGGCTGGCCGCCCTGCGGGAGGACGAGGACGCCGCCGAAGCCCTGGGGGTCAACACCTTGGCGGTCAAGCTGACCTCCTTCGGGCTGTCGGCCGCGCTGACCTCGCTGGGCGGCTCGCTCTACGCCCAGTACATGCTGTGGATCGAGCCGCAGTACGTCCTGTCGATGGAGCTGTCGACCCAGTTCGCGCTGTTCGCCATCATCGGCGGGGTAGGCTCGGCGGTCGGCCCGTTCCTGGGGGCGGGCCTGATGTTCCCCCTGCTGACCTTGTCGCGCTCGGCCTTTCCGGGCCTGCCGCCGGGCTTCAACATGCTCGTCTACGGCCTGGCGCTGATCGTCGCGGTGCTGTTTTTTCCCAAAGGCCTGATCGCCCTGGGGCCCCCGCTGCGACGGCTGGCCAGGCTAATTGGACGGACCGGGCGAGCCCGGCTCGGCCGTCGGCCGGCGGCGGGCGAGACCGCCGCCGGCTTGAACGCGGCCGAAGGCCCGGCCGGGAGCTCCCATGCTTGAGATCGACAACGTCACCATGCGGTTCGGGGGCCTCAAGGCCGTCAAGGACGTCAGCCTGACCGTCGCGGCTGGCGATCTGGCCGGCCTCATCGGGCCCAACGGGGCCGGCAAGACCACCTTGTTCAACGTCGTCTGCGGCCAGCTGCGGCCCTCCGCCGGGCGAGTGCTCTTCGAGGGCCGCGACGTCACCGGCTGGAAGCCCCATCGGAGCATCCGCCTCGGGCTGGGACGGACCTTTCAAATCACCCGGCCCTTCGGCCGGCTGAGCTTGCTCGACAACGTCGTCATCGGGGCCATGTGCCGCGAAAAAAGCCTCGACCGAGCCCGCCAGGCGGCCCTCGGCCGCCTGGCCCAGGTCGGGCTGGCCGACCGGGCCCAGGACACGGCCCAAAACTTGCCGTTGGGACTGCGCAAAAAGCTGGAGCTGGCGAGGATATTGGCCACCAGGCCGCGGATGCTGCTGCTCGACGAAGTCATGGGGGGACTGGGCCCCCGCGAGATCGAGGAAATGTCCAGGACCATCTCCCAAATCCATGGCGAGGGCGTGAGCATCGTGCTCATCGAGCACGTCATGCCGGCCGTCATGAGCCTGTGCCAACGCATCGCGGTCATCAACCACGGCGAGCTCATCGCCGTGGGCTCGCCCCAGGACATCCGCGCCGACCGGCGGGTCATCAAGGCCTACCTCGGCGAGAGCGTCGCCGGCGATTCGCCGGGGGGCCAGGGCTCGGCGGCGGCGAGCCAAACGGCGGCCCAAGCGGCTGCCCAAGCGACGACGGCCTCGTCGGCGACGGAGGCCTGAAAATGGCGCCGCTTTTGTCCATCGACAAGCTCCAGGCCGTCTACGACGATTTCTTGGTCCTCCACGAGGTGACCTTGACGGTGGAGAAAGGCCAGATCACGGCGCTGGTGGGGGCCAACGCGGCCGGCAAGACCACCACGCTCAACGCCGTCTCGGGTCTGGTCAAGGTCGTCGGCGGCCGCATCGCCTTCCGTGGCCAGGACGTGACCAGCCTCGCCCCCCACGAGCGGGCCGCCTTGGGGCTTATACAAATTCCCGAGGGGCGTCAGATTTTTCCCTTCATGACGGTGCTGGAAAACCTGCGCCTGGGCGCCTATCTGCCCAAGCCTCGCCGCAGTCGGGCGGCCAACTTGCGACGGATCTACGATCTGCTGCCGGTGCTCGAAGAGCGCAAGTCTCAGATGGCCGGCCTTTTGTCAGGCGGCGAGCAGCAGATGCTGGCCATCGGCCGCGGGCTGATGGCCGAGCCGGAGCTGCTGATGCTCGACGAGCCCTCTTTGGGCCTGGCCCCGATGTACGTGGAAAAAATATTCGAGCTGGTCAAGACCATCAAAGACGAGGGGACGACCATTTTGCTGGTCGAGCAGAACGTTCATCACGCCTTGAGCCTGGCCGACCAAGGCTACGTGCTGGAAAACGGCCGGCTGACGCTGGAGGGGCCGGGCCGGACCCTGCTGGGCGACAGCCAGCTGGTGACGGCCTACATGGGCATCTGAAGATGGGCGCCAGGCGGCGGCCCGGCGAAAGGCGCAAGCCGCTCAACCGGCGGCCGGCCGCCGAAAGCCAAGAGCGGACGCCAATAGCGGACGCCCAAGAGCGAACCGCCGGCGGCAGCTCGCAAGCCATCAAACGGCGGCCAGCCGCCGAAAGCCAAGCGCGGACGCCAAGCGCGGACCCCCAAGAGCTACCCAACGGCGGCAGATCGCTCGCCAGCACACGGCGGCCGGCCGCCGCAAGCCACGAGC
>JAISZC010000196.1 GCA_031269485.1 Deltaproteobacteria bacterium
ATGTCGATCCAGTCGGGTTCGGTGGCGGCGATTTCCTCGGCCATCTTGCGAACCGGACCAGGGTCTTTGTCCTTGAAGGCAGCGCCGATCTTCTTGTTGATGACGTTGAGATTCTCGGCAAGCGTGTACATGTATTTTTCGGCCATTCGGAACTCCTACTTGGGTTGGCGCTAAGTGAAACCTTGCCGGAGCGCAAGGAATCTATGGAGAGCGGTCCGGCGGCCAGTGGGCAGGCCGTCGGACGACGCAAGAATTTAGGCGACCTTGAACTCTTTCAGGAACTTGGGCAGGTGCGCCGCTTCGCGTGGACCGATGGCCACTTTCCAGCCGGACAGTTCCTCTTCCATGTCGCCCATGATGGCGGCGGCATAGCCTGGAATGATGACGGACTTGTGCTTGATCTTGTCGACGATGCCGCTCTTCTTGCCCACGAAGATGCCCACGTCGTCTCCGGAGAACTTGCCGGCGGCCCAAGCGGTCATGACCGACAGGCCCTCGGAGTCCTTGATGAGCAGCCAGCACGGCACCCTGGAGCCCTCAACCTCGCCGGAGACGATGAAATAAGTCAAGGAGAAGTTCGTGGTGACCAGCACCGGGCTGTTCTCGTCCGGGTTGCCGATGGGATAAATGCCCTCGACGACGGTCATCGGGCGCTGCGGATCGGTGAAAATGTTGAGGCGCTCCAACAGCAACGGGAAGACGGTGGCGCCGTCGAAGTCGGACAGCACCACGATGCCGGCGTATTTGGCGATGAGGCTGGCGGCCACGGCCGTCTGCAGGGCCAAATTGGCGGTGATCTCGGCCGGGAAGGCGATGGTCCCGTAGCCGTAGTCGCGGTTCTGGCCGACCAGGGCGGCGCGGCGAAGGGCGATGCTGTCCTGCAGGGCCTGCTTGGGCGTGCGGGCGCCGGTGTCAATGACCAGATCCTTGACGCCGGCGTCGCTCAACGCCTTGGTCAGTTCGGCCACCTCGTCCAAATTGGCGGCCTTGAGCCACACGGGAACCTTGGCGGCCACGGCGACTTCGGCCACGGCGGCGAAGTTGGCCTTCGTGGCCGGGCCGATCAGGGGATTCTTGCCGGCCAAGGCTTCGGCGGCGGCCTTCAACGCGGCGGGGTCTTCGCTGTAGAGCACCACCGACAGGTCGCTGTTGTCGACGACGGCCTTGGCCGCGGCGGCCAGGCGGGCGCCACCCTTGACCACGACCAGCTCGGGCCTGAGATTGAGGCCCACGCGGGCGTACTGGAGCTTCTGGTAGCGCTTGACCAGAGCGGATATTTCCTCGTCGGACTTGCTGTCTTCAATCAAAGCGGCCAAGCCCGTGGGGTTGAAGAAAGTTTTTTCGTGACGGAACTGGACCGTTTCGCCGCCGACCTTGACGGCCGTGTCGCCGTAGCCCACGACCACGGGTCTGATGGGCGGAGCGGAGGCGGCCGACAGCTTTTCGCGCGATTCCGGCTTGACGTCGGGGCAGGCGTCGAGTTCGGCCTTGCCCGAGGCCAGGTTCATGGCAAAGGCCAAGCAGGTCGGGGATCCGCATTTTTTGCAGTTTGAGCCGGGCAGCAGCTTAAAAATTTGTATACCGGTCAGAGCCATTTGGCAACTCCTTGATAACGCCGGCCTGTCGGCCCGGCCTGTATTTATGGACGATCCTTGAACCGTCGCCCCTTGGCTGAAAATCTGGTCAAGGCTAAAACAGGTCAAAACTTGGTCGTCGCGCCGGTTGAGGCGATCCGTTGACCGGCCCGGCGCGGTGGGGCGCGCCGCTCTCCGCCGAGGTTGGAGCAGGCGGGGAGCTGACGCGAAGTCTAGCCCGGTCCGGCCGAGCCGCAGCTCGGCCGGACCGGGCCGTCGGCCGAGTCGGCTCAGCCGAGGATGCCGTCCATGTCGAGAGCCGGGTGCTTCTTTTCGGTCAAGAAGGGCAGGATTTCCTCTTCGGTGAGGCCCACGGTCTCGTCGGCGATGCGGTCAACCAGATCCGGGATGCCGAGCTCCTCGCCGCGCTTGAGCAGCCTGTCTCTGAGCTCGTCCTTGAGGGCCTTGGGCATCCAGACCAGGCGCTTGAGGCCGCCGTCGCCCAACAGGAACTTCCTCTGTATGATGTTGTACTTGGAGTGCCCGACGAAGCCAGGGGCCTGGTTGCCGCCGCCCATGGTGCCGGCCAGAGTCGAGAACTTCATCCCGCTGGGAGTCTCGCCGGTGTAGTCGCGGTTGACGGTCATCAAGCCGTTGCAGGTGGGGAGCACCGCGGCGATGCACTCGCAGCAGCCGCAGGTGGTCATCGGGTCGTTGATGAGGCTGTAGAAGCAGACGTTGGTGACCGCCTGGCGGGAGGCCTTGTTGATGAACTCGTTGGCCCCCTTGTAGATGCCCAGCGTGGGGTCAAGGGTTTCGCCCTTCTCGATGGGCTGGTTGGGGCCGGTCGGGTTGATCTCGAAGCTGGCCTTGCAGTCCATCCAGTTGTAAGCGCCGCAGAGGCCGGTGCGCTCGGGGCTGACCACGCAGACGTGGTTGGGGGCGAAGCTTTGACACAACGTGCAGCTGTAATAGGTCTCCGTCCCCTCGTCGGTCATGTTCTCGACGCGGGCGTCCCGGACGACGTAGACGTGGCGGGCCTTTTCGCGGATCTCGCTGGCCTTTTTCTCCTCGGAGTAGAGCTTGACCTGCAGCTTGTCGAAGACTGCGCCGAAGTCCTGGTGGAGCTTGGCGTGGAGGATGACGCCGATGTGCCTGAGGGTGAAGCCCTTGGCCACGGCGTCTTTGGAGATGCGGATCATGCCGATGTCGCGCTGGCCGGTGTGCATGACGCCCTGCGCGTAGTTCAGCAGGTGGTGGATCTGGCGCTCGAGGATTGGCTCGAAGTCCTCCTGGAACTTGCGGCCGGCCACCTCGACCACGATGGCCAAGGGCAACGAGCCCCCTTCCTTGACGTCGGCCAAGTCGGGGCCGACGACCTCGACCTTGCCGTCCTCGACGTGGTCCATCTGCGCGGAGGTGACCCACTCGACCGTGACCGTCTTGGAGCCGCCGCCCATCTCGCAGTACATGTCGTTCTTGCGGATGCGCTCGCCCTCGAAGGCCGGGCCGTAGGCGACGGGCACGTCGACCGTCGCCACCGTGGTCTTCAAGCCGCGGACTTCCACGGACCTTTGGACCATCTCCTCGACGGGCACGTTGGCCACGACGTGCTCGTAAGTGCACACGCCGGTGGGCAGGATTTCGGGGATGTCGGTGTTGGCCAACGTCGGGAAGCCCCAGTTGACGCAGCCGGCGGCGTTGGCGGCCCACTCGGCGTTGACCTCGCCCAAGGCGTTGACGAAGGCGAAGATGCGCTCCTTGTTGTACAGGAGCATCTTTTTGTAGTCTCCGGGCTTGACGCCGCCGAAGGCCATGGCCGCGCGGTTGGCGAAGCCCAGGGCGAAGACGGCCGCGGAGATGTCAGGGCCGAACGAGACCAGACGAGTGTTCCAGCCGATCTCCACGCCGGCCTCGACCAGCTGCTGCGAGAAGGTGGTGCCGCCCTGGTTGGCGCACATGAACACGTAGATGGAGCGGCGTTGGTACTCCAGGGCCAGCTCCTTGGCGATCTCCGGGCTGGGCGCGGCGCCGACGATGGCCGCGAAGCCGGGGGCCGAACCGTCGACGAACTGCACGCCGCGTTTCCGGAAGACGGTGTCTTCGGCGGCGCCCAGCCAGATTTTGCCGTTCTCGACGTCGACGTCTTCGCTGACGATGTAGAAGTCGGGGTCTTCGACGTAGCGGATGGCCTCGACTATTTCCTCAGCCAAAATGGCCGCCATGCCGGCGTCCAGCAATGGACCGAGGTAGGGGAGGTAGTTGAGGCTCTTGACGTGGGGCGGCAGCAGCTGACGGGCCACTTCCAAGGGCTTCTTGGCGTCGCCGAGGGTCTTGACCGGGAAGCCCAGCAGCGAGTAGATGACCGGCAGATAATAGGCGGTGTTGGGGAACTCGAGCTTTTGATCGGGTCCGTATTTTTCCAAAGCCCTGGCGTAGATGCCTTCGGCCTTCTGCACGATGTTGTAGCCACCCTGGATGGCGGCGAATGCGACTAATTTAGACACGGAAAATCCCTCCGATACAAAAATGGTTCGTCGCGGCCGCGGCGGAGAACCAGGCCCCCGCCGCGGGCGGAATCATCGTCAGGCGGCCTCGATCTTCTGGCGATCGGCCATATCCATCAGGACGCGCTCGCGGGCCTTGTCGATCCCGAGAGCTTGACGCTTCCGGTCGATGTGGGCCAGGATCTTGTGGGCGGCCTTGACGGGATCGGGCTCGTAGTCCCATTTGCCGCCGTAGAGCTCCTCCATGTCCTCTTCCAGATATTTCTTGACGATTGGCGAACCGTTGATGGGCAGCGAGACGCCCAACATGACGTAGACACCGGAGGTGACGAAGTACTGACCGATGCCGATGGCCTTCTCGCTCATCCAGCCGGGCGCCGCGCCGGCGGCGGGCAGATCGGCCAGTTCCTTGCCGAGTCCGCCAGCCTTGATCACCTCGGTGGCGGCGGTCAGGATGCGGGAATTGTCGAGGCAGGAGCCCATGTGCAGAACCGGCGGGATGCCGACCGTCTCGCAGACTTCGGCCAAGCCAGGACCGGCCCAGACCGGAGCGGCCTCTGGGGTCAGCAGGCCGGCTTTGCCGCAGGCCATGGCCGAGCAGCCGGTGGTCAGGACGATGACGTCGTTCTTGATGAGTTCCTTGATGAGGGCCAGATGGACCTCGTCGTGCTCCATGCGGGCGTTGTTGCAGCCGACCACGCCCACCACGCCGCGGATGCGGCCGTTGATGATGTTGTCGTTCAGAGGCACGAACGAGCCCCTGAAGGTGCCGCCCAGATGGTACTTGATGGCCTCGGTCGAGAAGCCCACCACCATTCGGTTGGTGTCGGTGGGGATGTTGACTTCGCCGCGGTTGGGGAAGTTGTCGGCGGCGATTTTGATGATTTCCTTGGCCTTCTCGAGCGCCGCGTGCTCCTCGAAGTTCACGTGCATCGTGTTCTTGCCGGAGGCGCACTTGGCGATGGGCATGGTGGTGATGAACTTGGTGTGGAAGCACTCGGAGACGTTGGCCAGATTCTCCATGACGCACTGGACGTCCACCACCATGGCCTCGACGGCGCCGGTGATGACGGCCAGCTCCTGCTGGAGGTAGTCGCCGGCGATGGGAATGCCGTGTCGGACCAGAATTTCGTTGGCGGTGCAGCACATGCCTGCCACCAAGTAGCCGGCGGCGCCCTTGCTGCGAGCGTATTCCTGCATCTCAGGCAAATTGACCGCGCAAACGATCATCTCGGAGACCAACGGGTCGTGACCGTGGACGATGATGTTGACCTTGTCCTTGGACAGCACGCCGAGGTTGATGCGGCCAGTGTTGGGGTAGGGCGTGCCGAACATGATGTCCTGCAGGTCCGTGGCCATCATCGAGCCGCCCCAGCCGTTGCCCAGAGAGCAACGGGCGCCCTGCTTGAGCAGGTTGCGGTAGTCCTGATCGACGCCCATGTGGGTGCGGTGCATGATCTCGACGACCTCGCGGTCGATGCCGCGGGGCTTGACGCCGTGCTTGGCCCACCGATCCTGCGTGGGCTGCGGGGCGCGCTTGAGGTAGATCATTTCGCCCTGCTGCTGGCCCCACTGGCTCAAGGCCGTCTCCCCGACTTCCAAGGCGATGGCCCACTTGTCCCTGGGAACCTCGACGCCATCCTTCTCTTCGGTCACGGGGATGTCGTAGAAGCCGGCGACTTCGCGCAGCTTGATCTCGTCCTTGATGGTGTAGTCGTGGGCTTCGCGGCGAGCCATGGCGAGGAAGGTCTCGGCGACGCTGCGGCCGTGGTCGGAGTGTGAGGCGCAACCGGCGGCCATGGCGCGGATGAGGTTGCGGGCGACGATGGTTTCGGGGGTGGCGCCGCAAAGGCCGATGCGCTTGTCGGGCTCGGTGCCGTCCTTGATGCCTTTGGTCAGAGGAAGACGGCAGGGGCCCTGAGAACAGACCTTGCAGCAGATGCCCTCAGTGCCGATATTGCACTGCTTCATCTTGACGGCCCGGTCGAAGATGGTTTCAATCCCCTTCGACTGAGCCAGATGAAGCATCTTTATGGTAGCCTTGTCAACGGTGACTTCTTCCGGCAAAGCCACTTTGGCGGTGCTTTCAGACATTCCGGGACTCCTTCGTGGAATCCTCGCGCTTCGCTGTGCGAGGTGTATGCGGTCGTCCACGGCCGGCGGACCAGCCGCGGAGGTCAAAAACAGTCAGGTTTCGGCACGCCGTCAGTTCGGCTCAGTAGCGCGGCGTTCTGACGTGGACGCGATCGAGTTCGGCGATGATTTGGTTGGAGACGGCCTCTTCGGGCTTTTCCTGCTGGCTCTCGCCGGCGGCTTTCTTTTCCTCTGGTTTGGCGCTCATGGCGGACGCTCCTTGGCTGACGCCTGTTATGCGTTGAAGCTCGGAACGCGTTTCCTGGCGGCCTCCGACTTCTCGACCGCTGGCAGGACTCGCGAAAGGTTATTGCGTCGCCGACGGCTTGTCGGCGGTTTGGTTGAGCACTGCCCTGCAGCGGCTTCCGGACCGCGGGCTTGACGTCGGCTGAAGGACCGGCCTTGCAGCCTGGTGAGCGGGGATCCCCTGTCGTCTCAGCCTGGGCCGGCCTCCTTCCCCCGGACGGCGAAGGAGGCCGTCGGCCTCAGTTCAGGCGAGAGGGGTTATGGGCACGTCGGGCTGGCCTTCGGCCTTGGCCTCGCCGCCGTCGGTGACCAGGTCTATATATTCACGAACCAGTTTCAAGGAAGCGGGGTGAGCCAGAACCACCAGGCTCGAGCCGGCCGACAGCAAGGCGACGGCTTCGGTCACTTCCATGAGGACGCCGCGACAGACGCGGTCGCCCAGGGTCGGGTGCTCGGAGGTTGGCTGGCCAGCTTCCTTGCTCTTCCAAATCTCCTCGCCCACGATGTTGACGATGGGCTGCTGGAGCTTGTCGTCCTGCTGCACCAAAGCGGCCATCTGGATGCGCTCCATGACCGAGTAGCAGTACTCCATGCCGTAGCCGAGGCCGCCGGTGGAAGGGTCGATGAGGATGTTCTCGGGCTTGATGCCAAGATCCATCAGCAGGATGTTGAGCTGCTTGGCCAGGTTGACGTCGATGGGCGAGCGCGCGATGACGCTGTGCCCGTAGGCCAGGGCCTGAGCGCCGATGGCCTTGTAGTTTTTGTCGGTGACGGGACCTAGCATGAGGTGCTTGTTGGCGAAGGCCTCGGCCACGGCGGCCAGAGTGTCCTTGTCCTTGTCGACGTTGTCCACGCCGAACACGATGACCGGGACGTCGACCGCCTCAAGGACCTTGCGGGTCGTGGCCACGGCCTCGGCGGGGCCGGTGTTGTTGTCGTTGGGGTCGGAGCTTTTCAAATGCAAGGAGATGACGTCGGCCCCGTACTCGACCGCTTTCTTGGCCCAGGCGCCCGGATCGTCCAAAACGCCCGAGAAGGCCTCGGCCAGAGGGCCGTCGTAGCTTTCGCCCGGATTCATGTCCCAAACCTGCAGGGCCAGCTTGGGCTTGTGGGGCAGAGTTCCTTCAAAGTCGTGGAAATTATAAGCGCCTTGCCCGCCGACGAGAACTTTTTTCACGCCAAGCGGCGTTTCATTGATTTTGCCGCTGTACTTGACGGTGTTAATTTGAAAGGCCAAAATCCACCTCCTGAAAATGCGGGCCGGCCTTTTATCTGGGCTTACGGCCACAACGTGAGTTTTCATGCCTCGCGGCGCTTGGTTTTTGCCCTAGACCGGGAGACTTGGCTTTGGAATGCCGAATCCAACTGTTTTTTTTCGCCCACTCTCGCCGAAGCCATGCTGTTTTCGACGTCCGCACGCTGGTCCGGACTTGGTCCGGAGGCTCTCCGCGCGCTGGCGCCAGTCGTGACCGATCCGCCGATTCGCCGCCCCACGGAGGCAGCGTTGAAAGCCCCGCCGCCGTTCGGCGACTTTTTCGTCCGTCCGTGGAGATCGCGGCGCCCGAAGGCGAACCAGGTTTTGCCCACCCCCGCGAATCGAGCGCTTCTGCGGAGGAGGCGCCGTGAAAGGCTCGCGGCGCCTAGGCTGGAACGCCGCCCCTGAGCGCGAGCGACGTTAAGTTCGCTGAATAGGAGTCAGTATCGCTTAATGATCGGCATTTGTCAAGTCATTATTTTTGCATTTGCCCGGCTGGTCCGCCGGGCCGACGAAGTCCAGCGTCGGCGCGCTTTCCAAGTCGGCGACGGCCCGGACCGTCTGGGCCGCAAGTCGCCCAAACAGCCCTCAAGACGCCGAGAAAGGGCGCGACAGGCTGCTTCCGGCGTCCCCCCGACCGGACTCGCGCGGGGTCGGCCTTTGATCTCTGACGATTCGGCCGCGGGCCTCGAACGCCAACTTTTCAGCCAATTTATTTAACAAAATTTTTAATTTTAATGCACTACAATTACCGCAAGCAAACATAAATAAAAATATTAATCAAAAAATGTCTTTTTTTATCTTAGGTTGTTTTTATCTTTTTTGTTGGTCTTAATCGCTTTAAACGCGGAACGCCGCGGCCTCGACGTTCTTAGGCCGAACGCACCTCCTGCCTGACGAAGGTCAGGTACGACAGGACAAAGGCGGCTGCGGAAAAGCCCAAAAGCATCAAAAAATCCGGCATGGCCATGATGAGGGATTGCGGCAACGGCAGCAGGCCCTGAAAGCGCCGCAAAAGATATTGATCGACGCGGCTCATCGCGGCCAGGCGAAAGGTTTGATCGGCCCCGCGGCGGGTGGGATCGAGCAAGGCGGCGGAAGCTTCGTCGTAGAGGGAGGCCGGCGAGACCAAGGAGGCCAGGCGATTGGCGCGGCCTAGCTTTTCAAGTTCCTCGACCTGCGGCCTGGAAGGGTCGGCGAAGGGGGCCCAGGCCGCGGCCGCGGCCTGGCCCAAGACGGGCAAAAAAAACGTCAAAAAAATCCACAAAGCGGCCGAGGCCATGGCCGAGCCGCCGGCCGAGCGGAAAACGATGGAGGCCAGCATGGCGACGCCCAGCCAGAAGCCCAAATAGACCAGGCTGACGAGCCAAAAAACGCCGAGACGCAAAACTTCCTCGACGGTGGGGACCACGCCGACGCCCATGAGCCCCAAGCCTATCAGCACCAGCGTCAAGGCGGTCAAGGTCACGGCCAGCACGGTCAGGCCGGCCAGGAACTTGGCCAGAATAAACTCGTCGCGGCGGATGGGCTGGGCCAAAATTTTGGAGAGGGTGCCTTGGCTGCGTTCGCGGTTGACGGAGTCGAAGCCCAGAACCACGCCGACCAACGGGCCGAAGAGAGCCAAAAAGACGGAGAGGGAGAAAAAGCCGCCGGGGGCGGTGAAAAGCAGCAGGAAGGTGCGGCCTTCGAGCCAGACGCCGCCGCCTTCGGCCAAAAGCGCGCGGACCCCTTGACCGGCCATGTGGGCGCTGAGAAAGCTGCACATGAAAATTAAGGACAGAGTCGCCAGAAAGCGGGACGACCCGAAGTGATCCGCCAATTCCTTTCGGAACACCGCCTTCAAGCCGCCGCCTCCTCTCCGGCCCGTTTCAGACAACAGCGGTAGACCTCCTCGAGGTCCGGCGCCACCCCGCGCTCCGCGGCCAGCTCCGCCACGGAGCCTTGGGCCAGCAGCCGGCCGTGATCAAGGATGGCCACCCTATGCGCCACGCGCGAGACCAAATGCAGCAGATGGGAAGAGAGCACGACCGTCAGGCCTCGCTCTCGGGGCAGACGTTCGATGAGCTCGAGCATGGCGGCGATGCCGTCGGGGTCGAGGCCCAAGGTGGGCTCGTCCAAAAAGACCAGGCCGGGCTGCTTGATCAAAACCTCGGCCAGCCCCAGGCGCTGCCGCATGCCGCGGGAAAACGCGCCGGTCAGCTTGTCGGCGGCCTCGCCGAGGCCCACCAGCTCCAGCGCCTCGGCCGCGGCCAACTCCACCCGGTCCAGGCGGTTGAGCTCCGCGATGTACCGCAGGCTCTCGCGGGCCGTCATGTCCCGGTACACGCCCATGTTTTCCGCCAAATAGCCCGTCTTGGACTTGACCGCCAAGGGCGAGCGCAACGGATCCAGGCCCAGCACCAGCGCCCGGCCCTCGCTGGGCTCGCTGAGCCCCAAAAGCATGAGCAGCGTCGTGGTCTTGCCGGCGCCGTTGGGCCCCAAAAAGCCGAAAATCTCTCCGGCCTCCACGGCCAAATCGAGATGATCGACCGCCGTTTCCGAGCCGTAGCGCTTGGTGAGGCCAAAAGTTTCGACCACGTGTTCCATGGGACCTTGCTGGCCGGGGAAACGCCCTGGGCCGAGGGAGAAAATTTTGATTTTTCCGTAAGTTGGGGGCGTCGGCCAAGTTGAGCTGGCGGCCGGAAAACCCGTCCTGGGGCCATTATACCTCAGCGTCAATCAATTTGTCGACCACCGTCTTTGGCGGCCGCGCCTCTGGCGGACGCGGAGACGGCTTTAGGCGCCGCCTGGCGAACCGGCCGCGCGAGTCAGCCTGGCCACGCAGCCTGGCCAAAAGCTGGATTAAACAAAAAAAACCGGACTCGACGGCCCAGTTTTCAGCTTTGCATGAAGGCCGCCATGAAGGCGGTCAGAAAAAAGGCGCCCAAAATCGGCGTGCGTTTCCCTGCAATTTTCCTTCTTTTAATGTTAAACTGTTGTTTTTCGTCGTCAAACTCTCTTAAAAATTTATAGTTAATTTAAATATTGATAATATATTACTAAAAAATTGTTTCAGTAAGACAAAAATTTAATTTTTAGCTATTTTATTGTTTATCTAAAAATTAATAGCTATTTTAAAATTTTATCGGTCATTTTTTAGCAAATACGATAATTTCTTGGTCTGCGCTCAATTTGTCGAGCCGGCCGGCCGGCGCGCGGACCGGCGGCAAAGGCGTTGAAAAGTCCAAGCCAGCCGCGATATAATGAACCCCGAATCAACCGTCCGGCGTCCCCTGGGCCGCCGTCTTTTGGGAGCCGCTCGTGGAGCCTTCGTCGCCCCTGCTGGACATTCGCGACTTGACCGTCAGCTTCGGCGACGGCCGCTTCCAAGCAGTCAAAGGCGTGGATTTCCAGCTCTTTTCCGGCGAGGTGGTCGGCCTGGTGGGCGAAAGCGGCTCGGGCAAGTCCCTGACGGCCTTCAGCCTCATGGGCCTTTTGCCCCACGGGGCCCGCCTGGACCGGGGCGCCATGATCTTCCAGGGGCAAGACCTCGTCGCCCTCGATCGGCGAACACGGCGGGAGCTGTGCGGCCGCCGCATGGGCATGGTTTTTCAGGAGCCCCTGACGGCCCTCAATCCGGTGTTGACCATAGGCGAGCAAACGGCCGAAATCTTCCGGCTGCGCGACGGCCGCTCGGCCAAGGAGGCCCGCCGGCTGGCCGTCGAACTTCTGGGCCAAGTGGGCTTGCCCAACCCCGAGCGAGCCGCCGAAAGCTACCCCCACCGCTTCTCCGGCGGCATGCGCCAAAGGGTGGTCATCGCCATGGCCCTGGCCCTCAAGCCCGCGCTGGTCATCGCCGACGAACCCACCACGGCCCTGGACCCGACCATCGCCGCCCAAATCGTCAGGCTCCTCAAGAACATGGCCGCCGAGCGCCGCGCGACCGTCCTGTTCATCACCCACAACCTCAAGCTGCTGGCGGGCCTGGCCCGGCGGGTGATGGTCATGTACGCCGGCCGGCTGGTCGAGCAGACCGGGGCCGACTTCGCCGACCCGCTGCATCCCTACGCCCAGGGACTGCTCAAGGCTATCCCGCCCGACCCGGCCGACCGGAGCGTCACGCGCCTGGCGCCCATACCCGGCCAGCCGTCGAGCTTGGCCGACGACCGCCCCGGCTGCCCCTTCGAGCCTCGCTGCCCGGAACGGCGGGACCGGTGCGCCCGCGAACTCCCGCCCATGTTCGAGCTCCCCGACGGCAGGCTGGTTCGCTGTTTCCAGCGCGCCCCGCAAGGCGACGGCCAAGCCGCCCTCCGCCCCGCCGCTCAAGCCGACGTTCCGCCATGCTCCGGCTAATCGAAGTCGAAAAAACTTTCCGCCCGCCTTCGAGCCTGGGCCGGGAGATCCTCAGCCTCGGCCGACGCGGCCGCGCAGCCGACGTCGCGCGGTCCGTCCGAGCCGTCCGTGGCGTCAGCCTGGAGGTCAAGCCCGGAGAAATCCTCGGCCTGGTCGGCGAAAGCGGCTCCGGCAAGTCGACCCTGGGGCGCCTGATGTGCGGGCTTTTGCCGGCCGACCGCGGCCGCTGCCTCTTCGAGGGCCGGGACCTGGCCGCCTTCGATCGGTCCGAACGCCGCCGCTTCGCCCGTCGGGTCCAGTTCATGTTCCAGGACCCGGCCTCCTCGCTCGACCCCCGGCTCTCAGCCAGGGCCGCCCTGTCCGAAGGCCTCGTCATCCACAAGCTCGGCGGCCGGGCCGACCGCCGCGCCCGGGTGGACCAGCTGCTGCTGGAAACGGGACTCGACCCCGAGCTGGCCGAACGCCACCCCCACCAATTTTCCGGCGGCCAGCGCCAAAGGCTTTGCCTGGCCCGCGCCCTGTCGCTCGACCCGGATCTGCTCATCGCCGACGAGCCCGCCTCGGCCCTGGACGTCTCGATCCAAGCCCAAATCATCAACCTGCTGTTGGACCTCAAGGCCAAAAGGGGCCTGACGATGGTGCTGATCAGCCACGATCTGGCCCTGGTGTGCCTGATGGCCGACCGGGCGGCGGTCATGTACGGCGGGCTGCTCATGGAGGTTTTCCCTCGCGGGCTTTTGGGCCAAAGGGATCACCACCCTTACGTCAAAGCCTTGTGGGCCTCCGTCGGCTCCTCGTCGGAAGCCGGCGAGCTCATATTGGAAGGCGAGCCGCCGGATCCCCAAAATCCCCCGCCAGGCTGCCCCTTCCAACCCCGCTGCCCGGAAGCCGAGCCGGAGTGCGGCCTCGCCGTCCCGCCGCTGGTCGAAACCGAAACTGGACGCTGGTGCGCCTGCCGGCGCAGAGCCTGACGGCCGGCCGCCGCCTCTCGCCGTCTTCGCGGGCCGTTTCCGGCCTCTCCCGGGCGCCTTTTTTTGGGCGCCTTTTTTCGCCCCGCCGCCAAAAAACGCCGGACGACGACCAAGACAGGCCTCGGTCAAAGCTGGCGCCGCGCCGTCAGGGCGCCACCAGCCGGGTGGTCATCTGCCGGAAGGCCGGCGGATCGATCCGGGCGCCGTTGAGGTAGACGCCGTAATGCAGATGAGCTCCAGTGACCCGGCCGGTCTTGCCGACCAGGCCCAAAACGTCGCCTTTTTTGACCGAGCGCCCGTCGGCCACGTCTATCCTCGACAAATGAAAATACATGCTGATCAAGCCCTGGCCGTGATCGAGGTACACGGCTTGGCCCGAAAAAAAATGATCGCCGGTCAACGCGACCGTCCCGTCGGCCGGCGCCCTGACCTCCGTGCCTTCGGGGACCAAATAGTCCGCCCCGGCGTGCGGCCTGGGATTCATGATCCCGTTGAGGCGCGTCCGCCGGCCGAAGGAGCTGTTGATCGGGCCGTCGACCGGCTCGATGAAGTTCCCGGTCCACAGCTTGACGGGAGTCTGCAAGGCCAAGGCGGCCTCGACGAGCTTGCGCTCCCGGGCGGCCCGGGCCTGATCCTCGGGCGAGAGATCGACCTGCTTCTGGGGCACCTTGATGTCCCTGATCCCGTATGTCTTGTCCTTGACGGGCACCTCGACCGCGAGCTCCCCGCCGAATTCGCCGGCCGTCCAAGCGACCTTCAAGGTCTTGACGCCCGGCTCGATCATGACGTCGGCCCCAAACAGACCCACCAGGACGTCCTCGACAGGAAAAAAGAAAACTTTCTTGCCGTCGAACTCGCCCTCGGCGGCGGCCTCCGGCGGCAAGCCGGCCAGCAGGGCCCGAGCCGGGCCGCCGCGCTCGACCTGCGCGGGCAACACGACGAGCTCGGGGACCGGAACGAAAGTCTCGGCGCCGCTCAAGGCGGCCAGACAGCCCTGAGCCAGAACGGTCAAGAGCAGGAGCGGCAAGACGAAAAAAATGCGGCTTTTCATGGGCGCCCTTGGCCGGAGACCGCCCGCTTTCCGGGCGGCGCCCCGTCTGGATGATTTTTCAAGGCTCGGCAAAGGGCGCGGCGGCTTTTTACGAGCCCGGCCGCCGACGGAGGCCCGCGTCCTAGCCTCCCCGGGCGGCCCCCGGCTGACGGCCGTCCCTCGACGCCCGCCGAAAGATCATTCTCGAGATTGAGCGGGCGAGTTTTTCAAGAAAAGGGCGTGGTATTCCTGATCGGAAAGGTGACGCCGCAAAGTTAGAGCCAGGGTCCTGAAAAAGCCGCTTATCTCCTCGTCGGTCAAACGCGGCAAAAGAACTTCCATCAAGCCGTCGTCGGAAAATTTTTGCAAATACACCTGCAAAGTGGCCAAATCAGTCTCGCGATCGAAGCCCTCCGCCAACGGGCCGGTCCACTCTTCGACGAAGGCGTGGCTGTGCTGGGGGGACGAGTTCACTTGGACCACCAACCTTCTTTCTTGCTGCCTCCCAAGACCTTGGTGGCCCCAAAGACCGTCTTGCGGGTCGCTTTGGCGGCCGCGGGCTTGGGCGCCGGCTTGGGCGGGGCCAAGATGTCGTCGAGCTTGGGCTTGAGCTGGCGATATTTTTTTTCGCCCTGCTCAACGTAGAGCCAATTGGGGCCCGCGACCACCTCGACGGAGAATTTCTCCTTGATGCCGGTTAAACCGAAGGCGTCGTCCAGCAGCACCATCTCCAAAAACTCTTCCCCCACCCTCAACGTCGCCCAAAAATTACGGTATTCGGCCGTCCTGGCCGTGTTGCCGGTGCCGATCTGACTTTTCTTAGTTTCCAAATAAATGCCTTCCGGCAATTTTTCCTCGGCCATGCCTGCAACCTCCCCCACATACTTGGAACCGACAGCCCTGACAAGGGCGTCAAAAACGACGCCGCCGAATAAAAGCGGCCTCGCGTTCGTCAAAAAGCCGGTTTTCGCCAAAAACGTTAAATTCATGACGCAGGCCCCAGCCAAAGGCCCGAGTCGGACGGCGCCCGGCGGCCAGATTCCGGCGCCGCCGGCGACCGCCCAACGTTGAAACGACTGTCGGCAATTCGCGCTGAATTACCCCTATATGCCGGCCGAACGCCAGCCTGAGGTCGGCAAGAGTCAGGCTCTTCGGCGAATTCAGACCGACTGGTTCCAGCCGTGGGTCCATTGGAACAATTGCGAACTAGCCTCGGAGCCTGGGAACAAATTACGCTTGCTTGGTCGGAACAGAAAAAATCCATCCGGCTTACGTCCAAATTGGCGGCAAATTTAGCTTGCTTCATAGGACAGAAAATGTTAAGCTAGATTCAGCTTTCGACGGCCGCCGCCGCCTTCGTCGTCGTCGTCGGGCCCGCCTCAGGCTGGGCCGACCGTTGCGCCTCGCGCCGGAGATCTCGGGGACTCGACCAGCGACGAAAGCTGGGCCGGCCCAAAGCCGCCGAACCGGAGGAGGTCCAAGCCGCTGAACCTCAAGCCGCCTGAACCTCCATTTTGAAGACCTCGCCAGCCCGAAGGGCTGTTTGACGACTTATTTTTTAACGTGTTTTTAACTTTCGCCCCTGACTCAAGTCACGACTTAATAAGGTGTCCTCATGACGACGACAAACCGCGCAGTTGAAGTCTATCGTTACCATTTGACGCCCGGCAGCCTGTTCTCCTGCGGCGAACAAGCCATGATATCGGCGGTGCTGGGCACCTGCGTGGCCGTTTGCCTCCATGACCGCCGGCTTAGAATCGGCGGCATGAACCAGTTCATGTACCCCAAAAGCGGATTGTTCGGCGCCGTGTCCAACGACTACGGCGACGTGGCCATCCCGGCCCTCATCAGCAAGCTCCAGCGCATGGGCAGTCGCCTCGAAGACCTCGAAGCCCAAATCTTCGGCGGCGGCGAGGTGCCAGGGCACAGCGCCTGGGGCTCCACAGGCGGCCGCAACGTGAAAACGGCCCGCAAGATGCTCAAAAAAAGCGGCATCACCATCGTCTCCGAGGACGTGGGCGGCTTCAAGGGCCGGCGGCTGATCTTCCACACCGGCACCAACGAGGCCCTGGTCATGAAGACTCACCGCATCCGCCGCGGCGACTATCACCCTTACCGCCAACGTCTTGGCGCCTAATTGGGCCGCGCCTTGGCCCGGCCGGCTCTGAGGGACGACGCGCCGTTTAGGCGCGCAACGAAGGCTCTTAGCCTCAGCTGAACCTTCAAATGATGTTGTAGAACAAATCGTTGACGATCTTGTCTCCCGTCGGCAACTCCACGAAATCGTCGCGCCCGTGCGGGCCGTCGATCAGAGCCCGAAAATAGTCCAAACTGGCCGCCACTTCCATATATTCCTTCTTGAAAACCCGGCAGTTCTCCAAAGTTCTGGCCTTGACGCTCGCCCGATCGCCCACGCCGTTGTCCACAAAGCAGAAAGCCTTATAATTGGCCAGTTCCAGGCTCATGCCCCGCAAAGCCTTCTTTTCGCCCATCCTCGGGACGTACTTGCGCTCCACCGACGACAGCGGGTCGCCGTAGTTGCGCACCCAGCCTTCAGTCAGAAAATACGTGCCAGGATGGCGACGGAACATCTCAAAATACTGCCTCGGCGAGCCCAGCAACATGGCGATGCAGTCATGGCATCTGGGCATGACCAGCGGACCGTCCGACTCGACGCCCACCACCCCGTTGGAGCACAGCCCGTAGCCCAAAGCCGCCCTTTCGGCCCCGTCGCTTCTCAAGGCGGCCAGGGCCTCGACGATGCGGCCGCGCATGTCCGCGGGCGTGCTGTGCAGCGAGTATTCGAGAAAACGCATCGGCACGTCGCGATCGCCCACGACCCGCTCCAGTTCCGCTCTGACAACGTCGCAGGCCACGACGCCCAAGCCTTCCACGTTCATGGCGCTCACCTGAGCTTGCCGTCAACTGGGCCTTCAGGCCGGGCGCGACGGACGCCCAAGGCTTATTGGCGGTCCAGGCGACAAAAACGAAACTGCGCAAGAAAAACCTGGCCCATGGCGGGGCCGGACCCAGATTCAAATATGTCACAAAATCCTGGCCCGGTCAACGCGCCGGCGGCGCCATACGCTCGGCGAAGAGTTGCCGCAGCCTGCGGCTTTTAGGCCGCGCGGCGAACCCTTCGAAAATAGACCTTTTAGCAAAACCCAGGTCAGGGCTAAAATGGCTAGCTTTGACATTTATTATCAAGGTATTATTCGGTCCGTCAAGCTGAAAAGAAATTTTTTGAAATCAAATTTATCAGGCGTCATTATTATCTTTTAGGACACTACATCCAGCAATTGGTGCATATTTAATTTTAGCAATATTGAATTTTCCTTACCTTGCTTTAAATGACAACATGTCCTATAATAGCTTAAATAATTGTAATTTAGTTATTATTAGACTGATTTTAATTATCTTTGAAGTTAATATCTCTTATACTTTATTTTGATTATGATAAAATCATTCGAAACAAATTATTTAAAAAAATATCTTTACTAATAATCAAACTTATTAGCTAAAGACCCTTTAGAGCCGTCAATCTGCGGTCGTCGCCCTCAAACACGTAAAGGACCGCCGCGACAAAAAAAACCGTTCGCGGGCTACGGGCGCCTCGTGGACGGCGGTCGCAAAAAAACCTGGTCCGTGTTCAGCAACTTGCCATAATCACTCATGAAACTTGTGAGTTCTTGCAAGCTCCCGGACCGGGCGCGCAACCGGGGCGCTTTCTAAATGGTCGCCGTCAAAGGGGCTCAACCCTCGCGGGCGATGAAATTAATTTGCCGACCCATGCCCGCGAGCGGCCGGAGAAGGCGTCTCCGCAGGAGATGCAGGAAAGGCTGGAACCTAGGCCGCCGGACCGGGTTCGCCAGGCCGCAACTGGGCCTTGAGAGAAAACCTGCGGCTGTGCTCCTAGCGTCGTGGCCATCAAAACAGCAGGATCGGAGAATTTTTGTCCATTTCGATAAATTTTTTCCGCCTCAACCTTTAGATTCAAAATTTTATCGTGTATCTCGTACCTTCTTCCGTTCAAGGTTAACACCGCCATGAGCAAACTTATAAAAAAACGCTGAGAGCAGAGCGTAAACCGAAATAAGCCAACCTTTGACGACGACGCGTAGTTCTGACTTCGTTGATTTCCTTCGTCAATCTTGACTCGGCGCCATTGATTTCATCTTTGAATTGTAATTCGACGTCGTTGATTTTATCCTTGAGTTCATCCTTGATCACGGCCTCCGTCGCGACGAATTCGCCACGTGCAGCGACATTTTCCTGAAAAACGCCAAGGCCAACCGTCGCGCTCCCGGCGTCGGCCGCCTTCTGGGGCTATCCCAAGGTTACATTGGCTCTTTGGGGCGGGGTCTCCGAACCGCCGGGCGCGGGGATTGTTGAATCAGTTCGGGCAGGCCGCAACCCTTCGGCAACTTTACAATATACGATTTGGCCCGCCAACGCAAGGCGAAGCGGCGTCCCGACCCGAAAAACTTGAGGGGCCGCCCCGGCTTCCGTCAGGCGGACCGGACGAGCGGCCCTGCGCCCGGGCCGGGCGGACAGCGCCCCTAAACGGCTCTGAGCCGCGGCCACGCAGGACGCCAACGCGGCGCCTGACGTTGGTCCAGTTCCGCCGCCGCCGCTTTGCCCGCGATCGCTTCAGCCGCGCCGCCTCGCAGCCGTCAGCTGCCTGTCCGCGATCTGCCGTCCCCTGACCGGCCGAGCCCGAAAGCGTCGGAGATCAGCGGACGCCAGGTTCTGGCCCCTGGCCATTGCTTTGGCCAGCCGCGGCTTCGGTCGGCGTCTTGCGGCGGCGCGACTGGGAGGCGCGACTGGGAGGCGCGACTTGGAGGCGCGACTTGGAGGCTCAAAAACGCGTCGGGCCTGTCGGGTCTGCGCGCGACGGAGGAGGAGGACCTCGAGGACACGTCGGCCCTGGGCGGCTTGAGACTCTTTGGAAGGCCAGTGGCGCGCAAGTTGAGGAGCTCGCCGACTCGTGGCGTCAGGGCCTGGCGGTCGGCCGCCTTTGCCGGCCAGCGGCCAGCGAGCCCTTTCTTAAAGGTTATTACCTGACATGGTCCATTTCGCCGCCTCCGGGCGCCGCCGGCGCGCTCCAAGACTGGCCTTGACGGGGAAGCCGTCCAGCTCGACGATGACGCCGCGCTCGGGTCAACCATCGCCGGATCGTGGCGCAATATCTTTCTTTTCAACTTGACTAGTCAAATAAGTCCTTGACAACACTAGTCAAAACTTGCCGGATTTGGCGCCGACCGGCCTTTTTGCGTCCTGATCCTCTCTTGTCATGGGGGCCGGGTAATGATATTTTAAGGCAGCCTTGAAAAGGGGGCTGGCGCTTTCGGCTTGACCAGGCGAGGCATCGCGCCGGCCAGGGCTCCAGACCCGCGGCCCCCAGGGCTTGACGGCCCGAGGGCGGCCGCCTCAGCATGTCATTCAGCGCGCCTCCGTCTGCAGCATCAACGAACGCAGCCAGCTTAGAGGAAAAAAATGGCAAAAGCCTCAGACAAGGAACCAAAAGCCAAAAAGGACAAGTCCGCCCCCCCGGAGGACCCGCGCGACAAGGCCTTGGGCCAGGCCTTGGCCCAAATCGAGAAAAATTTCGGCAAAGGCTCAATCATGAAGCTGGGCGGAGACGACCAGGAATCAGTGCCGATCATACCCACGGGGTCCATAAGCCTCGACGCCGCCATGGGCGTCGGCGGCATCCCGCGCGGCCGCATAATTGAGATCTACGGCCCCGAGTCCAGCGGCAAGACCACGCTGGCCCTTCACATCGTCGCCGAGGCCCAAAAAATCAAAAACGCCCAAGGCCAGGCCGGCGTGGCCGCCTTCATCGACGCCGAGCACGCTCTGGACGTCAGTTACGCCCGCCGGCTGGGCGTGAACACCGACGAGCTGCTGATCAGCCAGCCCGACCACGGCGAACAGGCCCTCGACATCGCCGAAATCCTGGTCCGCAGCGGCGCGGTCGATCTCATCGTCATCGACTCCGTGGCCGCCTTGGTGCCTGAGGCCGAGCTGCTCGGCGACATGGGCGCCGTCCACGTCGGCCTGCTGGCCCGCCTGATGAGCCAAGCCCTGCGCAAGCTGACCGGGGCCATGCATCGCTCCCGGACGGCGGTGGTGTTCATCAACCAGGTGCGCATGAAGATCGGCCCCATGACCTACGGCTCCCCGGAGGTGACCACCGGCGGCAACGCCTTGAAATTCTACGCCACCATGCGCCTGGACATCCGCCGCACGGGACACGTCAAGAACTCCGACGACACCCGCATCGGCTCGCTGGCCCGCGTCAAGGTCGTCAAGAACAAAATAGCTCCGCCCTTCAAGGAAGCCTGCTTCGACATCATGTACGGCCGCGGGATTTCGCGGGAAGGCGAGCTCATCGATCTGGGCCTGCTCATGGAAATTGTCGATAAAAGCGGGAACTGGTACTCGTACGAAGGCGAGCGGCTCGGCAACGGCAAGGAGAACGTCCGCCGCTTCTTGCAGGAAAACCCTGAGGTGGCCGCCTCCATCGAGCAAAAGCTCAGAGGGGCCTACGGCTTGCTGGCCGAAAAGTTCACCGAGGCCATCGCCGAGACCCATGGGCCGTCCGAGCCCGAGCCGCCCGAAGAATCTGGCGCGGCCCAGCCCGCCGCCGGCTGAGCCGACGATTTCACGAAGTTTTCTTGACCAACTCTTCGAGGTTCGTTTTGAGGCCCTTGGCCGGCGCGCGCCGGTCGCCCTCTCCTCGCCAGCGGCCTCAAGCCGGCGTTGGACTTGAGGCGGGGCCGCCCTGCCAGGCCCTGCGGCCTGGACGCCGAAACCAGGCTTGGACCCAATTTCTCCCTCGACTCGAGGCCTTCTTTGGGTGACATTCGATGAATTCCACCGCCATCAGAACCAAATTTCTCGACTACTTCGGCCAGCGCGGCCATCGTCCGACGCCTTCCAGCTCGCTGGTGCCGCACGACGATCCGACGCTGCTGTTCACCAACGCCGGCATGGTGCAGTTCAAGCGCATCTTCACCGGCGAAGAAAAACGCGATTACGTCCGGGCCGTGACCTCTCAAAAATGCGTCAGAGCCGGCGGCAAACATAATGATTTGGAAAATGTGGGTTATACCGCCCGACATCACACTTTTTTTGAAATGCTGGGCAATTTCTCCTTCGGCGACTATTTTAAGGAGCAGGCCGTCGAATACGCCTGGGAACTCCTGACGGAGGGCTACGGCCTGCCCAAGGATCGCCTCTACGCGACCGTGTACCAGGACGACGACGAGGCCTTCGAACTGTGGCGGCGCATCGCCGGCCTGCCGGCCGAACGCGTGATCCGCCTCGGCGAAAAGGACAACTTTTGGGCCATGGGCGACGTCGGGCCCTGCGGGCCCTGCAGCGAAATCCTCATCGACCAGGGTTCGGAGCTGGGCTGCGGGCGCCCCGACTGCGCCCCGGGCTGCGACTGCGATCGCTTTCTGGAAATTTGGAACTTGGTTTTCATGCAGTTCGAACGGCATGCCGACGGCCGAACGACGCCCCTGCCCAAGCCGTCCATCGACACGGGCATGGGCCTGGAACGGCTGTCGGCCGTGCTGGCCGGGGTCGTGAGCAATTTTGAGACCGACCTCTTCAAGCCCCTATTGGAGCGCGTCTCGGCCCTCAGCGGCCGGCCCTACCGCTACGGCGTCACGCTGACGCCAGGCGACGAGGGCTTTCAGGCCAACGTCTCCCTGCGCGTGGTCGCCGACCACGCCAGAGCGGTCACTTTCCTCATCGGCGACGGCGTGCGGCCGGAAAACTTGGGCCGCGGCTACGTCCTGAGGCGCATTCTGCGGCGGGCCGTCCGCCACGGCCGCAAGCTGGGCCTGGAGAAGCCCTTCATGGGCCAAATGGCCCGAGCCGTCATCGAAGGCTTGGGCCAGGCCTATCCCGACCTCGTCGATAACGCCGACTACATCGCCAAGACCGTTTCAGCCGAGGAGGAACGCTTCAGCGAAACTTTGGGCTCGGGACTGTCCATCTTAAACGAGAGCATCGAGGATCTGCTCAAGAAAGACGAAAAAGTCGTGCCGGGCGAGGTGGTGTTCAAGCTCTACGACACCTTCGGCTTTCCGGTCGATTTGGTGGCCGACGTCGCCCGCGAGCGCTCTTTGACCGTCGACGAGGCCGGCTTCGAGGCGGCCATGGCGCGGCAGAAGGCCAAGGGCCGAGCCGCCTGGAAATCTGGGACCCTCAAGGACGACCAGACCTTGGCCGAGGTCGACAAGCTTACCGCCCAAGGCTTCAAAACCGTTTTCGTCGGCTACGACGAGCTGCGGCTCGAAGGCCAGACGCCCAGCCTGATGACGCGGGGCTCGACCGCGGCCGAGACCGCCGCGGCCGGCGACGAGATCGTGCTGGTCTTCGCCCGCACCCCGTTCTACGCCGCCTCCGGCGGCCAAGAGGGCGACGCGGGGACCATATTTTTTCCGGCCGGACGAGCCGCCGTCGTGGAGGTCGTCAAGGCCCCGGGCTCGGGCGTCTTTCTTCACCGCGCTCAGGTGACCGAAGGCGTCGTCGGCCTCCAGGAGCCGGCCGTCCTGTGGCCCGATCCCGACCGGCGCCGGGCCACGGCCAACAATCACACGGCCACGCACCTGCTTCACCGGGCCTTGAGGGAAACTTTGGGCTCGCACGTGCGCCAAGCCGGCTCGCTGGTGGCCGCCGACCGGCTCCGTTTCGACTTCACTCACGACCAGGCCGCGACGGTCGAGGAGCTCGAAAACGTCGAGCGCCTGGTCAACCTCGAAATCCAGGCCGACCACCCGGTGAACACCGAAGTCATGGGCATGGACGAGGCCGTCCGCTCCGGGGCCATGGCCCTTTTCGAGGAACGCTACGGCGAGGAGGTCAGGGTGGTGACCATGGGCCCGTCGCGGGAGTTGTGCGGCGGCACCCATGCCCCCAGCACCGGCCGCCTGGGCGCTTTTCACGTCGTCTCGGAGAGCGCCGTCTCGGCCGGCGTCAGGCGCCTGGAATGCCTGACGGGTCCGGCGGCCTTGGCCGAGCACCAGAGCTTGCGGCGCAGCCTCCACGAGCTCGGCGCGGCCCTCAAGGCCAAGCCCGAGGAGCTCCTCGAACGCGTCAAAAAACTTCAAGCCCGCGTAAAGGAGCTGGACAAAGGTCCGGTCAAGTCCGTCGGCCGCGACGCGGCCGAGCTCCTCGACAAAGCCGCGACCAAAAACGGCGTGACCCTTCTGGCCGCCCAAGTCCAGGCCGCCGACCCCAAGAGCCTGCGGGAGCTGGGCGACGCGCTGCGCGACCGGCTGGGCCCCTCCGCCGTGCTGGCTCTGGGCGCGGCCAGTCCGGAAGGCAAGGCGCTGCTGCTGGTGACGGTGGGACCGAAGCTGCTCGACCGTTTCCAGGCCGGCCGCCTGGTTTCGGCCATGGCCGAGGCCGTCGGCGGTCGCGGCGGAGGCAAGCCGGAGCTGGCCCAAGCCGGCGGCCCGGTCGTGTCGGGGCTGCCCACGGCGCTGGCGCGAATCGAATCTTTGGTTTTAGGCGGCTGATTTTTCGTCTTTTGTTTTTCGCCGGGCGACGGCTTGACGGCCGGTTCGCTTGGCGGCGGTTGGCGGCAGAAAAAGGCGCGGCCGCTCCAGGGCTGTCGGGCGCGCCAGCCGCCGCTTTCGGGGCCGCGGCCCATTATCCCCCACTGTGGTGCCAAAATGAAGATACTCCTCATCGGCTCCGGCGGCCGGGAGCACGCCCTAGCCTGGCGATTGAAGCAAAATCCCGCCGTCGAGCTCTTTTCCGCCCCCGGCAGCTCCGCCCTCGCCAAGCTGGGCCAAATCCGCCCCGCGGCCATCGGCGACGTCGCCGCCCTGACGGCCGTCGCCGAAGACTTGCGCCCTGACCTGACCGTCATCGGCCCGGAGCTCCCCCTTTCGCTGGGCTTGGCCGACGCGCTGCGCTCCAAAGGCCTGGCGGTCTTCGGACCCTCGGCCGCGGCCGCCGAAATCGAATGCTCCAAGATATTCGCCAAAGATTTCATGGTCCGCCACAACCTGCCGACGGCCAGCTACGCCGTTTTCTACGATCACCAGGAAGCCCGCCAGTACCTCAAGCACTCCTCCTACCCGGCGGTCGTCAAGGCCGACGGCCTGGCCGGCGGCAAAGGCGTGATCATCTGCGGCCAGCACCGTCAGGCTCTCGCGGCCATCGACGCGCTGGCCCCCATTCCGGCCGCCGAACGCCTCATCATCGAGGAATATCTGGCCGGCGACGAAATTTCCTTTTTCGCCCTAGCCGACGGCCGCACAGCCATCCCCTTCGGCTCGGCCCAAGACCACAAAGCCGTCCACGACTACGACCGCGGCCCCAACACTGGCGGCATGGGGGCCTGCTCGCCCTCGCCACTGGTGACGCCGGCCCTGGAAAAGACCATCATGGACGAGATCATCCGGCCGGCCATCGAAGGCCTGGCCATCGAAGGCCGGCCGTACTGCGGCCTTCTGTACGCCGGCCTGGTGCGCACCCTCAACGGCCTGAAGATCCTGGAATTCAACGCCCGCTTCGGCGACCCCGAGACCCAGGCCGTCCTGCCGCGCTTCAAAGGCGATCTGGCCGAAGTCATGATGGCCGCCGCCCAGGGCCGCCTGGAGCAAGTTTCGCCGACTTGGGATCCTCGGCCGGCCGTCTGCGTGGTCATGTCCGCCGAAGGCTATCCGGGCCCCAGCCGCCAGGGCGACGCCATCGCCGGACTCGAGCAGGCCGCCGCCCGGCCGGACGTGGAGATCTTCGAGGCCGGCGTGACGCGCGAGGTCCGGCAGGGCGCGGAAATTCCCGTCACCAGCGGCGGCCGAGTGTTGGCCGTCTCGGCCTTGGGCGACAATATGCCTGACGCGGTCCAAAAGGCTTACGAGGCCGTCTCCTTGATCTCCTTCGAAGGGGCGCACTACCGCCGCGACATCGCCGCCAAGGCCGCCAAGCAGGCCATGCGCTAGGCCCCGGCCAAGCTGGCGCGCGGGACGAGGACGGTCAGACGGCGGCCAGGCCGAACTTGGCTCCGCTGTTTGGACGCCGGAGGTCTTTAGGGCGGAGCGGCCATCGACCGCCGCGGTTTCCGCCGCCGGCCTCGAAGGGCTCAAACCACAGAGCCTAAGCCGAGGGAGCCTCTGACTTTAGTCAGGGGAGAATGTCAAGAGAAAAAAGCCTGGGACCAGCTTGACTCGCCAATTTTGCGCGCCCTTGAAATCGTCAACGGCCGGCCAGGCGGTCAAAAATTGACGCAAGGCGTCGCGGCATTGCAATTTTAAGAAGCCCAGCGCAGACGCCTGCGCTGGGTTTTCGCTTCGGCGACTGTCAGGCCCGTCGCTCGCCTCGGCGAAAGATGAGTTAAAGTTAATAAATCTATAATCAAAAAATTAAAATATAATACACGCTATAATGATGTAGAAGAAGAAGAAGATGATGATGATGATGATGATTTTTTAAATCATTATTGGCCAATATTAAATTTAAATACGAAAAAACTGTTATACTTATTGACGTATATGATTCTCCTTTATTATCAAATATTCAAGATAAATAATTAGTTGAATTTAATAATGCCATTAAGATGGCAATAAATCAGATAAATAATAGGAAATATACCTCAAGTTTATTATAAATGTGGTAAAAGTTTATAACGTTGTTTTAATCATTGGCGGACGAACAATGGTTCGTGCACCCTTTGACCAACAAAAACAATATTATAACTTTATAGACTGTCAAACCTCATGATTAACCAATTAGCCGGAACCGAGCGTGGCGTCTCGGCCCCGCGATCAGCCCAACAGCGGCAGCCCAAAAGCGAAAAGCGCCTCGTTGACTAAATGGACGTTAAAGCGCTTTTGCTCCAAAAACCAGCTAGTCAGCCCCCAAGAGCGATCCTCGGCTTCGATGGCCTGACCGGCCGAAGCCGCCAAATCCGCCGCCTGCCGCGGCGTCGACTCCAGAGCCGCCGCCAGAGCCAGCAGGGTTTCCTTGGACGGCGACTCGGCGCCGGCCAGCAGAGCCGCGGCCGCCGGCGGTCGCAGGTTGGCGGCCGCGGCCAAAGAACGGGCGTCGAGGGCCCTGGAGGCCATCGCCTCGCGAACCAGTTGACGCCAATCCCCCCGCGCGGTCGCCTCCGGCTGGGGAACGTCGCGGAGGCGGCCGGCCAGCTCGGCCCGCTCGTCCGCCTCAAGGCCGAAGAGCTCGTCGCCGAAAATGACGAGCAAGGCGTCAAAATCAGGATTTTCCGTCACGAAGGCGCCGATGTTCTCGACGGCCGCATGAAGGGCCGCCGCGCGGGGATACCCGTAAATGCCGGCGGAAAGCAGCGGAAAGGCCGTTGACCGGCAGCCGCGCTCGACGGCCAACGCCAACGACCGCCGGTAGCAGGAAGCCAAAAGCTCCGGCTCGCCCGCGTCGCCGCCCTGCCAGATCGGCCCCGCCGTGTGGATCACGTATTTGGCCTTCAGCGCAAAGCCGGGAGTGACGACCGCCTGGCCGGTCTCGCAGCCGCCGATCTCCTGGCAGGCCTTCTTGAGCTCGACCGGGCCGGCGGCCCTGAAAATGGCCCCGCAAACCCCGCCGCCCATTCTGAGCTCGGTGTTGGCCGCGTTGACCACCGCGTCGACCAGCTGAGCGGTCACGTCGCCGCGCACGATCATGAAAGTCATGATTTTCCCCAAAGCCGCCGCTTAGAGCAGCCGGTCGAGAATGTTCAAGGCTTCGACGAGCTGGCGACCGAGAATCTCGGTCATGTCCCGCTCCATGGCAAAATAATCGTCGAGGGCGTCGTCGAGGGTGTCGGCCACCACCCGAAAATTGGCCCAGGGCCGAGGCGAAAGCTTTTCGGCCACGTAGCCGAAGGCCCCGGACTCCATGTCGCAGGCCAGGCAGCCGAAGATCCGGCCCAGCTCCAGCTTGCGCTTCTGGCCGGCCACGAAGGCGTCGGAGGTCAAAAGCCGCCCTAACCGCCACTGAGCGGACGGCAGCCGGTCAAAAAAGGCGGCCATGAGCGGATCCCGGCACTCGAGCGTCATTTTGGCCACCTGCTCGGGGGCGGGCTCGCGGTAGTCGAACCAGCCGTAAGGGCTGACCTTGACCTCGTCGCCGTCCTCCATGCGCCAATCGGAAATTAGGGCCGCACGGGAGGCGATGACCTGCCCGGCGCGCAATTCCTTGGTCAGCGAGCCGGCGGTGCCGGCCCCGATCAGAACGACGTCCTCGTCCCGGCGAGTCGACAGCTCCTCGGCCGCCTTGAAGGCGGCGTTGATTTTGCCGGGGCCGCACTCCACCACCGTGCACTTGATCTTGTCGAAGCCGGCTCGGCCTACATGGGCCTTCACCGAACGGTGCTCATTGGGCGTTGGGGTCAGAATCAAAATTTCTTTGACCGGCTTCATGTCGATTCTCTCCTCAGGCGTCGAGCTGACTTTTTAATTCTGACGATCTCGCCATCAATAGTTATTGTTATTAGCTATTAATTTTTTTAATTGCATTTTATTTATGATGCCAGTGCAAAAAGTCCCAAACTAATTCTTGTGACGATTATGTATGCAGCATGGGCATGAAAACGCCACGTGCCTCGCATCATATTGCATTTGCGGGAAACTGCATCCAAGTACCGCGCCCCGGTCGCCGCCAGGCCCGCGGCCCGCGGCCTGCGGCGGGGCGGCCTCAGTTCGAGCCGAAATGGTAGAAGAAGAGGAGACCCGTCGCGAACTGGTTATGGGAGCCCCGCTCCACGATGGGGGAGTCCGCGGCGTCGCCCGCGAGGCGGGTGAAGCGCGCGAAGACGTCCACGGAGACGTTCGGGGTGAGGTAGTAGTCCACGGCGCCGCCGAAGGAGATGTCCTTGATGCCGCCGGACGGGGAGAAGACCCTGTAGCCGGACCGCGCGGACTGTTCCCCGGTCACCCCGTAATGGGTCTGGAGGTGCTGGGAGTCGGCGAAGCCCGCCTCGGCCGCGAGGCCCCAGTGGAACTTATCGTGCATGCGGTTGAGGTAGGCCAGGCGCATGTCCAGGGTGAAGCCCTCGGCGTCCGAAAGCCCCTGGAAGGCCTTGAGGCCCAGCGAGACGTCGTCCAGGCGGCAGACGATCTTCGCCCCGCCGACGAACTGGCCGTCCACGTCCCCCATGCCGCGCAGAAGCTCGCTGTCGCCCTCGTCCCGGCCCCAGCGGTAGTTGATGGCGGGGGAGAGCTCCAGGGCCCCGCCCAGCAGATCGAAGCGGATCCCCAGGCCGTTGTCCGTGGAGAGGAAGACGGGCCCGTAGCGGAGGTTGAAGACCGGCAGGGGCTTGGCCTCCGACTTGTCCGAGCCGCTGAACTCCGGAGCGTACACGGCTCCCACGCCCACGGAGCCGGTTATCTGGGTCCCGCCACCCTCCCCGTAGTCCGCCACCTGGGCGGTCGCGGCCCGTGCCGCGAGGGCCAAAGCGGCCGAGGCGACGAACAGCCATATCCTGAGAGAAGACGGCATTGGCAAGCCTCCTTGCGGCCGCCAGGCCTGGTCTGGGCAAGGCGGGAGGGGGTGGTTGCAAGTAAAAGATTATAAGACGGATTCTTAGTCTGGTCAACAGTTATCTGTAAGGTTAAAGCGTAATCGTTCACCTCCTTATAATCTGTGGAAGAATGCAGGCTTAGACTATGAGTAAAGAGCTTCAATGATGAGCAGACAAGACAGATTCCCCCTTATGTCGCCACCTGACAGCCCGGGCGAACCGAACTGCCGGCTGGCAACCATTATCGTCCTTTCCTTTTTCAGCAGTGTCCGCGTGCCTCCTTGAAGGCGAATTTCCGACGGTCTGCCTCCGTTGAGCCCGTAACTGGATACGTCGGAAGGCAGATTGAATCAGGCTGCCTGATTCAACCTCCGTGTGTGTTTCCAGAGGGCTTTAAAGTACTTGTCAGCCCTCTTGATATTCAGTCCAAGGATCTTCAGATAGAGCGCGTCAGACACTTTGGACTTCCCCCGGACCCAGAGCCTTTTGGCGCCCAGCTCGCGCTTTGCCCGGCTGTAGGACTGCTCGATACCGCTCCGCATCCTGTAAAGCTTCCTTCGCTATGGGCTCCGTCTATACCACTACATATTGATATCGGTCAGTTTTTGCACTGGCATCATTTATTACTTTTTTATTAAACATCAAATATCAATAATCTGTCAAACAAAATCTAAATTCCGGGCCATCGACGGCGGTCGTCTGTCTCCGGCGGCGGCGCAGGAGCAGGCGCGTCAGTCGGCCTCCGAGTCTTCCGGCGCTCCGTCCCTAGCCAACGGCCGGGCTCGCCGCTCCAACGCCAAAACCGTCGGGAGGGTCGGGCGATAATCCTGCAAGCGGAAGGGGCCCAAGGAATTGTAGGAAAAATGGCCGGTCGAGACGTCCACGGTCCGGGCGCCCTGAACGGCCCATTGGGCCTCCATTCCGCCGTCGAGGCCCAAGGCGGAGCGCAGGCCCAAATCTTTGGCCACCAACGCCGCGTCCGAGAGGGTCATGGCCCCGGGGGCCATGACGAGCACGAAGTCCCCGGCGCGGTCCAGTCCCAGGACCGCGCGGCTGGCCAAGTTTTCGGTGCGCCTGACCCGGACCTGACCAAGACGGTCAAGCATCATGTAGCTTTGAACCACGGTGCCGTAGTCGTCCGGGCTCAGGCCGCCGGCTTCGCTCGCGGCCTCGTCGATCAAGGCCGCGGCCGGCCGTTCCGGCCGAAGGGGGTCTTGGACCAAAAAGCCTTTCCAGACCTTGTGGCGCGAGGAGGTCAGCTGCCGGCCGTCGCGCCGCAAAAGGCCCATGGCGCTCCGATCGGGAAAATACTGCCCGCCGTTGACGACCGCCGCCGGACGGTCCAGCCGCTTGAACCAGCCCTCGACGTCGGTAGGCCGACGGCGCCATTCCGGACGCTCGTCCTCATGATAGGGCGCGAGCCTGAAAAAAACGGGGGAGGCCTTGATTAGCAGCACTTCCGCGCTCCCGAGCCGGGCGCCGTAGAGGGCCTTGGTCTTGGCCAACCGCAGCCCCGGCTCCAGCGAGCGCCATTTGGGAGGCTCGACCCGAGGCCCGGCCTCCAAGGCCTCCAAGGCCCGGGCCAGGCAGGCCTCCAAAAAATCGGCCTCCGCCCCTTCGAGATGAGGGCCGCCGAAAGGCCGCGCGTCGGCCGCGATCTGCGCGCCGCTTCGCTCGGCGTCGCCAAGCCCTCCGTTCGGGCCGTCGCTTGGCTCGCCCTTTGGCCCGCCAACGTCGTTGTCCGCCCCGAGGCAATCAAGCTTGAGGTCCGACGGCCAAGCGGACAGCGAATCGTCGAAGGTCATCGAAATCCGCAAAAGGGCGCCGCCGCGCGGATTGGGTCTGGTCGTCGACCGCTTCACCGGCCCGGCCGCCCAAGGATCGGCCGGCGGCAGCCAGCCGGCCAGCCGCCAAACCAGTTCGCGGAGGCGGGGCCGCCCGGAAAAATCTTCGGCCAAATCGCCGGGGCCGGCCGCCGCCGCCGGGCCCCAGAGGGCGCCCCAGCCGAAGACGGCCAAGATCGCCCAAGATATTAATTGGCAAACGCCGCGGAACATGCTAAGGTTGTCGAATCGCATCCTGAACAAACCGCCTTCGACGGCGTCAAGCGAGCCACGGCTTTCGCCGCGTGTTTAGGCTTCGTCGGGAGAATTAGGCGGCTCGACGCCCGATGGTCTCAAAAAAACTCCGCCCGACGCCTTAATCTTAACACACCGGGGCGAACTCGACCACTTGAGGGCTGACCGCGGCCCGACGGCCGACGCCTTGGAACGCACCCGGTCCTCATGCTCCCGCCCTTCCGGCGGGCGAGATCAACAAGCATCATCAACAAGCATCATCAAGGAGCTGAAATGACGGCGCAAATCATCAAGGGACTGCCCGTGGCCAACGCCATCCGCGAAGAAATAATCCCGAAGGTCAAAGAGCTCGTCGCCAAGGGCGTCCAGCCCAAGCTGGCCGTGGTTCTGGCCGGCGGCGACGACGCTTCCAGGGTCTACGCCCAATCCAAGGAAAAGGTCGGCGACAAGCTGGGCATCAAGGTGGAGATCCACACCCGCCCGGACGACGTGCCGGAGGCCGATCTGCTCAAGCTCATCGACGACCTCAACGCCGACCCCAAGGTCCACGGCATCCTCGTCGAGCTGCCGCTGCCCAAGCACATAAAAAAAGAGCTGGTCATGAACCGCCTCGACCCCAAAAAGGACGTCGACGGCGTGCATCCTGTCAACCGAGGCTACCTGCTGGGCGGACAGGAGCACCTGGCTCTGGTGCCGGCCACGCCCTTGTCGTGCATCGAGCTCATCCAGCGCAGCGGCGTCGAGCTCAAGGGCCGCCGAGTGGCCCTGGTCGGCCGAGGCGACACCGTCGGCCGGCCCTTGGCTAGCCTGCTGATCAAGCGCGACGCCACCATCACCGTCTGCCACACCAAGACGGTCGACATAGGCTCCATCACCAAGGCCGCCGAAATCGTGGTGGCCGCGGCCGGCTCCCCCGGCTTGGTCAAGGCCTCCATGCTGTCCCCCGGCCAAATCGTCATCGACGCCGGCATCAACCAGCTGCCCGACAACTCCATCACCGGCGACGTCGAGCCCGCGGCGGCCGAGGTCGTGGCCTTCCTGACGCCGGTGCCCGGCGGCGTGGGCTCGCTGACCACCAGCATCATCATGTCCAATCTGCTCAAGGCCGTCCAGCTGCAGGGCCTGGCCTGACCTTTTTCCGGCCGCCCCGCCGTCCCGCCGGCGGCGGAGCGGCCCGGCGCCGGCCGGCGCCCGAAAGGCTCCAAAATGTCATCACACACCGTCTCCTACGACATGAGCATCAACGATTTCCTCAAGGTGGCCGCCTCCAGCGCCCACGTCCCCGGCGGCGGCAACGTCTCGGCCGTGGTCGCCGCCTTGGGCGCCTCCATGGGCGCCATGGTGGCCAGCCTGACCAAGGGCAAGAAAGGCTACGAGGAGCATCAGGAGGCCAACGAGGCCATCTTGGCGGCCTTCATGGCGGGCATTGAGGATCTCAAGGCCATGACCATCGCCGACATCGAGGCCTTCGACGCCTACATGGCCACCTTCAAGCTGCCCAAGGACACCGACGACCAGAAAAAGGCCCGGGGCGAGGCCATCCAGGCCGCCGGCCAGAAGGCCACCTTGGCCCCGCTCAACGTCTGCCGCAAGTGCCTGGACCTGATGAAGCAAGCCGCCAAGCTGGCCCCCTTCGGCAACAAGGGCGCCATCAGCGACTGCGGCGTGTCGGCCATCATCCTGGAGGCGGCCCTCAGGGCGGCCATGCTCTCGGTCGACATCAACCTCCCCAGCCTCAAGGATCAAGCCTTCGTGGAGAAGGTCAAGGCCGAAAGAGCCCTTTTGTTCACCGAGGCCGAGGAGCTCAAAGTCGGCATCCTGCACCACATGAGGGCCCGCTGGTAGGGCGTCCCGCCGCCGCCCCGCAAGCCCCGGCCCGTTGGGCCCGGGGCTTTTGCCGTTTTTTCGGCGGCGCTTTCCGACGCCCTTTTCGGCCGGCGGCGCGACAGTCTCCCCCCGTCTGCCCCGACCCCGGGCTTGAAAACCGCCTATTGACAAAATTTCCGCGACATGATTAAATGATAGATTGCCCCGTTGGCCGACAGGGATTTTTGACGCTCATTTTCGGCCGGCCGCCGCGGGGCGGCGAACGCCCCGAAGTTTTTACAGACCTGTTTCCGGCGCGTTTCCGACACGTTGGGGACGCGTCCACGTCAAGGAGGAGATCCTTGCCGGCCTGCGGCCTTCGTCGGCCCTTCTTCGGCAAAGATGGCAAAAAGCATGAAAAAGGACATCCATCCCAAATACAAGCTAATCACCGCCACGTGCGCCTGCGGCAGCGAGTTCACGACCGGCTCGGTCATGGACTCCATCAAGGTGGAAATTTGCTCGGCCTGCCATCCTTTCTTCACCGGCAAGCAAAAACTGGTCGACACGGCCGGCCGCGTGGAGCGCTTCCAGCGCAAGTACGCCAACATGCCCAAGCCCGCCGCCAAGAAAAAGTCATAACGACCGTGGACCGACGTTTGCGCGGCTCGGACCATGCGGCGGACCGCAGGCGCCCCGCCGGCCAGCCGCCCGCCTTGAGCCCTTCGCTTCCTTTGAGCCTCAGGGCCCTAATGCTCGCCTCGGGGGCCGAACCTCTCCGCGTTGGCGGCCAAGCGGTGATCGAAGGCGTCATGATGCGCGGGCCGGATCGCTGGGCGGTGACCGTCAGAACGCCCGACGGCGACCTCAAAAGCCTCACGACCGTCCACCGGTCCTGGCTCAGGAGAGCCAAGCCGTTGGCTTGGCCTTTCGTCCGCGGGACGGTGACGCTTTTCGAATCGCTGGTATTGGGCCTCAAGGCCCTGAATTTTTCCGCGGACGCGGCCTTGGCCGCAGAGCCGGCCGACCAGGCCGGCCAAGCCGGACAAATCGCCGCCGCCGACGTCACGAAAGCCGTTCAGCCGCCATCCGACCGGCCGGCCCCCGACGACGCCCGGCCGGCCAAAAGACAGCCAGGCTTCGGCCCCTGGCAAACGGCCCTCACCCTCGTCTTGGGCTTGGGCCTGGCCATCGTGTTGTTTGTGGTCCTGCCCCACGCCGCCTCCATTTATTTGGGCGCGGTCGCCGGATTCGACGAAAGCGATCTTAGCTTCCACCTGGTCGACGGGCTGATCAAGTTCGGCGTCTTTTTGGCCTACGTCTGGGGCATCGGCCTGATTCCAGACATCCGCCGGGTCTACGCCTATCACGGCGCCGAGCACAAGGCCATACACGTCTTCGAGGCCCAGCTGCCGCGCACTCCCGAGCAGGCTCGACCCTTTCCAACTTGGCACCCCCGCTGCGGCACGGCCTTCATTTTTCTGACCTTGGCCGTGAGCATCGTTTTCTTCGCCGCCGCCTTTCCCCTTCTTTTCAGCTTCGAGGGCTGGGGCCGCGTGGCGCGGGCCCTGCTGGGAGCTGGCCTCAAGACGTTGCTGATGATGCCTCTCTCGGCCGCGGCTTACGAAATCGTCAGGGCGGCCGGCCGTCCCAAGGCCGGGCTGATCTGGCGGATCATGGTCTGGCCCGGACTGGCGCTCCAGCGTCTGACCACGCGCCAGCCCGACGACTCGCAGCTGGAGGTGGCCTTCGCGGCTCTGGAGGCCGTCTTGGCCCGCTCCGGCGAGCCGGTCGAGACCTTCAAGGCCGCCTGAGGACGTTTGACGCCAGCGCGAATCGCCGCGGCCGACCGCCGAAACCCTGGCGCCCGGCCGCGTCCGTCAGGCCCGGCGTCGCTCCTTCATCTCGCCGAGGCGCGCAGCTCGCCGTCCGGCCCAGCTCTAAGCGGTTGTCCATGCCTTTCGATCCCGTGGAATACGCCGAGCTTGAACGCAGCTGTCTGGCTCTGGAACGCGAGCTGCAAGACCCCGAGTTGGCCCGTGACCCCAAGGTCTTTTCGGCCTCGGCTCGGCGTCTGTCGGAGTTGGCTCGTCTGTTGGCGGTGCAGCGGCGGCTCAAGAAGATCCTCGAGGACCTCCGGCAGGCCAAAGTCCTTCTGGCCGACCAGGATCCAGGCATCCGCGCCATGGCCCAAAGCGAGATCGACGAGCTGGCGGCTTCCGAGGCGTCCTTGGAGGAGGAGCTAAGGGCGCTCAAAGAAAAAACCGATCCCAACGACGCCAAAAACACCATCGTGGAAATCCGGGCCGGCGCCGGCGGCAACGA
>JAISZC010000198.1 GCA_031269485.1 Deltaproteobacteria bacterium
CTCTCCGCGAGAAAGGAAGCGGCTCGGAACTAGTTCGGGCCGAATTCGGGCCGTCTGTGGGGGCGCACGGCCTTGGCCGGCAGGTCAGGCCGTTGTCTTGAATTTCGCCACTCTATCACTGGCTCGAGCGGGGTAGTCAAGAAAAATTGAAAAAAAATCCCGGTGCCGGCCGCGCCCTCAGGGGCTTTCGACAAAAAAGGGGGGACGCGCCAATGCCATCTAGGCGGCGAAAAAAGTCGTTCCTGCCGGCGGGCTCGCTCTCGCCCGCCCGCCATGCCATCGGCGTCCGTCCGCACGCCCAGCCTCTTCCGCCTCCGTCCGTCAGCCACGCTTTTCGCTGCGCCTGGGCTCTTGAGTTCCCTCCAAGTTCCCGATCGGGCCCCGACCAAGTCTCTTGAGCTCCTCAGCCCCGCGCCCCTGGGCCGCATGCCAACTTCTTCGCAATCGCCTGAAACCCGGCAATGGCCAGACTTTGACAAACTTCGGCCAACGAAAGCCGCCCCCCACGCTGAAGGCCGGTCCCGCCAATCCCAAGATGATCAGACGGCCAGCCGCGCGGCCGATCGGCTCTCAAACAAGGCTTGCAGACCCGGCCAAGCCGAGTTTTTCGCCAGTTGCGGGCCGAGCTCGCTTTCCGGCCCTGGGCGCGCATGGCCAACCCCGCGGCGGCGGGCTGAAGGCCGAGCTTTCGCCCAAACCCCCGGCGGCATTTTTGGCCTGGCTCATGACGAGCGACCGCAGGGCCCCGCCGAACTGCGGCGGCGACTTTGCGTATTTCGGCCGGGCGCTTCCCACTCCGGCCGGATCGTGGTATTATTTTCCATCAGTTGGCCGCTCGTTGAGCCCAAGGCCCCCGGCCCGTGTTCGCGCGACGGCGGCCTCCGTTCCGTCGCTTTTCCCAGGATATTTTTCATGCCTGTTGCCAGCATTCCCGAAGCCATCGAAGACCTCAAGGCCGGCCGCATGGTCATCCTCGTGGACGACGAAAACCGCGAAAACGAGGGAGATTTGGTCCTGGCGGCCCAGCACGCCACGCCTGAGGCCATCAATTTCATGGTCACCCACGCCCGCGGCCTGGTCTGTCTGGCGCTGACCGCCGAAAAGGTCGAGGCCCTGGGCCTGCCGCAGATGGCCCGCCACAACCTCTCGCCCTTTCAGACGGCCTTCACGGTGTCCATCGAGGCCCGCCACGGGGTGACCACCGGCATCTCGGCCGCCGACCGCGCCGTCACCATCTTGGCCGCGGCGCGCGAAGACGCCGGTCCGCAGGATTTGGTCACGCCCGGCCATATTTTTCCTCTCCGGGCCAGGCCCGGCGGGGTGCTGGTTCGCACCGGACAGACCGAGGGCTCGGTGGATTTGGCCCGCTTGGCCGGGCTGACTCCGGCCGGCGTCATCTGCGAGATCATGAACGAAGACGGCACCATGTCCCGGATGCCCGATTTGGAGGTGTTCGCGGCCAAGCATCAGCTTAAGATCGTCACCGTGGCCGACTTGGTGGCCTACCGGCTCAACCACGAAAAGCTCGTGGCGTTGGCGGCCAAGACGAAGCTCCCGACCGACCTGGCGCTCTTCGAGCTGCACGCCTACAACACCGAAGTCGACGACTCCGAGTACCTGGCCATGACTTTGGGCGATTTGAGCGATCCGGCGCCCGTCCTGGTGCGGGTCCATTCCCAATGCCTGACCGGCGACACCTTGGGCTCCAGGCGCTGCGACTGCGGCGACCAGCTGCGCGAGTCGCTCCGGCTCATCGCCCAAGCCGGCCGCGGGGTGCTGCTCTACGTCCCCCAAGAGGGCCGCGGCATCGGCCTGATCAACAAAATCAAGGCCTACGCTCTCCAAGATCAAGGCGCCGACACGGTCGAGGCCAATCTGGCCTTGGGCTTCGCCGACGACTTGCGCGACTACGGCCTGGGGGCTCAGGTCTTGCGAGATTTGGGCGTGACGCGCATGCGCCTTTTGACCAACAATCCGGCCAAAATGGTGGCCCTGGAAGGCTACGGGCTGGAGGTCGTCGAACGCGTGCCCATCGAGGTGCCGGCCAAACCGGAGAACCTCAGCTACATGGAAACAAAATGCGCCAAAATGGGGCACTTGCTCCATCTGGACAAATCCTGAAAGCTCCGCCAGCCCTCGAGCGCCCGCCGAAAGCCCCAAAAGACGCCGAGGAAAGGCTGATTTTTGGAGGCCCCGGCGGCCAGACGGCGGCTCGAGCGTTTTTTTGACCCACCGACGCCCTTCGGGCTCGACGTTTTTCGTTTTTTCGCTTTTTGCCCGTCCGCCCGAGGCGGACGACGCGGGTGCGCGCATGACCAAAATCCTCGAAGCCCAGATCACCGCCCAAGACCTCAAGCTGGCCCTCGTGGTCAGCCGTTTCAACAGCTTCATCACCGAACGGCTGCTGGCCGGCGCCGTGGACGCCTTCGTCCGCCACGGCGGCGACGAGTCGCTTTTGACCGTCATCAAAGCCCCGGGCGCCTTCGAGCTGCCCCTGGTCGCCCAGGCCGCGGCCGCCAGCGGCCGCTACGACGCCGTGGCGGCCTTGGGCGCGGTCATCCGCGGCGACACGCCCCATTTCGACTACGTGGCCGCCGAGGTTTCCAAGGGCCTGGCCCAAGCGGCGCTGTCCACCGGAGTGCCGGTCGTCTTCGGGGTGCTGACGTGCGACACCGTCGAGCAGGCCGTCAACCGGGCCGGGACCAAGTCCGGCAACAAGGGCTTCGAGGCCGCGGTCACGGCCATGGAGATGGCCGGACTGATGCGCCTGATTCCCAAGCCGGACAAGCCTTGACCGTCGGCCGCGGACGCCCGGGCCTGCGCCGCCTCAGCCGGGAGCTGGCCTTGCGCTTGATGTTTCAGCATCAAAGCGGCCAGCTCAAGCCGGAGGAAAGCCTCATTCTCTTTGAACGGAGCTTCGACCCGCGGCACGACGAGGAGGCCGCGCTGGAGCTTGACGCGGACGCTTTTTCCAAAGCCTGGCCCATGGCCAAAGCCCTCTTTTTGGGCGCCGCCCGCCGCCTCGACGAGCTCGACAGGGACATCGAGGAGGCGTCCGCCAACTGGAACCCCGACCGCATGGCCCAGGTCGACCTGGCCCTGATTCGCCTGGCTTATTACGAAATGCGCCACTGCCCCGACGTCCCGCCGCTGGTGAGCCTCAACGAGGCTCTGGAATTATCCAAAAGCTTCGGCGACATCGATTCCACCGCCTTCGTCAACGGCGTGCTCGATCGCCTCCTGGACGCCGTGCCGGACGGACGCCCATGAAACTTTCGCCGCCTTCAGCCCGGCCGGCCCATGCGGGGACCCTCCTGTGTCTGGCCGTCCTTCTGGCCGCCCCGTTTTTTTCGTCCTGCGGATATCAGTTCAACGCCAGTTCTTACAGCCTCGACCGCGAAGGCTCGCCGCTGAGGCTCTCGGTGCCGGTGGCCGAGAACCGCAGCCGCTACGCCCGCCTGGGTCCGGCTCTGACCCGCGAGGTGATCGAGCGGCTCTCCGGCGGCCAGGGCTTCGTCGTCAGCTCGGCCGCCCCGGAGGCCAAGCTGGCGCTGACCATCACCTCCGTGGTGGTCGGCAGCGGCTCCTGGGACGTGGTGGGCAGGTACGCCAACGACGTCCCGGAAGCCTCCTCGAGCCGCACGGCCTCCGTGACGGTCAACGCCACGCTGACCAAAGACGACCCCGGCGGCGGCCCGCCCAAGACCGCGCAGTCCTCCTTCTCCAGCTCCCGCTCGTACGTCGTGAGCCCAAACCAGGGGCAGGTCGAAATGCAGGAAGCCGAAGCCTTGGACTGGATCATCGACGACATCAGCGAAAAAATCGGCCTGGTCCTGTTCAATGAATTTTGACCTTTTGACCAAAACGCCTCGACCCGGCTCAAGGCCGCGACAGGCCAGCCTTGGCGTCCTGGGCCAAAGCCGAGCCGTCGAGCTCAAAAAAGGATTTTAGCGCCTTGCCAAATTATCGGCCGGGCCGGGCGGCCCTGATGTGGCGGCCGGCCGGCGACGACGGAACGGCGGAATGCCTGCTGTGCGCCCGCGCCTGCCGCATCCCGCCAGGCCGGACGGGCTTCTGCCAAGTCCGCCTCAACCACGAGGGCGAGCTCAGAACCCTCAACTACGGCTTCACCGGCGCGCTGGCCCTCGACCCAGTGGAAAAGAAGCCTTTGTACCATTTTCGGCCCGGCACCCTGACTTTTTCCGTGGGCGCCCCGGGCTGCAACCTCGACTGCCAGGGCTGCCAAAACCACGGCCTGAGCCGGCCCGGGCCCGACTTCGCGCCCGTCGAGGCCCCGGCCGACCTCGCGGCCCGTCTGGGCCAGGCGGCCCAGGCCCAGGGCGCCGACAGCTGGTCGTTCACCTACAGCGAGCCCACGGTCTTCTTCGAATACGCCCAAGACCTGGCCGCCGAGGCGGCCAAGGCCGGACGGCCGACCATCTGGGTCACCAACGGCGAGATGAGCCCCCAAGTCCTCAAGTCGCTCGACGTCGCGGCCATGAACATCGACCTCAAGGGCTTCACCGAGGATTTTTACCGCCAAGTGACCGGGGGCCGCCTGGCGCCGGTGCTCGACAACATCGAAACGGCCTTGTCGCGGGGCGTTTGGGTGGAGGTGACCACGCTGCTGATCCCGGGCCTCAACGACGACCCGGCGACCTTGAAACGCTTGGCCGCCTGGCTGGCCGGCCTCGGCCGCGACGTGCCCTGGCACGTCAGCCGCTTCTTTCCGCGGCGGCGGCAATCCAGCCTGCCCCCGACGCCTCTGAAAAGCTTGCAGCTGGCCCGGGAAATAGGCCTCTCCGAAGGGCTCAACCACGTCTACCTCGGCAACGCGCCAGGCTTCTCGGACACCTTGTGCCCCGGCTGCGGCCACGCGCTCGTCGCGCGAGACGGCTACCGCCTTGGCCTCGATCTGCTGTCCGGACGCGGCGTCTGTCCGGCCTGCGGACGGCCGACGGCTGGCCGCTGGACGTGAGGCTTTGCCAGGTCCTCTGCAATAGGCCGCAGGCCTGAGCTCAGGCGGTTGAGCCCGCCTGAGGACGGCGGGCTGAGCCCGCCTGAAGACGCCAGCGCAGTTTGAGCGAGCAGACGCCCGGCCAAAGCCATAGGTCGCGGCACTCAGGTCCGAGGACCGTTTCGCCTCCGTAGCTGAGCGCCAGCCTATTCATCCCCCTGGCGCCCTCCCCTTGGCGTCCTCCCTTTGGCGTCTCGCTCCTCCCACTAGCGCCTCCCCTTGCCGCCGATAAACCCCCTGGACCGGAATTGTCGGCGCTATCATCGGCGCTTTCGGGTTGCTCGGCGCTTTCGGACTGCGCCGTCTGGGCGACAATTGATTTCATGTGAAACCAAAAAAATAAAACCCTGGATTTTCCAGGGTTTCCGGGTAGCCATGGCGCCGATTACGACCCAGGCAAAAGGCGATGTCAGGCAAAAGACGCTGGCGGAGACGGTGGGATTCGAACCCACGTGCCGGCTCATCACCGACAAGACGATTTCGAGTCGCCCCCGTTACGGCCACTTCGGTACGTCTCCGCTTTTTGTCGGCCTGGCGCCAAACGTCGACGGCTCCTCGGCGAGGTCCGGACGTTGGGGCTTGGCGTTTTACCTTTTTTGGCGGGCGTTGGCCTCCTCCGACTGGACTCAGTTTAGCATAAGCCGGGACACGTTGGCAAGACGCGAAAAGGGCCTGGAACACGAAAAAGGCCTGGATTCAGGGCGAAAAAATCCCCGCCGCAGACCAGCGGAGTCCTGCGGTCGCTGTCCTGCGGTCGCTCATCATGGTCCTGCGATCGCTCATCATGACCCTGACCAAAATGACCATGACCAAAAATTTTCCGGAGGTTAAGGCTTCAGTCCAAGGTTCGCCGCCGCCGGGCTTGGAAATCCGCGTCCATGGCCGGGAAGCGAGGAACGGCTGGCGAGCCTCTCGGCTTGGCCGGGTCCGCAGGGCTTTCTTCGGGCGCCAATAGGCCGCGCTGGCGCGGCTGACCGCCTGATCCTCTTAAATTTTCGGCGGCGTCCTTTGGTTCGGGAGGCAGTTTTCGTTGGCCGAAATGTGTCAAAGCCTAGGCTGGGTTGGGCTTCAGGCGGCAAAAACTGGCGCCGGGCCGGGAGGGCGGAGCTGGTTTCAGGGTCTCGGTATTGTCGGCCAATATGGCGATAAAAGGCGCCGGCCGGCAGATGGCAAAGGATAGGGCCTGACTCCGACGCTGCCGCGGCGAATCAAGGTCCGAGACCTTTGGGCTTGGGGTTTGGCCTGAAATCGTCGGCGGCTCGGGAGGCGGCCAAATGAGGCGGACGGACCGGAGGAAAGCGCCCGCCAACCCTACGCGCCTCATTCGTCGAAATAGGCGACCCTGAAGCCCACCAAAAGGCTGCGCAAAGTCGGCGCGTCATGCTCGCGCCAGGCCGACTGGCAGACCGCCGGATCGCTGGCCCAGCCGCCGCCGCGGCGGACCTTGGTCTGGCCTTGCCGCGGCCCTTGAGGATCCGCGGCGGCGCCTGAGGCGTAATATTGCTCCCCGAACCAGTCGGAGACCCATTCGGAGAGGTTGCCGTGCATGTCGTAAAGCCCCCAAGGGTTGGGCGGCTTGAGGCCGACCTCGTGGCTGGCGCCTTTGGCGAAGCTTTCCCCGCACCAGCCGTATTGCGGCAAAGCCTTGGGGTCGTCGCCGAACCAGTAGGCCGTCTCCGAGCCGGCCCGGGCGGCGCGCTCCCACTCGGCCTCGGTGGGCAGCCGATACTTGCCGGTGCCTTCCCGGGCGTTGAGCCGGGCCAAGAATTCCTGGGCGTCCTCCCAAGAAACGCCGTCAGCCGGCAGCTTGGCGCCCCGGCGGCGGCCGGGGGCGGAGCGCGTCAACACGCTCAGGTCGCCTTGGGTGACCTCAAAGCGGCTCAAGCGGAAAGGCCTCGACAGAGTCACCCGGCGCGGCGGCCTTTCATACTCGCCGTCCCCGACGAAGCCCGGATCGGCGCCCATCATGAAGCGGCCGGCCGGAATGTGCGCGAAGGTCATGCCCAAGCTGTTGGAGACCACCGGCGGCCAAGCAGCGGGGGTCGCGGCCGAGGGCTGGGCCGAGGGCTGAGCCGATGATTGGCTTGAGGGACGGTCCGCAGGGTGGGCCGCAGACTGGGCCGCAGGGTGGTCCACAGACTGGTCCGCAGGTTGGACCGGCTCGGCGAAAATTCGCGGAGAGGCCCCCAAAGACGGCCAAGCGTCGGCGGCCTGGCCCCGCGCCGCCGCCGTCGCGAACGCCGCGGCCAACGCCAAGGCCCCCAAGACGGCCATGACGCCCAGGCCCCAGCCGACGAAGGGACGGGGCCGTCCCGCAGACTGGCCCGCAGGTCGGGAACTCCGGAACCGGCTCATGGCGCCAGCTCCTGGAGCAGGGCGTGGAAAAACTCGTTGGCCGTCAACTCCTGGCCGTCGGACAGCCGCGCCAGATAGGGCGGGCCGCTGGCGGAGGAAGAAGAAGAAGAGGCCAGGCCGTCGATGAACTCCTCGGCCGTGGAGGCCCGCCCGCCGGCCTGGACCAGCTTGCGCCGCAAATGCGCGGCGGCCTGTCGGGCGTCGTGGCCGCAGCCGTTTCTGACGAAGGTCAGCTCGGTCCGTTGGGCCAGGGCCGCCAGGAGGGCTTCGGTTCGCTCCAGCTCGCGGCCTTCCAAGGCCAGGGCCGGCGAGGCCGCCAACAGCAGCAACGCCAGCAGGCCCGCCAGCCGGACGACCCGCCAGGCGAGCGGCGTCGGCCGTCTGGCCGCCGGCGCTGAAAGGACCGGAGGGACGGCCTGAAAGGCCGAGCGACGGGCGACTTTGTCGGGGTCAAGGAACATTTGGGCTTCTCCAAAAAATATTTGGGCTGAGCCGGCGGAACCGCTCGGGCGACTCGGTCTGGCGCCAAGTCCGAACCTCAGCGTTCGTCACGGGCCGGCGACGGCCAGAGAGGTCTGGGCGGTCCTGGCCGCTCCCGCAAACACGAGGGCGCATTTTCCGCCTCTATCGGTCTCGCGGCCTCCAAAATCAAAATTTAAAAAATTAAACTCTCCAAGATAGAACGCTTCAAGATTTAACATTTCAAGATTTAACATTTCAAGATGAAACGCTTCAAGATGGAACTATATCGAACCCTTCTGAGGCAATAGGTCGCAAGCCTGAGTTCAGGCCGTTGAGCCCGCCTATGGGCGGCCATGACAATTTGAGCGAGCAGATGCCTCTCCAGAGCCATAAGGTCGCAGGGCTCAGGTCCGAGGACAGTTCTGCCCCGCCTCCATGGCTGAACCCAGCCCTCCCTCCGGCGCGGTCTTGGAGCGATTCAAGCTGGGCGCCGAGCGGCGGTTGACGGCCGGCGGAGAACTGGGAACCATTCTGAGCCCGCTAGTCTCAAAAGCCAGGGGCGCGAATTTTTTTCTCATAAAAAGTCGCCCCGGCAAAAAGGGCCTATCTACCCGGAATGGCAGGATAAATCCTGTGAAATGGCCCCTCAGGGCTCGCATTCTCGATTGGCAACCTAAGTCCTTGTAATCACAGGAAAAGGATCCAATCCCCGGTCGGCAACGGCCTGGCCTCCATCAGCCCCGAAAACCGCCCTGCAGAAATAGGGCCGATTGACAATGCCTGCCTGTTCAATTATATCTTATTTTTTCGAAAAGGGCCTTCACCAGAGCGGTCCAGCAATTTCCAGGCCAACGGGTGAGCAGCAATTTTCATCCCAACGGTCTTTCTAGCAATTTCCGTGCCAACACTCGCGAGCAATTTTAATCCCAATATCTCTCGATTAGAAGAAAAAAATATTTTTTTGGGGAGTAAATTTTTCTTGACAGCCTCTATATCTGGTGTAATATGGCTTCAGTGACCATACGTCCCAGCTGGGAATTTATCACTGCCATATGAGCCGTAAATGCTCAATTATAGAAAATTAATGGTAATTTTCTATAATTTTGTTTAATCAACTTCCAATATAGTTTTTTTATATATGATTACGAATTATCTCAAATTTGATGCTGAAAAGATGATTTATTATATCACCAATTTTATGAGGTATTATGACATAAAAATCAGTATATTTGTGGTATCCTCTATAACGCATATCGACAA
>JAISZC010000209.1 GCA_031269485.1 Deltaproteobacteria bacterium
AATTTTTTCATTCGAAGCTGTTTATTTTTACGATATTTCGCATTACGCAACTATATAAATTTGTTTTAGCAAAAATATTTATTAAAAAATATTATTTAATTATAACATAAATTATTAAATTTAAATTTAATAATAATTTAATAATCAGCATGCAGAGAGAAAATTCTACGCTTCAGATAAACTGGGGAGGTCGGGGGCTGGGGAAGTCGGGGGCTGGGGAAGTCGGGAGGCTGGGGAAGACTGGGCAGGGACAGGCGAGAGCGCGTGGAAACAGAGAAAAGGCGCGCCTCGGCCTCAAGCGGAAGTTTTTTTCTCCGGGCCAAGCCCGGCCGTGAGCTCCGAGCGCTTCGTTCGGAGGCGTCGTGAGACTTGGTCCGCCGCGCCGGTTCTCCTTCGCGCGGACGCCGGGGGTCAAGCCGCCCGCCGGACCAGAAATTCGCCTTAAGGTTAGCGGAGCGATCGGTCGCCACCCTGGCGAACCGCGAGCGGAGGCCCGGTTCAAGCCTCCGGTGGTCCAGATTTAAAAGGCGTTGATCATGGCTAAATTATTGATTTCAGCCATAATTAATCCGTTAAAATCTTCAATCAACTTATTTATAAAGTCTTGGCCAATAGTATCTATTTGTTTTTTAAGATTATTTTCGAATTCATTTCGGATATAAGATCTAATTATTTTTGATGAAAATAATTTTATAATAAATATTGGCAATTTTTGTTTTTTTGTCCAGTCTTTAAGCCTATTTTGACCCATAAACAGGCCCAGGCCGCTGACGGCCAGGCCGCCCAAGCCGCCGATCAAGAGCCCGTGAGGCCCGGAAGCCACCAGGGCCAAGCCTGTTCCGCCGCAGATGGAGGCCAGGAGCAAGCTCGCCAGCGCAGAGGCCGCGCCGCCCAGGACCAAGGCCAAGGGTTTGGCCAGGCCGTCGCCGATCAACGGTCCGTCGAGAACCAAAGCGGCCCGCGCGGCCGGCTGGCGGGCGGGCTGTTCGGCCAAGCGCAGCCCGAACCGCTGCAGCCAAGCTTGGATCTTGTCTTGGGCGATGAGCTGCAGGGCGTGCATTTCATCACCAAAAGTTTTTAAAATTAAGTCAGGCAGATTTTTAGTATATACATCAATAATTTTAGAAATATCAGCTTCGATTTCTTGTATACTTATACTCTTTGAAGAATATGAACTTAATAGGGTTAATAATTTACTATCAAATAATTCTATTAAGATACCTTTTATTAAATTTTGATTACATTTATCAATAGATGTCTGGACATGTTGAACAATTTCATTATTTAGAAAATCATCTTTAGATTGAAAAAGCTTATTTTTTATCATATGAAAATCATATTTAATAGCTGGTAAAATAGATAACCCTTCTGAAATTGCGCCAAATGGATTATAAGCACTCAATATTTTGGTATTATCAATATTTAAAATATCTGAGCATATTTGTTTAACGAAAAACCATCGAGAACTACCTCCAGAGAGAGAAACAGCGTTGATTGAGCGTATATTTGTTAGTCCTTCTTTTAATGAGTCGCTAAACCATTGCAATAAATTAATATTTCCAGCTAATAATCTATCAGAAATTTTGATTGATAATTTATTATAATAATCTAAAAAAGATGGGGACGGGGAATAAGCGGCGGCTCGAGCCAAAAATTCATCGCGTGTCAAATTGGAGACTTGTCCAAAACGACCGACTTCGGCCTTCATGACCACTTGAGGGTTTTTGGTCATCGTTTCAGAAAAATCTTCCTTGAGGCGGCGGCAACAGTAGGACCAGACGTAAAAGTCGCGCCTGGTCCGCCGCAGCTCCTCGTCGAGGCCGGGGTTTTGAGCCAAAAGCCATTGGTGAAAAAGATCGTCGAACAGCCGGCCGCCCAGCTCGAATTCGCCCCAGGACTTGACGACTTCGCCGCGCCTCAGCAGCGCGAAGTCGCAGGTGCCGCCTCCGAAGTCCACGGTCAGGTAGCCGTCGAGCGCGTCGGCGAGGGGGAAGCGGCCGCTGCCCAGATCGGTCAGCAGAGCTCCCAGAGGTTCGTCGAGGATCTCGACTTTGCCCAGGCCGGCGGCCTCCGCCGCCTCCTTGAGGACGGTCCGGTAACGATCGTCGGCCTGGCTGGGCGCCCCCAGCAGTACCCGGGCGTTTTCCGGCTGCAAAGGGGTGCCGTTGAGCCACGCGTCGCGCTGGAGAGCTTTAAAAAAATCAACGGTGCAACGTCGGGCGTTGGCGTTGGTTACAATGTCAAGCTTAAAATTGGCATAATATTGATATTTATCTTTAATTATTTCATCATATGAGGCCTGACCATAGGTTGATGTGGCATTTTCGCCGATTATTGGAAATATGTTTTGATCGGCACCCGGCTTATCGGAGTAAAGAATGGCTGTATCGATAGCAGGTGTCTTGCCAGTCAAATGCAATGGTATTTTATTTTTGGTGCCATACGGACATATAGTAATATATGTATTGGTCGTACCGAAATCGATACCTATAATATTTTTGTATGACATATGACGTCCTGCAGGCAATCATGTCCGCTTAAAGCTCGGCGTGATCGATCTGGCGGCGGCCGGCGGAGGCCTGGGGCCGCAAAACAGCCTCGGGAGCGGCGTCGGAATGAGCTTGCGCCGCCTTATGACGCGTCCGGCCTGGCCGCCAGGCCGCCAGCCGGCCCCTCGCGGCGGCTAGTGCGGCGGCAATTGGCGGACCACTTGGCCTTTCCTCAGGACGTGGCCGTCCCGGACGATCGGCTCTTCCTCGACCAGAACGGGCTGGCCGTCTTCGACGAGTCCGAAAGTTTCGTAGAGGTCCTTGAGGTCCGCGGTCCAAATCAGTTGCTGCGGGCCGATCGACTGGGCCGGCGGGCTCATCTGGAAGCCGGCGTTGGACAGCTTGCGGACCAGTTCGTCGAGGATCGAGTCTTCCGAGGCCCAGGGCCGGGCTCTGAGGCGCTTGACCAGCGACGCGGTCTCCCACAAAAGCTTGGTTTCGTCGTCTCGCGAGGTCAGGCCGAACTGGGTCAGGCCGAGCTTGTCGAGCCGATGGGTCAAGACGACGGCCAACGGCGCGGTCGCCTCCAGGTAGGCCTCCACGGCGGCCAGGGTCTGGGAGCGCATCAGGGCCAAGTCGAAGGTCTTCTCGGCCTTGACGAAGACCAGCGCCGCCGCCGCGCCGAGGTAGAAGGCCAGGCGCTTGACGAACGAGCCCCGGCCGCCGGCGAGAAAGGCCGGAACCAAGGCCCCTTTGGCGATCAGGAGCAAAGAGTCCGTCAGGGCGACGCCGCCTACGGCGGCCAGCAGGATTTTGCGGACCTGGTCGTTGAGCGACAAGTAAAAAGCCAGTCTCACGGCCGCCGCGGCCCCCAAGGCCGCGCCCGGCAAAAGGCCGATTTCGGGCGGGAAAGACAGCCAGGCGGCCGCGGCGCCGCCCAGCGAAGCGCCGGCCGCGCCGCCCACGGCGGCGGCCAGCCCCAAGGCCGCCGCCCGCGGGCGGACCTGGGGAGCCGGCGGCGGCGGGAGCCGCAAGGGGGGGCGCATGGAGTTGAAGTGGGCGGCCAACATGCCGCTCTGCGGCCAGGTCAGTCCCCGGCCTTCGTCGAGGACGGCGAAAAGCTCGTCGGAGCAAAGAGAGCGGCTGAGGGACCAGGTCAGCTGATCTTCGGCCTCTTGGAGGTCTTCGGGCGAGGGCGTCCCGGCGATCGAGTCCAAGGCGGACGACCAGGCCTCGATGGCTTCGGCCGCGACTTTCGAGATGAAGCGGTCCAAGGCTGGCTGATCGGTCTTCTCCCTCCATTGGCTGGGAAAAAGGCCGGCCGGCGGCGCGTCTGCCAGGCTGTCGGAGCGCGCGGAGGGCGGGCCTGGGACGTCCAAAGAAGGCTGGGCCGCCGGTCTGGTCGGCGACGCCTTGGCCGCCCGCCGGCGGAAGACGGCCGACCCGACGAGGACCGCGGCCAGGCCGGCGGCGGCGGCCAGAGCCAGGACGGCCTGAGGCGTCAGGTCGGGCCGGACGGGTCTGGCGAAGACCCCCCGGCCGTCGGCCGCGGAGCGGTCGGTCGCCTCGTCTGCGGCTTGACCGGCGGTTCCGTCGGCCTCGGCGGTTTTTTGGGCGGCTTTAGCGCTGATTTGGCCGACGAAGCGGCCGGAGGTCGGCGCAGGACCGCGGGTCAAGCCTGGAGTCCAATTTTGAGCCTGATCTTGAGCCTGATTGAGAGCTTGATAGAGAGCCAGCTTAGGCCGGACCAAACTTGGCCGGGTCAAACTTGGCTGGCGGCGGCCGATCAATTCGGCGACGGTCAAAGCGGTCAGACTCGGCCGAGGCGCCTCCAAGGTCGGACCCTTCGGCCGCGCGCCGGCCGCTTGCGCCGTCGGAGCTAGCCCGACCGCCAAGAGCAGCCACAGCGCCGTGGCCGTCAGGGCCAAGCGGGCCTGGCCGAATCGCCGGCCGGACTGGCCGCCGGGCGGCGCCGCCTGGTCTGGCCAGCCTGGTCGGCCAGGTTGACTTGAGCCGTTGCGCCGATCGTCCATTTGGTCGACCTCCTGGGCCACGCCAGCCGGCGGGGACGGCCGGCTCGCCGCCGGCCTGGTCCGCCGGCCGTCAGTCTGGGGTTGCGCCGTCACGCCCGCCGTTGGGCGACGGGCGACGGAAAAGATCGGTCAAGCCCGCCGTCCCCGGGTCATGGCCAAAAACGTCCCGCCAGACCCGGCCGCTTTCCATGCACAAATAAATGATCGTCCGCGGTCCCGCCGCTCCCCTGAGGGCATCCAGGACATGGCGGTAGAGGCGGACGCGCGCAGGCCGAGGGTAGCGCATCTTGCCGTCGCCGCCCCGGACGAATTCGGCGTCGAACAAGGAGCTGGGCCTGGCGCGGAGCATGACGCGCTTGAGCTCCGGCAGATAACGAAAGCAGCCCAGCGAGACGAAGGCCAACGACTCCGGCGGGACGGCGCGGGCGATGAGCCGGACGGTCTCCTCATAACCCCGCGCCCAGCCGGGGTGGAGGATGAGCGGGTCGAAATGGAAGCCCACCGGCCAGCCGCGGCGGGCGGCCCGGCCGGCCGCCGCCAGCCGTTCGGCCAAAGGGGCGGCCAGGGCTTCCTCCCGGCGGCAGACATCCGGGGCGTTGACGGAAAAAGACAGCACCGTCCGGCCGCCGTGGTCCAAATCCAGAAGGTGGTCGACCTGGGCCGTCTTTGTTTTGAGCTCCAGCACGAAAGGCGGCCGGCGGCGAAAAAGCTCAATGAGCTTGGCCGAGAGCCCCGTGGCGCGATCGACGGCCAGGCTGTCGGCGAACTCGCCCGTGCAGAAGCGGAACGACGGCTTGGGCCTCGGCGGACGTCCGGCGGCGCCGAAGGCGGCGGCCGGATCGGCCGCGGGGCCCGCGGGCGTCCCCAAGGCGGCGGCGGCGTCGGCGGCGGCGGCGGCGTCGGCCGCCGGCCAGTTCAATATGGCCTCAAAGCTTTTTTCGAGCTCGGCGAGGCCCTCGTCGACGTTGCCGAAGAGCACCAGCGCCTCGGAGCCCAAATAGGCCGACAGGATGCAATACGAGCAGCCCAGCGAGCAGCCTTGGCCGAAGTGAAAAATGTTCAGGCCGCAGCAGTTGTACCGGGGCGTGGCCGGGCAGGGCCGGACGAAGGTCCCCCGGTGGCGGGCCACCAGCGCGTCGCCGGCCGAAAACTCGCCGTAGGCGGCCGGCGGGGTCGGCGGGACGAGGCGGCCCCCGGCCGCCCAGGGGAGGTCCTTGAACTCCTCTTCGACGAACAGGCGGCGAAAGCTCAAAGCTGCTCCTTCCCGGCGCGGCCCCCGGTTCGGCGCGCGGTCAGCCCGTCGGGCTCGACGTTTTCGCCGGGCCCGTCAGCGCGACGCTCTCGTCGAGCCCGTCGCTCTCCCCGCGTTCGTCGCGCCAAAGGGCGCGAAACTTGGGATCCGCGGCCAGCCGGCCGGCCGCGGCGGCCAAAGCGCCCAGCTCCTCGGGCTCGGCGCACGTCAGCTTGACCGTGAAGCTCTGGTCCTCCAGCTCCGGGTCGAGCTCCAGCCCCAAGCCCGGCGGGAGCGCCAGGTCCGCGGTCAGACGGCGCCGGCGCTCGGCCTGGCGGGCCAAATAGGGAAAGCGGCGGCCGTAAAGGAGGCGGCGGGCCATTTTTTCGGCCGCCGGCCCCTCCAGGGCGGCCAGCTCCGGCTCGGCCAGGAGGGTCGCGACGTCCGTCCCGTCGCGGCGCCGCAAATCGTCGAGCCACTCGAGCCACAGCCGGCGGTGCCGGCGACTGGGCCTCGCGCGGAGAAAAAAGCTCAGCGCCGCGTCGCGCTCGGCGGCGCTCCGGTCCTTCAGGGCCCAGGCGTCCTCCGGATCCAAACGGTCCTCGGCCAGAGCCGTCAGGGCCTCGGGCGGCCACGAGGCGGCGGCCTCCGCGGCCTCCCGCCGCCGCTCCGAACGTTCCAGCCCCAGCGCGGCGGCCGCCTCGGCCGTCCGCCCTGGCGGCAGCAGCTCCCGAGCCAGCCGCCAGGCCAGCGCCGTCTCGGCCGGATTGAAGCCCCGCTCGAGGTTGTCGGTCAGCGCCAGCCTCAGCCAGCCCTCAAGCCGCGGCTCGGGCGGGTCGGGACGCAACGTCGGCGCGGCCTCGAAGCCCAGCGCCCGGAGGGCGGCCAGCCGCCGCCCGCCGGAGATGACCGTCAGCCGTCCGGCGGCCTCGTCTTCGGCCGACAAGGCCGCGACCCACAAGGGGCGCAGCAGGCCCGCGGAGCGGATCGACTCGATCAAAGGCGCCTCGGGCCGGTTCCACGACAGCGGCCAAGCCTGCAGCCCGGCGACGGGCGTCAGGCTCAGCGCCCCTCGCCAGTCGGGGGCCGCCGGAGCGGCCTGGGGCGAGGTCGTCGCGCGGGCCGCAGGGGCCGTCGGGGCCGTCAGGCCGGACGCGGTCCGGCCCGCCTCACAGGGCGGCGACAGCGTCGATCTCCACCTTGGCGCCCTTGGGCAGGGCGGCCACCTGGACAGTGCTGCGGGCCGGGAAGGCCGCGCCGGCGAAAAGCTCGGCGTAGACCTCGTTGACCGCCTGGAAATCGCCCAGATCGGTCAAAAAGACGCCGACCTTGAGGGCCTGGGCCAGCGAGCTGCCGGCCGCCTCCAAGATGGCGGCTATGTTTTTGAGGGATTGGCGGGCCTGATCGGCGGCCGCGGCCGGCATTTGGCCCGTGGCCGGATCGATGGGCAGCTGGCCCGACACGTAGACGACGCCGCCGGAGACGACGGCCTGCGAGTAGGGACCGATGGCCGCCGGAGCGGCCGGGGACGAGACGGCTTGCTTCATTTCGAACTCCTTGGCCGCAAGGGGCGCGCTTGAGCGCCGGCGAGCGGGCTGAACGGCTGGCCGGCGAACGACGAAATTTGGCGGCGTCGCGGCCGTCGGCGCGGTCTTCGGTTCGGCTGGCGGGGCCTTCGTTCCAGCGGCCGGCGGGGCCTTCGGCTCGACCGGCCAGCGGGGCTTTCCGCCCGGCGGCCAGCGGGCCTTGGATTATTCAGCCCGTCCGAAGCGGCGGCGGCGGCCTTGAAAATCGGCCAGAGCGGCCAAAAAGTCGGCTTCCCCGAAGTCCGGCCAGAGGGTGTCGGTGAAAAGGAGCTCGGCGTAGGCCAGCTGCCACAACATGAAATTTGACACGCGCCTTTCGCCGCCGGTGCGGATCAGCAAATCCAAGTCGGGCAGGTCGGCCGACCACAGCTGGCCGGCCAACCGAGCCTCGTCGATCTCCTCGGGCGCCAGAGCCCCGCTTTTGACCTTTTCGGCCAACGCCCTGGTCGCCGCGGCCAGCTCGGCCCGGCTGCCGTACGACAGCGCCAACGTCAGGGTCAGATCGTCGTTGCCGGCGGTGGCCTTCATGGCCTCGCTCAAGGCCTGCCGGGCGAAGGACGGCAGGCGGTCCAGCGCCCCCATGGCCGACAGGCGAACCCCCGAGGCGAGGAGCTCGGCGGTTTCCGAATCGAGATACTCGGCCAACAGCGCGAAGAGGTTGCCGACCTCCTCGTCGGAGCGCGCCCAGTTTTCCGTGGAAAAGGCGTACAACGTCAAATGGCGGACGCCCTCGCGGTGGGCGGCCTTGAGGATGGTCCGCACCGGCCCGGCGCCGGCCCGGTGTCCTTCGGAGCGGCTCAGGCCGCGGGCTTGAGCCCAGCGGCCGTTGCCGTCCATGATGATGCCCACGTGGCTTGGCGCGGCGGCGCTTTGAGTGGCTGGGGGCATGTCGTTGTCGGCTTCCTTGCGCTGAGAGGGCTTTGAAAAGGTTGCGGCGAGGTGAATTAATAATAAATTGTCATCTATTGTTGGACGCAAATTTCTAAAATCAAGGCGTTTGAGCGGTCGATATCTATCGCATTGTAAGGCAACAGTTTAATATTAATAATTATATTAATGTCATATCCTAAAAATGAAAATTGTCAGCCTTATGCATAACATTTAATCAGTTTTTTGATGCCGCACGGCGCTCAGGCGCCGAAGACCCTTTGAAACACCGCCTCCGTCCAGCGGCTGAAGCGTTCGGGCTTGAAGACCTCGTCGATCTGCTCGGCCGACAGCCGCGAGGACACGAGCGGGTCGGCCTTCAGAAGCTCCCGAAAATCGCCCTGGCCCTCGGCCGCCGCCAGGGCCGCCTGTTGGACCGGCGCGTAGGCCTCGGTGCGGCTCAGGCCCGCGCGGCACAGCTCGAGGAGGATTTCCTGGGAGTTGCACAAGCCCCGGGTCAAGCCGATGTTTTCCAGCATGCGCTCGGGCTTGACCCGCAGGCCGGCCGTCAGGCCGGTCAGGCGGGCCAGCAGGAAATCGACCAAAATCGTGGCGTCCGGGGCGATCAGGCGCTCGACCGAGGAATGGCTGATGTCCCGCTCGTGCCACAGGGCCACGTCCTCCAGGGCGGCCTGGGCCAAGGAGCGCACGACGCGGGCCAGGCCCGTGAGGTTTTCGGACAGCACCGGGTTCTTTTTGTGGGGCATGG
>JAISZC010000239.1 GCA_031269485.1 Deltaproteobacteria bacterium
CCAGCCTCGGCCCGGCCTCGGGCAGATCCGGCTCGGCCAGCAGCGTCGCCGCCGCTCCGCGGGCCCGGGCCTGCGCCAGGAACTGGCGGCCGTCGCTGTTCGCGCCGGCGAAGGCGACGAAGAGCCAGCCGGGCTCGATCTCGCGGCTGTCGTCGGCGAGGCCCGACAGCTCGGGATCGCCCGGGCCCAAGGCCTTCAGGCCCAGGCGGGCCGCCAGCTCGGAGAGCCGGATCATGAGCCCTCCGAGAAGCGGACCTTGGCCAGCTGCCCGCTTTCGACCAAAGCCCCCGACGCGGGCTCCTGGCCGACCGCCAGGCCGCTGCCCTGGAACTCCACGGTCAGGCCGTAGGGCCCCATGAGCCGCAAGACCTCCCGCATCGACAGGCCCGCCAGGTCGGGCATCACCCCGGGCGTCCCGTCCGGCTCGGGGGGACGCAGCTCCACCGGCCCCTCGGGGCCGCCCAGCCGGTCGAACTCGATCTCCGGGGCCCGGTCGTCGGTCCACAAGTCGGGCAGCCGGCCGCGGCCTTTGTCGCCGGGCTTGAGCTTGACGCTGAGGGTGTTGTAGGCCGGATATTTCGTCAAGACGCCCGGCGCCCCGGAATTGGCTTGCTCCAAGGCCGGCCACGCCGGCGGCGCGGGCTCCTCGACCACCGGCACGTCCAGCAGAGGCAGCGCCTGGCTCATGATCTCCCTGAAAACCGGGGCGGCCGACTTGCCCCCGTAATAATCCGGCCAAGGCTCGTCCAAGACCACCAGCACGCAAAGCTGGGGGTCGTAATAGGGCGCCAGGCCCACGAAGGAGGCCACGTACTTGTTTTTCGAGTACGTGTTGGCGCCTTCCGACACTTTTTGCCCGGTCGCGGTCTTCCCGGCCACCGGATAGTCCTCGATGTCGGCCCGGAAGCCGGTGCCGCCGCGCATGACGGCCAGGCGCATCATGGCCATGACCTGCTTGGCGGTCATCGGCGAGACCACCTGCCGGACGATCTGCGGCCCGAAGCTCTCCAAGACCTCGCCGTCGGGGGCGACGATCTTGGAGACCAAGTAGGGCCTCATCAGCACGCCGTCGTGGCCGATGGCCGCGGTGGCCATGATCAGCTGCAAGGCGCTCACCGACAGGCCTTGCCCGAACGCCCCCGTCGCCAAGTCGATCACGTGCCACTCGGAGGGCGGCCGCAGACGGCCGGCGGCCTCGCCGGTTTGAAAGGCCAAGCCGGTTTTCTGGCCGAAGGCGAAGCGCGAAATGTAGTTGTGCAGCTTGGCCGAGCCGAGCCGCTCGCCGATCTTGCTGGCCCCGATGTTGGACGAATGCTGGACGATCTCGCTGACGGTCAAATCGCCGTAGGCCGCGCCGTCGTCGCGGATGAAATGATTGGCGTCAATTTGATAAACCCCGTTTTCGCAAAAAAAGACCGACTGGGGCGTGACGAGGTTTTCCTCCAAGGCGGCGGCCACCGTGAAAATCTTGAACACCGAGCCTGGCTCGAAGACGTCCGTCAGAATCCGGTTGCGGCGGGACTCCAGGGGGGAAGCCGCGTAGTCGTTGGGGTCGAAGCCCGGAAAAACGGCCGAGGCCAGGATTTCGCCGGTGGAGGGCCGGACGACCAGGGCCATGCCGGACTTGGCCGAATGCTCGATCACCGCCTTGGCGATGGACCGCTCGGCGATGTTCTGGATGCGCATGTCCAGAGTCAGCACCGCCGAAGCCCCTTTGGGCTGCTCGACGACCAGCTCGGGGGAGTCCACCATGATCCGGCCGTAGACGTCGCGCCGGACCTTGAACTTGCGGGATTTTCCGGAGAGCTTGGCGTCGAGGGTCAGCTCGAGGCCCTCCAGAGCTTCTCCGTACCGGCTGACAAAGCCCAGCAGATGCGCGGCGAGCGGCCCGTTGGGGTAGTCGCGCCGAGAGCCCTGGTCCAACGCCACGCCGCTCAGCTTGAGGGCTCGAACGGCCGCGGCCTCCTGGGACGAGAGGTTGCGCTTGAGGTAGATGTTGCGCCGGTCCTGCTCCAAGGTGAGCGCCAGATCCTCGTAATCGACCTTAAGGGCCCGGTACAGGGGCCAGAGAGACGAGCCCAGGTCTTTGGCGGCCTGGGAGTCGATGAACACCGCCTCGACGGGCACCGTGGCGGCCAGCTTTTCGCCGCGGCTGTCCAAAATCTCGCCGCGGACGCCGTCGAAGCGGTAGTTTCGCTCGGTCATGCCGCTGGAACGCCTGACCAGATAATCGCGCTCGAGGACCTGCAGCCTGATCGCCTGGGCGATCAGGCCGAAGAGGGCCAAAATGAAGAGTCCTTCGATGAAGTAAAGACGGTTCTTGCGGCTGAGCGGCAATTTGTCCATGGAGGCCTCCATCCTCGTCCGTCCGGCGCGGTGGCGCGCCGGACGCTCGACGGAGCCGATCGCCCGACGCTTTCGCGCCGGCTACTCGACAATTTCGATCTGGCCCTTGCTGGGGGAAACCAGGCCGAGCGAATCGCGGGCGACCCGCTCCAAATCCTCAAAAACCGTCAGACGATCCAAGGCGATCAGCAGCTCGCGGTTTCTTTGGGCCAGCCTGGTCCTCTCCGTCATGAGCTTGGAGACGTCCCGGCCCAGGCTGTTCTGCCTGATGGCCAGGCTGACGAAGCCCAGCAGGCACAGCACGACGAAGGCCGTCAGCCCGGAGATGATCATGAACCGGCTGGTCGAGAGCTGACCGAGCGGCTGGCTCGGCTCCAGCTCCAAGCCGCCGACGTCCTCGTCGTCCTCGACGTCGCCGTCGTCCGCGCGTTCGGCCATCGTGTTGGCCCGGTGCGCGGCGATCTGCTGCCGCCAAGTCGGGGCGGAGGCCCGACGAGCCGTCATCGCCTGCTTTCGGCGCGACCGATATTTGCTTTTGCCGCCGAACATCTGCTGTCTCCTGCTCTGCCGGCCCTCGACGGGCTCCGGGCGTCTCTCGCGGCCGTCAGACGGCTTCGGCGCTTCTGAGCTTGGCCGATCTGGCTCTGGGGTTGGCCGCGGCTTCGGCGGCCGAGGGCCTGACGGGCTTGCGGCCCAGCGGCCTCCAAACCGCCGC
>JAISZC010000047.1 GCA_031269485.1 Deltaproteobacteria bacterium
GCCCCCGACCAGGCCGACTCCGGATCGACGGCCAGACCGGGGGGCATCGACAGGCCCAAGGGGGCCAGGGCCTCGACGTCGAAGCCTGCCGTCAAGGGGTCCTGCATGATGAAAAGCCGTCCGCCGCGGGCGAGGTAGTCGAGCAGGGCCGCAAGGCGGACTTCGTCGAGGGGGGCGCGCGGCCCGGCCAGCACGGCGGCGTCGAGCGTCGCGGGCAGCGGCTCGCCGTTCCACAGGCGGTCGACGACGTGGACGCGGCTGGCGGCCAAGCTTTCGGCCCAGCGCGACAGTCCCTGGGGGCTGCGGTCGAGCGCTGATTTTTCGCCCTCGCCCATGAGGTTCCACACCAGGCGGACAGGCGAGATTAGCCGCCGGAGGCTGGCTTCGATGGCCGAGGCGTTCGCCGGTCCGACCGTTTCGGCGAAGGCGCCGCAGACGATGACGGCCGTGTCGGGCCGCGAGAGCCGGATTTCGCCGTCGACCGTCTCGGTTTGGCCTTCGGCCGGGCGGACGGCGAAGGTGATCAGATTGGAGGCTTTGGCGTAAAGGGCCAAAAGGTGCTCCAGGGGCCCTTTTTGCGACGGATCGGCCAGGCGGACCTCGATGCGCGTGGGGCCCGGCAGCTTGGCCAGCAGCCGAACGGTTTCGGGCGGCAGCGTCGCCTCCGGCGGGGCGGCAAGATTGAAAAGCGGCAGGCGCGTCAGGCTCCCGGCGGCCAGCGCCAACGCCGCGGCCAGCAGCAGCCGCGACGCGGCCCCCAAATGGCGTCGGCCGGAGCGCCGGCGCCAGGCTTCGAGGTCGGCCGCCAACCGGGCCGGCCCGCGCGCCAAAAGGAGCAAAAGGCCAGCCGCGAGGGGCAGCAGCCACAGGCCGACCAGCTGGGGGAAAAGCAGCCAGGCGGCCAGGCTCAGCGCCAGCAGCGCGGCGGCCGCTGGCCCGAAAGGCGGACGCCTGGTCATTTCGGGCGGCCCAAGACGGCCCGGAGGTCGGCGTCGAGAGCCGTCAGGACGTCGCCCAGAGTCAGGCCCAGGCCGCGGACCTGGTCGGCCGGCCGGTCGGCGGATTCTTCGGGGAGCGGCCGGCGGCCGCGGTAGGTTTGGGCCCACAAAGTCTTGGGGCGGCCTCGGAGATCGCTGAGCGAAAACCTGATCTCCGCCTCGGCCTGAGGCGGCCGGACGGAGAAGTCGGCGTGAAAGGCCGACACGAAGACCTCCAGCGCCAGATCGGCCCCGCGCGGGCCAACCGTCCTGGCGGCCTCGAACTGGGGATTGGTTCGCTCCAGCCAGCGGGCCGTCTCGTCGGCGATCATCCGCGCGGGCTGTCCGGCGAATTCGTTGTAGAAATCTTCCGCCAGCTCGCTCGGTCCGATGCGGTAAACCAGCTTGCGGGTTTCGTAGGCGGCGGCCGCGCCGCCGGGCAGCACTTGCAGCGCCAGCCGGCGCTCCGTCCGAGCGACGCCGGCCGACCGGGCGGCGCCGTGGCGAGCCGGTTCGTTCAAGGCGGCCGCGTTCCGGTCCGCCAAGTCCGTCAGAGCCTCCAGGGCGAAGGAGCGGATTTGAGGATAAGGCCTCGACAGGCCGCAGCCGCTCAAGGCCACGGCCAAGCTCAGAATCGCCAGAACCGAAGCCAAGGTCGACAGGCCCGGAGCGGGCCCGGCCGAACGAGGTCGGACTGGCCGGCGGCGAGGGGCTGGCGGCGTCACCTGGGTTTGACCTCCGTGGGGGGCTGGCCGAAAAGCAGCTGGCTGGGGTAGCGCCTGGCCATTTCCGACAGTTCCCTGAAATTTTCGGACATGATCCGCAAATTTTCCAAAGTGGACGGCAGGCTGTCGCGCGGCCCGCGCAGGACCGCGTCCAACTGCCGCATCGAGCTTTTTATCTGGTCCAAAGAGGCTCTCAGCTGCTCGGAACGGGCCTTGAGCTCCAGGCCCTCCGTCTCGGCGGTCAGCGAGCCGGCCAAGGCGATGATGTTGGCGGCGGCCTGATCCAAGGAAGTCAGCGTGCGCGCCAGATCCGCGCTGCGGGCCTCGGATTGGACGGTCAGAGTGGTCGACAGCCGCTCGATGCTGCTCAGGGTCGATTGGAGCGAGCGGCTGAGGGCCGAAAAGTCCACGCTGCGAAACGAGCGCACGATGCGGCTCAAGGATTGGCTGATCTCCATCACCGAGCCTTGGGCGCTGGGAATGGTCAGACGCTTGGAGGCGCCCAAGGTCGGCGGCTCGTCGAAAACGTCGTCGTTGACGTAGTCGAGATCCAAAAAGGCCAAGCCCGAGACGCCTTGATATGTCAAATAGCACCTCAGGCCCTTGCCCATCTCCTTTTCCAAAAAATCGCGCGCCTCGGCGGCGGTGGTGTCCGGCAGGCCCGACAGCTGGTGAGGATCGAGAAAAAATTCGACCTTGACCAGCTGTTGGCCGTCGTGCTCGGCCAAGCGGGGCAGAGCGATGGCCGAGACTTGGCCCACCCGGAAGCCGCGAAAATTGACGGCGCCGCCTTTGGAGAGGCCTTGGACGGAGTGGTCGAAGAAGGTTTCGCATTCCAAAACCTCCTTGAAGACCGAAAAAAGGCCGAAGTACAAAATGGCCGAGGCCAGCAGGACCAACGCCGAGAGGGTGAAAAGACCTATTTTAAAATAATTTGGTGGTTTTGACATTTCTACCTGAAAATTAGTGTTAATCTGATAATGTAACCATATAAGTCTAAAATAATGAAAATATATTATTTAATTAGGTATAGTAAATTTATAAATCAGCCTTAGAATATTTTTAGTTGTTTAATAGCTTTAGATGATTTTTGTGATAAATTAAATCACATAAGCCGATTGAACAACGTTGGCAAGACATATCATATAAATAAACTATGAAAATTAAATTAATAAAAATTTTTAAATTAATTTTCCGGTTTCTTCAGATTATCAAATTGATATAATTTAATTAATTTTTGACCATTAATAATATCAAATTGATTATTTTGACGATTAAATATTTTAAAGCGTTTTTATTTAAGGTCAGACCTGCCCGTGGTCGGTGTCCGTGGTCAACTGTTTTTGACCACGGCGGGCTGATTTTACAGCCTCGACTCTAAGCGGGCGCAAGTTTTTTCAAATTATCAAATTATACTTTTCAGCTTGATAGGCCAAATAATAATTTTGTTATAGACACCAAATAGATTTATAACTTTATTTTTGGTTATTTGATCAATTTTAGCTGTTTTATCCAGCGGCGCCGGCTTAGCTGGCGCTTTTTTTCGGGTTGAACACAGTTCAAGAGGCCCAGTTCGGGCGGCCCTTCGTGGACCGAGCCAGGCCTCCGCCTGGCGGCTGGCGGCTGGCGGGCCCCTACGCCGGCCGGGCCGGTCGGGCCCGCCGGGGACGGAGGCTTTGAAAAAAATGGCTTGAAGGCGCTTTTGTTCCGCGCCAAAGTCATTTTGTTGATTTATAAGTTATTAAAACTCAAACAATATGAAAAAAGACTGATTATAAACTATAATTTATACTTATAAATAGTATAAAATTAAAAATTTCGCATAAATATTGTAATAAATAAAATTATTTTAGCTAATACGTGCCAAAAATGTTATAAAATTTAATATATACTATTCCTTTTCCGGAGATAACCAATGCCATATTAAAAATTGTTTAACCTTAATTAAATATAGTTTGTAATAATTTTTATCTTCAATTGTTTTAAGTCTACCTTAATCTTTTTATTATTAAATTAATTTTTTTGTTCGAAGACTATTCTTCGTCATGTTTTAAATATTTATTTTCTATAAAGATATAGACATTATCAATTAAAATTAATAAATATAATCACCCATTGACGCTAGATTATTCTATTAGCACATTGAATTGCGCAGCCATGAAAGAAACATGAAAGAAACATGAAATAAACATGAAATAAAGCATGATATAATTGCTCGTTTAGTGTTTGCCTATTGCATATACCCATTGAAAAAATTGATTCAATATAGGTCTGTAATTTTATATAGTCTTTTTTTAATAAAACATTTGATATTAATGTTTATTTATCTTATTATTTTTCAATTGGCCCGCAAAAAACGCGCCTTAATAAATCTTTTTTTTATGACTTTGAGAAAAATAATTAGAAAATTAGTTAAAAACTTTATCAACGCCGGGCGGTCTCCGCTTGGCCACGGCGGGAGGGGACGAGCAGGCTTGAGCGTGACGCCAAATAGCCTCGTTCGTCCCGACGAGCGAAAAACTTCTTGAGGGCCTAAAAATGGCCGTTTTCGGCCTTGAGCCGGCTTTGGGCGCCGCGATCAAGCTTGGCCCGCCGAAAGAAGGCCGCGGCTTGGGGGCCGGCCAGCTCGGAGGCCAAAAAGGCCGGCGAGCCCTCGGCGGCCACGCCCCGCAGCTCGCGGTCGAAGAGCACGGCGCGGTCGACCGCGGTCATGATGCTGCCCAGCTCGTGGGTGACCATCACGAAGGCCAGCGAGAGGTTGCGGGCCAGGGTCACGATGAGCTGATCGAGCCCGGCCGAGGTGACGGGGTCCAGGCCGGCCGAGGGCTCGTCGAGAAACAGCAGCTTGGGTTCCAGGGCCAGGGCCCGAGCGATGGCCGCCCGCTTGCGCATGCCGCCCGACAGGCTGGCGGGCTGGCTGTGCTCGAAGCCCGCCAGCCCCACCAAGGACAGCTTGAGCCGGGCCGCGGCCTCGGCCGCCTTGAGCGGGAGGTCGGTGAACTCCCGCAACGGAAAGACGACGTTTTCCAGCAGCGTCAGATCGCCGAACAGCGCGCCGCCTTGATACATCATGCCGAAACGGCGACGCAGAAGATCCATCTGGGCGCCTTCGTCGGCCCACAAATCGCGGCCGAACAGCGCGATTCGCCCGCGTCGGGGCCGTTCGAGGCCCACCAGGTGCCGCAGCAGGGTGCTCTTGCCGCAGCCGCTGGGGCCTAAAAGCCCCAAAATTTCGCCCGGCGCGGCCCGCAAGGCCACGCGCTCCAAAAGGGCCGGCCCGCCGGGGTAGGCCACCGTCAAGTCCTCGACCTCCAGGGGCCAGGCGCCGTCGGGGGGGTCACCAGTCCAGGACATAAAAAACCACCGCAAAGAGGCTGTCGAGGGCCGCCAAAATGACGATGTTGGACACCACCCCCCGCGTGGCGGCCTGGCCCACGGCCTCGGGCCCCGAGCCGGCGGCCAGGCCCCGCTGGCAGCCGACGGCGGCCACCGTGAAGCCGAAGACGATGGCCTTGAAAAGGCCGGTCGACACGTCGGAGGCGTCGAGATGCTGCGACAGCTCGGTCCAGAAAGCCGCCGCCGGGTGTCCCAGGGCGATCATGACCACGTCGCCGCCCAGCAGGCCCGCGAAGTCGGCCAGCACGGTCAAAAGCGGCGTCGCGGCCGTCAGGGCCAAGACCCGCGGGAGGGCCAAATCTCGCGTCGGCGACAGGCCCATGGTCAGAAAGGCGTCAATCTCCTGGTTGGTTTTCATGGTGGCCAGCTCGGCCGAAAAGGCGGAACCGCTGCGGCCGGTGAGGACAATGGCCGTCAGCAGCGTCCCCAGCTCCCGGACCACCGACAGGCCCACCAGGTCGGCCACGAAGATGTCCACGCCGAAGAGCTTCATGAACATGGCCGACTGAAAAGCCAGTATCAGGCCCACCAGAAAGGCCACCAGGGCCGTGACCGGCAAGGCGTCGACCGCCGCCGTCTGGGCCAGGCGCAAGGTCAGGGTCCAGCGGCCGCGCCAGGGCCGCAGGGCCAAGCCGGCCAGGCGCGGCAGCAGCTCGCCCAGAAAGGCGATCAAGGCGGCGACGTCGGCCAGGAATTCGGTCGCCAGGCGTCCCAGGCGGCTGATCGCGTCCGGCTGGGGCGGAGGCGGGGTTGGCGGGCCCAGGGAATTCTCGGCCAGCCGCCAGATGGGCGCGTAAGCCTCCGCCAGGCCCTCGAAGGAGACGGCCAGGCCGCGGCCGCCCAAGGTCTCCCGCAGCCACAAAAGCTGGGCGGCGCCGTTGAGGTCCAGCGCCGAAAGGCCGCCGAGGTCCAGCGTCAGGGTCCCGCGCAGATCCCGGCGGGCCAGCAAGGCCTTCCAAATCCGGCCGGGCGCCTGGGCCGTCAGGGGCCCGAAAAGGCTCAGCCGTCCGGCCTCGGGCCCCTGCACCCGGAAGGTGGGGCTCACGCCTCAAGCCCGTCCGGCCGGCCGGCCGACGGACGGACGTTGGACGGCGAACCGCCGGTCGACGAGCCGTCGGTCGGCGAATTTAAGATTTTTAGGAACGCAGTTCATGTCTATGGTTTTTAGGTTCTTCCAGGCCATCAGTCGTCATGTTTCAGGTTCTTCAAGGCCGTCAACGACGGCCCAGACAATCTGGAGGCGGCGTCTAGTCTCCGGGCGCCCCTGGCGAGGGCCGACCCCCCCAAGCGGCCCCCCAAGCGGCCGCCGGACGCGCGCTCTGACCCGTTCATGACCCGTTCAGGAACAGTTCAGGTCGTTTGGGCGGCGGAGGGATTGGTCGCCTCCTCGTCGGTGCGCTCGATTTTGAAAATGACGGGGCGCAACCCGTCGTTGCAGCTGCAGATGGCCACGCCCGGCTGATCAATCCAGTCGCCGTAGTAAAAAAGACCGCTGCCGTGGGCCAGAGAAAAGCTGTATTGGTACATCGCCTTCCAAGCCTCGTCGCACAGGCCCTCGGGCTTGGCCCAGTCGGCGAGGAAGACCTGTCCTTCTTGGTGCAACGGGCATTTGTCCAAGCCTTGGACCCCATATTTTTCGGCGAGCTCCGCGTCAAAATGCCTTTTTAAGACTGTTATTCGGCATTTTTTCAAAATATATTCTCCATTTCATTAGTCGGCGTATCGAATAAAACCAGGATTTCAGTAAAAAAATAGATGAGTCAGCCGCCTAGATAGGCCTGACGCACGTTTTCGTCCTTGAACAGATCGGCGGCCGGCCCCGAGAGGGTGATGAGCCCGGTGGTCATGATGTAGGCCCGGTGGGCCAGCATCAAGGCCAAGTTGGCGTTTTGCTCGACCAGCAGGATGGTGGTCTTTTGCTCCGAATTGATTTTCTTGATCACCTCGAAGATGCTGCGGACGACCAGCGGGGCCAGGCCCAAGCTGGGCTCGTCGAGCAGCAGCATGCGGGGCCGGCCCATCAGGGCTCGGGAAATGGCCAGCATCTGCTGCTCGCCGCCGGAGAGAGTGCCGCCGCTTTGCTTGGCCCGGGCGGCCAGAATGGGAAAAAGGTTCATGATGTATTCGAGGTCTTGGGCCACGCCCGGCTTGTCGCGGCGCAGATAGGCCCCCATGCGCAAATTCTCCATGACCGTCAGGGCCGGAAATATGCGGCGGCCCTCGGGGACCATGATGAGGCCCTTCTTGACCAGCGTTTCGGTTTTCAGGCCTCGGACGTCGAGGTCCTCGAAGACGATGCGGCCCGACTTGGGAGGCACGAGCCCGCAGACGGCGCTCAGGGCGGTGGTCTTGCCGGCGCCGTTGGCCCCCAGCAAGGCGATGATCTCGCCGGCCTCGACGACCATGCTCACGCCTTTGAGGGCCTCGATGTTGCCGTAGGCGGCGTGGACCTCGACAAGCTCGAGCATGGGCATCACTCTTCCCCCAAATAAGCCTTGACGACCTTGGGTTCGCGCCGAATCTCGTCTGGCGGGCCCTGGGCAATCAGCCGGCCGTAGTCCATGACGTAGACTTTGTGCGAGACGGTCATCACCAGGCTCATGTCGTGCTCGATGAGCAGGATCGAGACTTTTTCCCGTTCGCGCACGGTTTCGATCAGCTCCCGCAGCTCGCGCGTCTCGCTGATGTTGAGGCCCGCGGCCGGCTCGTCGAGCAGCAGCACCTGCGGGCCGGTGGCCAAGGCCCTGATGATCTCCAAACGCCTTTGATCGCCGTAGGGCAGGTTTTTGGCCAAATCGTTGACCGAGCGATCCAGCCCGTAGGCGACCAAAAGCTCGTAGGCGAAGTCGGCCGCCTCCCGCTCTTCGGCTCTGGTGCGGCGGTCCCGCAGCAGGGCCCCCAAAAGTCCGGCCTTCATGCGGCAGTGGCGGCCGATGAGGACGTTTTCCAAAACCGTGAGGTTGTTGAACAGGCGAATGTTTTGAAAGGTGCGGGCCAGGCCCAGCTTGGTGATGCGGTCCGGCGGGAGGCCCTTGAGGCGGATCTCCGAGCCGTCGGCGGCCGTGAGGATCACTTCGCCTCGGGTGGGCGGATATATGCCGGTGAGGCAGTTGAAAAAAGTGGTCTTGCCGGCGCCGTTGGGGCCGATGAGGGAGGTGATGGACTGCCGCTCGACCCTGAAATCCACCTGATCGAGAGCCACCAGGCCGCCGAAGACCATGCTGAGGTTGCAGGTCTCCAACACGATCCGGGAGGCGTCAAGTTGGGGACTCAAGGCCTCGGCGGGCTGGCGGGCTTCTTGGGGGCTTTTGGACAGCAAGGCTTGGAGGCTTCCGGATTGGGAGTTTCCGGACTGGCGGCTTTCAGGAAGGGAGCTTTCGCCGTTGGCGGACCCGTCAGGGCCAGGCCTGTCGATGGCGGCCTCAGGCATGGGCGGGCCTCCGTTCGGCCTGTTTTTCGGGCCTGTGGCCGGTGTCGCCGTCCGCGGCTCGGCTTGAGCCGTCGTTTGAGCCGCCGCCGGCCGGCTGGTGCCGGTAGACTTCGCGCGCGCTTTGAATGAGCCCGCCAGGCCTGAAGATCATCATCATGACCATCAGCGCCCCGAAGATGAGCATGCGGTAGTTGGAGAAGAAGCGCAGCTGCTCGGGCAGCAGAATTAGCACGACCGCGCCGATGATGACGCCGGGAATGGAGCCCATGCCGCCGAGGACCACGATGGAGAGGATCATGACCGACTGCATGAAGGTGAAGCTCGAGGGGTTGATGAAAGTGATTTGGGAGGCGAAGACCACTCCGGCCAGGCCGGCCCAGGTCGAGCCCAAGGCGAAGGCGGTGAGCTTGGCTCGAGTGCGGTTGACGCCCATCGCCTGGCAGGCCACCTCGTCTTCCCGGAGGGCCAGGCAGGCCCGGCCCAGGCGGGAGTTTTCCAGGCGGAAGACGCAGACGACGGTCAGCGCGACCAGGGCCAGGATGATGAGGTAGATCAAGATTTTGTTGAGATCCATGGCCGGGCTCAAATCGACGGTCCGCATCAGGAAGGCCTTGGGGGCCCCGTTGAGGTCGACGCCGAAGAAGCCCGGCGGCTTGATGTTGGGGATGCCCCGCGGGCCTCTGGTGACTCCGAGGTTGGTCAGCACCAGGCGCATTATTTCCCCGAAGCTGAGGGTCACGATGGCCAGGTAGTCGCCGTTGAGGCGGATGATGGGCAGGCCCAGCAACAGGCCCATGACGGTGGCCGACAAGGCCCCCAGCGGGAGGCACAGCCAAAAGCCCAGCCCGAAGTAATGGCCCAGCAGGGCGTAGACGTAGGCCCCCATGGCGTAGAAGGCCACGTAGCCCAGGTTCAGAAGGCCCGAGACGCCCACCACGATGTTGAGTCCCAGTCCGAGGGTCACGTAGATCAGGGCCGTGATCATGACGTTGACCACGTATGGCGAGGCGAAAAACGGCAAAACGAGCAGGGCGGCCAAAACCAGGCCCAGCAGCGGCTTGCGGCGGCGCGTCTTCATGATCAGGTCGACCCAGGTCGGCCGCGGGCCGGCGGGCGGCGGGCCTCCCGCCTCGGCGACGACTTTGGAGACGGCCGAAAACGAGCGGCGCCGCAGCAGAAAGCGCCACAGGTAGGCGCCCAGAAAGACCGCCACGGCCAGCTTGGGCAGCCGGGACCATTGGGGATCGAGGGCGCCGGTGAGATTGTTGATTTTAAGAATCATCAACGGAAAAGCCAACAAGCTGATCCACAGAGCGGCCAAGGCCGCGGCCTTGGTTTCGGTCCACAGGCGCCGGGCGAAGGGCCTCAGGGGGGTGGACGTCATGGCTCAAACCTTTTGGCTTTGGGGCTGGCCCAAGATGCCGCTGGGCCTGAAGGTCAATATGATGATGAGAATGACGAAGGCCACGACGTCCTTGTAGGCGTTTGAGACGTAGCCGGCGGCGAAGCTTTCGGCGAAGCCCAGGATCAGGGCCCCCAGCACGGCCCCGGGGATGGAGCCGATGCCGCCGAGCACCGCGGCGGTGAAAGCCTTCATGCCGGCCAGAAAGCCGATGTAAAAATCAATTTGGCGCATGCTGCAGCCAATGAGCAGGCCCCCGAGCGCGGCCAGCACCGAACCGATGACGAAAGTGGCCGAAATGATGCGGTCGATGTCCACGCCCGTGAGGCGGGCCATGGTCTGGTCTTGGGACACCGCCCTCATGGCCATGCCCAGACGCGTGAATTTGATGAAGATGGTCAAGGCGGCCATGGCGCCGGCGGTGAAGAGCAGAATGGCGAATCTGGTGGGGTTGATGATTTTGGCGATGGGCTTTAGAAAGTCCATTGGGGGAACCAGATCAGGAAAAACCAGAAAATTTTGCGTTTGGACGAGCTGAACGTAGTTTTGCAAAAAAATTGACATGCCGATGGCGCTGATGAGCGGCGCCAAGCGAGAGGCGCCGCGCAGAGGCTTGTAGGCGATTTTTTCCACCGTCCAGCCGTACATGCCGGCGTACAGGGCCGTCAGGCCGGCCACGGCGAACATCAAGCCCCAGCCGGTCAGGCCGACGGCCGGGCTGCCCAGGATGATGGAGGCGATCACGGCCGTGAAGGCGCCGATCATGTAGATTTCGCCGTGGGCGAAGTTGATCAGGGCGATGATGCCGTAGACCATGGTGTAGCCCAGGGCGATCAAGGCGTAGATGCTGCCTTTGGTCAGGCCGCTCATGAAGAGGTCCCAAAACAAATCCATGAGGGCTCCTGACCGCCGTCGAGGGCGGCGGCGGGAGACGCTGGCGCGTCGACCGACGAGGCGCCTGACCGGCCGGAACCGGGGCGGCGGAGAGCGAAAAAAAAAGAGGCCGGGCGCGGTCGGGAGGCGCGCCTCCCGGCCGCGCGCAAGACGAATTAGAAAATCACTTCCTTGAAGCCGCCGTTTTCGATTTGGTAGAGCTTGAAGCCGGCGCCGATGATGTCGCCCTTGGCGTCAAAGCGCACCGGGCCCATGACGGTCTCGACGGTGTTCTCGGTGAGGCTCTTGCGCAAGGCGTCAAAATCGTCGACCGAGCCGGTCTTCTCGATGGCCGCGAACAAGGCTTGAGCCGCCCCGGCCGCGTAGAAGAAGTAAGTCCCGGTCTCTTCTCTGTGACGTTTGGCGTGGTCCGCCAAAGCCGCCTTGCCGGCTTCGCTGTTGCTAAAATCCATCTGGCCGGTGGCGTAGGAGCCTTCGACGGCCTTCCCCCCCATGGTGATGAAGCGCTGGTCGTAGAGGCCGTCGGCCCCGATGACGACCGCCTCGACGCCTTTGTCGCGCATCTGGATGGCCAATTTGGAGGCGTCATTGTAAAGTCCTCCCCAGACGACGGCCTCGGCTTGCTTGCTTCTGATCAGCGAGACTATCTCGTCGTAGGAGACCTCGCCGCTGGTCACGCCCTCGAAAAGAACGATCTCGACGTCGAGGCTCGAGTCGGCCTCGATGAAGCCCTTGAACAGCTCGGCCACCGAAAAGCCGTAGTCGCCCTTGTCGTGGAGGACCGCGATTTTTTTGAAGCCTTTGTTCCTGACCAGCTCGACTTGGAGCTTGCTCTGCGCGTCGTCGCGCGGCGTGGTCCGGAAAAAGTACGGATGAGCCCCGTCGTCGGTCAGCGAGACGTCGGTGGCCGACGAGGAGATGACCAGGGCGTTGTTGCCGTAGACGCTCAAGGCGCTGCGGGTGGCCCCGGAGCAGGTGTGCCCAAAGATCAGCTTCAGGCCGCGGCTGAGAAGCTTTTCGGAGGCCGTCGAGGCCAAGGCCGGATCGCAGCCGTCGTCCTCGGGGACGATCTCGATTTGGCGGCCCAAGACGCCGCCGGCGGCGTTGACCTGCTCCACGGCGAATTCCAGGCCGTAGAGGTCCGACAGGCCGTAGGTGGCCAAATTGCCCAGCAAGGCGCCGCCGTAGCCCACCTTGAGGGTTTCGCCTCCGGCGGCCGCAGGCTCGGCCACAGGCTCGGCCGCGGGTTCGGCGGCGGCTTCGGCGGCCGGCGCCGCGGCGGCGGTCTCGGCGGCCGGGGCGGCCGGTTGAGCCTCTGGCGCCGCCGGCGCGGGGGCGGACGGTTCGTCGCTCCCGCAGGCCGCGAACAGGAAGGCGGCGCCCAGAGCGACAATCAGCAAGATGGGCAGTCTCGACCAGAAATGAGGCTTCATATGCTCCTCCCGTGCTGCGCCGGCTGGCGCGGTTCTGAGCGCGAAGCGGCTCAGTGGCCTGGACGCGGCGTTTGGATATTGGCGGCTCGGCCCGGCAAGCGGCGGGCGAACTGAGCCGCGGTAAAATCGGAGGCGTCCCAAGGGCGCTGAGCGAAAAAAAATCAAGCGGGCGGAAAAGGGGCTGGCTTGAGTCGTCGGTTGAGGTTTCCGGCCAAACGCCTGACGAGGAATATTACCAAATTTCAAGCTCGATTGTCGAGACGGCCTTTGGCCGGGCGATCGCCTTTGGTTTTTCTGAAAGTCGTCGGCGTCAGGCGTCAAAGTCGCAAAGTTTGAGGTTGCCGGGGCTTGGCTTTCAGGCTTGACTCCGTCGCCTCGTCAGGCGCGGCGCGCTTGGGAGCTGCCAAGGCCCGGCCCCTAATTGGGCCGGGCGCGACAAGCCGACGGCCCCTGTCAGCGCCGTGCGCCGTGGCCTGTCGCGACGTCAGATGGCCCTGGAGGCGATGCGCTTGCGAAATTCTCCAAGAGACGGCCACGCAGGGCGAAGCCGCCCGCCGGCCCTGCCGCATCGGGCCTCCAAAACAACGGCGTCAGGCTCTGGGGCGGACCGACCGCCGAAGTTCTTTGCGTTGGCCCAAAGTTGCCTGGCGGCCCCATGGGGACGCAGGTCCAACGGCCTGCGGCCGCTCAACACCGAGCCGTTTCTAGGGAGGGCGCTCCGAGCGTCTCCTTTCTTTCGGGCAGACGCTTCGTCAAGAAAAACTGCGTTATTCTGTTAATGATGCAATTATCCTCATATAATCAATTTTTATTTTAATTGTCAAGCTATGTAGTTATAAAAAAACTAAATAACTTTATATATTTTAGCTGTTTAAATAATTATTGCCTATTTATTATCGTCTATTTCATCGACAAACGTTGAGATATAGAAATTATTTTTTATTCTGAACGTATAAGTTTTTGATGGTCATTTAGATGAGATATATAATCAATAACAAAGAATTAGTTTAATATTATATAGTATAAGTGGCACTAATTTGCAATATAAAATATTACTAATATTATTCGTATATTTTGTGGTAATTTTAAAGTATTATTTCTAATATAGCTCATAATATTGCAAAATTAATGGCTATTGGTGCAAATACAATGATAATAATGACGAAAAAATCAACACTTAGACCAGTTTATCCAAGAGTTGTCAGCCATTTTGGACCAATATCGCCTATTCGTCCTGATCAATTTCATGTCAGTATTGTGAATGTATCACAGTTAATTTTAGTCTAACAAAGAAAATAATAGATAAAATTGTAATTTTTAAGGTATTTATTCTCAAATATCAAGTAATATACATTAAATAGCTATTTGTAGTATTTATCAATCTAATGATCAAATTAAAATATTAACAAACTCCTTTCTTTATTTTCATAGGCAATATTTTATTGTCTTTGGCCAATTTATTGTTTTATTGTCGCGCTGAATAGTGATTTATTGGATCTTGATCAGAGTTAAGCCTCGGAACTGGCGCGGTCCTTCCGGTCAGGTTAGAACGGCGCCTCGGGCAAGGGGCGAACGCTTCCGCCGGTCGGCCGCCGACGCCCTCGGCGGCCGACCGCTTTTTAGCTAACTTATCGCCAGGCGCGCAGTTTTTCGAAAAATTCCAGGTTGTCCTTGTCCGGCAAAGTTTTGACCGCCAACTCGGAGTTGAAGATCATCACTTGAGAGTTTTGCGGATCGTATTTCGGCCATTGGAGGTTCGAAGGCAGCTGGAGGCCTTGATTGGGGTCGCCGGTTTTGATGAAGTTGACCCACCGCAAATGAATTTCGTCGGCCAAAGTCTGATGATCGGAGGCCTTCAAGCCTCCAGCTTCCAGATTATTGAAGGCGTAGGCCAATTCGTCGGTGTGCATGGCGCCGATGCCTTTGGCCTGGTTCTCGGGCGAAATGTAGTCGAAATTGTAGCCGTAGACGTCCAGTCCGCGAGAGGACAAGGCGTCGGCCAAGGTCTTCATGCCGGACGTGAACAAGGAGTAGGCCAGCAGCTGGCGCACCCGCCGATGGGCCGGATTGAGCTCGTCGACCGGAAAACGCTCCAGCACGGCTTTGGCCTGTTCGGGCCCGTAGGCGACGGTCGCCATCGCGGCGTAGGCCGGCTCGTCGGCGGTTTCCGGCACGAACAGCGCGCCTTCGTCGCCGTTGAACCCCCACAAGATTCTGACGTGGTTGAAGGCCCCGGCCTTGAGGGCTTCGAGGGGATCGACCGGCAAAACGTGTCCGTCGTAGACCGGCGTCAGGAAAAACGGCGTCAGGCTGCTCAAATCCATCCGGAACTCGGCCAGCTTGGCCAGCGCGATCGGGTCCGCCCGCCGTAGTTCGGCCAGGCCCTGAGCGTCGTCCGCGGCCAGGAAAATCGACGACAGCAGCTGGCCCAGCTCGATGCTGCGCTTCAAATCGCCTTTGGCGTAGTAGGAGTAGGCGCGAGCGCCCCACACCACGCCGCTTTCCAAGATGGCGCCTTGAAAAAGGCCTTTGGCCAGCGGACTGAGGATGAGAGAGGAGACGCTGAAGCTGCCGGCCGACTCGCCGCCGATGGTGACGTTGCCCGGATCGCCGCCGAAGGCCGCAATGTTGTCGCGGACCCATTCCAAGGCCAGGATTTGATCCAGGTGCCCCCAGTTGCCGGTCGTGCCGTATTTATCGTAAGTGGAGCGGCTGGCGAAGAAGCCCAGGGCGTTGAGGCGGTAGTTTATGGTGACGCCCACGACGCCGTTTTTGGCGAACGAGGACATGTCGAACAGGGGCTCCGCGCCGCTGCCGATGGCGTAGGCGCCGCCGTGAATGAAGACGTACACCGGCAGCTTGGCTTTTTCGTCGGCCTGGGCCGGCGTCCAAACGTTGAGGCTCAGGCAGTCCTCGGACATGGGCGGCGAGCCGTCGCCGACCTGGAACGCCCAAGGGCCGAACTCGGAGGCGTCCAGCGGGGCGGTCCACGGCTTGACCTTTTGCGGCGGCGCGAAGCGCAGCTCGCCTTCCGGCGGCTCGGCGTAGGGAATGCCTTTGAAGACGCGCAGCCCGTCTTGCTCGACCCCCACGACGTCGCCTGAGGCGGTGGAGACGGTGGTCGACGCGGCCCAGACCGAACCGCTAAAAAAAATAAAGGCGGCGGCGAGGAGAAGCAAAAGGCTAAATTTTGACATGCGGCACCTCTCGTGCGGTTGGAGGAGGAAGGCGTCAGTTTCGAGGCCTTAAAGAAAGTTCGGTCGCATATTGGCACAATAATTCAGAGTCGGCCGGGGATCAAGCGAGCGGACGACGACGGGCCCGGTCTTGCGGCCTTGGGCCGGCCCTTGAACGCCTGGACCGAATATGATATATTTCGTCGGCCTTTAGGGACCTGGCGGCCGCGCCTGGTCTGAGCGGCCCCCTCTTGTCAGTTTTCGGCCGGCGCCGACGGCCTTTTTTTTCAGCCTGGGCGACTTTTTTTTCGAGCCCAGCCCCCTGTTTTTGATCTCACCGATGACGTTGCCAGCCAAAAAGTTCAACGGGTCCGACTTGGTGCGCTCCACGCTCAAGGGTCCGGCCTACGCTCAACTGGCCCAGTCCATCAAGAGCAAGATAGCTTCCGGCGAGTACCCGGCCGGCGCCCGCATCCCCGCCGAGACGGTCATCGGCCGCAGCTACGGCGTGGCCCTGATGACCGTGCGGCAGGCCGTCAAGGTTCTGGTCGAGCAGGGCCTGCTGCGCCGGCTGCACGGCGTAGGCACCTTCGTGTGCGGGCCCGACTGGACCAAGGCCAGCTTCGAGATGACCGGCCTGCTGGAATTTTTGCGTGACCGCGACAACCTTGACATCCGGATCCTCAGCGCCGGCGTCGAGGAGGCCGGCGAGGCGGGCGCCGCCGCCCTGGGCGTGGCGCCCGAGGATTTGATCGTGGTCCTGCTGCGTCTGGTCTCCCGCCGGGGCCGGCCTTTTCTGCTCAACCGGGCCCGGCTGATCTTCGACCCCAAGTCGCCCATCGTCGAATCGGAGCTGGAGGTGTCCTCCCTCTACGGCCTTTTTTCCGGCCAGGGCAACAGCTACATCAAAAAAGCCTCGCTGGGGCTGGATCCCGCGGTGCCGAGCCCCTCCGAAGCCGAGCGGCTCGGCGCGTCGGCCTCCGCGCCGGCCTTCCGGATCAGCTACACTTTCTTCGGCTACGACGACGAGCCGGTGGGCTCCGGGTGGTTTTTGATCCCCTCCGAGGTGATGTCGTTTTCCGCCAAAATCGGGGTTTGGGGCGATGAGGAATAAGGCCAAAGACTCCGGCCGGCCGGCGGAGGCGACTCTGACGGCCTTGGAGGACAGCCTCGTCAAGGCCGTCGCCGACCTTGAGGTCCGTTCCTCGCTGAAGCTGGCCAAAGAGCTGCGCGACCGCGGAGTCAACCCCTTCGAGATCATGACGGCCTGCGAAAACGCGCTCGCGCAGATCGGCGACCGTTACGCCGCGGGGGAATATTTCATCGCCGGGCTGATCATGGCCGGCGAAATCGTCGGCCGCATCGTCGAGCTGTTGGCCCCGAGCTTTCCGACTGGCCCCCAAGGGACCCAAAAGGCCAAGGTGCTCATCGGGACGGTCAAGGGCGACATCCACGGCTTGGGCAAGAGCATCGCCGGAGCGCTTTTGTCGGCCTACGGCTTTTTGGTCAAAGACCTGGGCGTGGACGTGCCGACCGAGGAATTCCTGGAAAACGTCCGCGTTTTCCAGCCCGACGCCGTGGGCCTTTCGGTCTTGCTGACGTCGTGCTTCCACAACCTCAAGGAAACCGTGACGGTCTTGCGGCGCGAGCGCCGCGAGGACGACCGGCCCATCATATTCATCAGCGGAGGTCAGATTACCGCCGAACACATAGAAACCTTCGGCGCCGACCACTACGTCGACACGGCATTCGACGCCGTCAGACTCTGCGAGCGCCTGATTCGTCCCGCTCCCAAGCCCAAGGGCCGCGCTGCCGGCTGATTGTCTTATTGAGCGCCGCGCATTGTTCGGCCTGCCAACCGCTCGTCCCTTCGGCCGTCAGTTCCTCGTCGTCCAACCCGCCCGCCCGCCATCATCCAAACCGACCGCCGTCCAGCCTTCCCACGACAACCCGCCAGACAGCCAACGCAGCCAATCCAGACCAGCCAGCCAGCCAGCCAGCCAGCCAGTCAGTCAGTCAGTCAGTCAGTCAGCGCGTTCGTCATCGGACCGCCCGCCAAGCCGATTCGGCAGATTTTTTCCAGTTGTTTCAGACCATTGCGCAGTGATATAGAGGAGTATAAGAATTTAACTTGTCATCTAGTTCAATTTCCGATATACTGGCTGAAATCCTAATGACCTTGGGAAGTTCGCTCACGCTCAGGCGTTCCTCAGCCTGGGCGGTCCTGGTTGACGCCGGCCCTGGAAATCCGCTTCGGGCGCTGGCCGTCAGGGGCCCCGGCTTTTCAGAATCTCGGCGGCCGGACAGGCGCCCGGTCCGCATTTTAGGTTTTTAAAGACCTGAAGGAGTCTTAAATGGCTATCAAGGACGTTTTTCAAGCGGTCATCGACTTTGAAGAAGACGACATCGAAAAAATCGTCAAAAAGGAGCTCGAAGCCGGAACGGACCTCAATGCGCTTTTGCAGGAAGGCCTGATCTCGGCCATGGACTACGTGGGCAAGAAGTTTTCCGAGGGCGAGCTGTTCGTCCCGGAGATGCTCATGGCCGCGCAGACCATGAAGAAGGGCTTGGGGCTGCTCAAGCCCCTGCTGGGCGGCGCCGGCGGCTCGACGGCCGGCAAGATCGTCATCGGCACCGTCAAGGGCGACTTGCACGACATCGGCAAAAACCTCGTCGGCATGATGCTCGAGGGCGGCGGCTTCGAGATCGTCGATTTGGGCGTCGAC
>JAISZC010000062.1 GCA_031269485.1 Deltaproteobacteria bacterium
ATGTCCGGAAGTCGTTCGAGCAGGCGTCAGCTTTCCCGCCGCCTCCCAGCGCCGAAGCGTAGTAATGGAAACACCCAATGCTTTTGCAGCTTCGCCTATGGCAACAATAGTACCCATAAGATATTATTGCATAGGTATGGATAGATGTCAAGAGAACTGTTCCAACCCCTTGGGGATCGTTTTGAGGATCGCTTCCCAAGGGGCTTTGAGCGGAAGCTTCAGGGGCCTGCCCGCCGCGGGTTCAGGCGGCGAGCCTCGCTGCCTCAAATTAATCTCATTATGCCGCCTTTCGGAGGGAAAAGCCATTTTATTTCGGCGCGGATTTCTTGGGCCGGCGCCCGGCAGGCCAGCGTGGCGGCCGCTTCCATGCCCCTTGGCGGCTCTCGCCGTCCCGCCGTCGCCGGCCGTCCGATTCGGACAAAAGCGCCGACGCCGGCCGCCGGCGGCTGTGATTTGCGCCAAAGCCTTGAATTACGGCGTTTGCCTGTGCTATGTTCGTTGGCACGCCAGAGACAGGATCGCGATCGAACAGCCGGCTTCGGCGGCCTGCCGCCGTCTTCGCCTGGCCGCCGGAACCGACGCGAACGCCGAACTCTCGTGCGCCTATTTCCAAGTTCAGAACCCCCGCCGCCGGGCGGGAATCCAACGCCCCCGACGCTCCCCCGCGCCGACCGAGAGCCGCCTGGCCGTCGCGCGGTCAAGCTGGGGGGCTTGCATCAATGGCTGGCCGTTGGCTTCACGCAGGCCAAGGCCGTGCTTTGGGGAGGTTTTCCTGTGAAGAAAGTGTTTTTGTTCGCCGCGTTGACGACCCTGTTATGGGCTGCTGCCGCCCAAGCCCAAAAATTACCGACTCAGTTCGATTATTTGGGCCCTGAAATGAAGAAATTCGTCAATAGTGAAGGACGTAATCTCACTTATATTGACGAAGGCGAAAAAGAGTGGCGTACAGTCCTATTTTTTAGTGGATCCGGCACTTCAGCTCAAGCTTTTTATTTGACTGAGTTTTTAAGAAGCTTGAGATTGGAACTTAAATTACGTTTCATTTCTTTGGAGCGTAATGGCTTTGGTGAAACAGAATTTGTGGCTGGCCAAAACTTTCAAGATCATGCTAAAGACATTAAGCAGCTCCTCGACAGCTTGGGCGTCGACAAATTTGCCGGCGTGGCCATCTCCGGCGGCGGACCTTACTTGGAGGCCGCGGCGGCCGCCATGCCCGAGCGGGTCGTCTCGCTGCACTACGCCGCCGCCTTCTCCAATTCCGAGACCGAGCCCCTGAACTCCTGCAAGAGAATCCGCGAAAACGCCAAAAAATACTACGCCGATTTGGCCTCCTGGGTCCGCAACCCCAAGGTTTGGTGGGATTTGGGGACAAACACCTCCATTCACAAGATTCCCGCCTTCCAGGACACGGCCAACAACGAGGGCGCTCACTCCTTCTTCATCCGGGGCCAGATGGCCGATCCCGCGCCGATCGTCCACGAGTACGCCTTGTTCTGCAAAGCCCCGGCCCCGGCGGGCCCCTCGGAGATTGAGGCGCCCGTCTACATGTACTACGGGACCGCCGACAAGAGCGTCCCGCCCGTCCACGCCGAATTTTGGAAGAGGCATTACCCCAAAGGCGCTCAGACCTTGAGGCTCTACCAGGACGAAGGGCACGACGTACAGTACCGGCATTGGGATCAGATTCTCGTCGATCTGGCCGGGTTGGGCGACAAGACGGTCGTGTGCCGCGACGGCCGTCCGAGACTGGTCAAGGCCGACGCCGCCGACAAGCTGCTGGCCGACGGCAAGGCCACGCTGGGCCTTTGCATGTGGACTGACTGACCTTCGAGCGAGCTTGAAGCCTCCGAGGCCGGCCGTCCTGGCCTGCGGTGCCGTCCGGCGCCCGGGCCGGGGCGGTCGGCCTCAAATTGTTTTTGGACCGCGGTTTTTTTGCTAAAATTTTCCGGAGGCCTTGAGCCGCCTCCAAAAAACATGCGGCGGCCGCCGGCGGGCGCCGAGAAAAGAGGCCGATTTGGCCGGATTCAGCTTGCTGGCCCTCCTCGACGACGTGGCGGCCGTGCTCGACGACGTGGCCCTGATGACCAAGATGGCCGCCAAGAAGACCGTCGGCGTGGTGGGCGACGACTTGGCCCTGACGGCTCGTCAGGTTTTTGGCGTCAAGGCCCGGCGCGAATGGCCGGTGGTCTTGGCCGTCGCCAAGGGCTCGCTGCTCAACAAGCTGCTGCTCATCCCCGCGGCCTTGGCCGTCAGCCGTTGGGCGCCCTTCGTCGTCAGGCCGCTGCTCATGGTCGGCGGGGCCTGGTTGTGCCTGGAGGGGGGCGAAAAGGCGGTTCATTATCTGGGGCGCAAGCTTCGTCGCGGCGCTGGCGAAGCTCGGCCGGCGGCTCAAGGCGAAGGCGGGCCTGCGGGCGAGCCTGTTGGCGAAGCTGCGGACGTCTCCCCGGCCGCCCCGCCCTCCGGCGAGCCTGCGCAGGGCGAGTCGACGGCGGACGGTTCGGTAGACGCCCTGGACGAGCCCCTGTCGCCCGAGGCGGCCGCCTTGGAAAAAAAGAAGATCAAAGGGGCCGTCAGGACCGATTTCGTCCTGTCGGCCGAAATTGTCGTCATCACCCTGAGCGCGCTACCCCCGCAGGCCTCCTTGGCCGTCAAGACCGGAATTCTCCTGAGCGTGGGCGCGCTCATGACCGCGGTCGTCTACGGCTTCGCCGCCGGCATCCTCAAGCTCGACGATTTGGGCTTTTGGCTGACCGGACGCTCCCGTGCCGACGGCTTCGGGAGGCGGCTGGGGACCGCGCTCATCGGGGCCGCCCCGTGGCTGATGCGTCTGCTGAGCGTCGTGGGGACCGTGGCCATGTTTTTGGTGGGGGGCGGGATTTTGGTCCACGGCTTGGGCTGGCTCCAAGCCATCAAGGAGGCGGGGCCGCTGCGGCCGGCGTTGTTCGACGGCGCGGTTGGCTTGGCCGTCGGGCTGGCGCTGCTGTCCGCCGCGGCTTTGGCCGGTCGGGCGAGGGCTTGGCTGCGGCGGCGGCGGAGTTGACGGACAGGCGGATGGAGCGATCCGGGAGCGGCGGTCGCCTCGGCCGCGCGAGATCGGCCGGACGAGGGATTGGCGGCGGGGTTGACGGGCAGACGGAGCGGCTGAGGATTTAGCGGCGGGAAAGACGTTCGTCTCGGCCGCGCGAGACTGGCCGGACAGGGATTGGCGGCGGGGCAGGCAGGCAGGCCGGCCGGCAGGCGGAGAGGATGGAGCGATCCGTGAGCGGCGGCCACCTCGGCCGCGCGAGATCGGCTGGACGAGGGATTGGCGGCGGGGTTGGCAGGCAGGCAGGCAGGCAGGCAGGCGGAGAGGATGGAGCGATCCGTGAGCGGCGGCCACCTCGGCCGCGCGAGATCGGCAGGACGAGGGATTGGCGGCGGGGGAGGCAGGCGGG
>JAISZC010000066.1 GCA_031269485.1 Deltaproteobacteria bacterium
CTTTCTGGGCCTGCTGCCGGGCCTGCCGACGATGGCCTTCTGCCTGACGGGGGCGGTCATCATGGCCGGCGCCTGGGCGCTGAGGCGCCGGCGCCTCCGTCAGGAGGCGGCTCCGTCCGCCGCGGCCGCCGGCGCCGGCCGCCGCGGCCCTCGGGAGCCGGCCCCGGCCGGCGCGCCGCCCGCCGGCCCTGGGCCGGCGGGCGGCGCCGCGCCTCAGGCCGCGCCGGCGGCCCCGGAAAAGGTCGAGGCGCTGCTGCCGCTCGACGTCTTGGAGCTGGAGGTGGGCTACGGGCTCATCCCCCTGGTCGACGACGAGCAGGGCGGGGAGCTGCTCGAGCGCATCCGCTCCATCCGGCGTCAGTTCGCCCTCGAGTCGGGCTTCATCGTCCCGCCCATGCATGTGCGCGACAATCTTCAGCTTCGCCCCGGGGAATATGCTATCCTGATCAAGGGCGACGAGGTGGCGCGCGCCGAAATGATGGTCGGCCACCAGCTGGCCATGGACCCCGGCGACGCCCGGCGGACCGTCCCCGGCATCCCCACCCAGGAGCCCTCCTTCGGGCTGGCCGCGCTGTGGATCCCCGACGAGCGGCGCGACGAGGCGCAGCACGCCGGCTGGACGGTGGTGGATCTGCCCTCGGTGATGGCCACCCATCTCACGGAGGTCCTCAGAGGACACGCCGACGAGCTGATCTCGCGCCAGGACGTCCAAAAGCTGGTCGACGGCGTGGCCCAGACCAACGACAAGGTGGTCGAGGAGCTGCTGCCGAACCTGCTGACCCTGGGACAGGTGCAGAAGGTTTTGCAGAACCTGCTGCGGGAGCGGGTCTCCATTCGGGACATGCCCTCGATTTTGGAGGTGCTGGCCGACCACGCCTCCATGACCAGGGACGTGGATCTGCTGACGGAGTTCGTCCGCCAGCGTCTGGCGCGGAGCATCATCCGCGGCTACGTGACCGCCGGCGGCGAGCTGCCGCTGATGACCATCGGCCAGGACATCGAGGAGACCCTGTCGCGATCCATCACCGAGACCGAGCGCGGGACCTATCTGACGCTCGATCCCGATTCGGGCCAGCGCATCCTCAACGCCGTCAGCAAGGCCATGGGCCAGCTGACGAGCCAAAATTTTCAGCCGGTGGTGCTGTGCTCGCCCATGGTCAGGCGTCATCTGCGCAAGCTCACCGAACGCTTTTTGTCCAATCTGGCGGTGCTGAGCCACAGCGAGCTGACCAGCTCGGTGCGGCTGAAAATTTTGGGCGAGGTGACCTTCAGTTATGCGGATTAAGCGCTTCTCGGCCAAGGACCTGCCGGAAGCGGTGGGGCTCATCAAAGAGGAGTTCGGCCTGGCGGCCATCATCCTGTCTCAGCGCGCCTCGCCGCAAGGCGGGGTGGAGGTCACCGCCGGAGTGAGGGAAGAGGATTTGCCTGGCGCTTCGGGGGCCTCCGGCGCCGCCGGTCCTCGGACGGGCGAGGCGGCCGGCGGCGCTTTGAGCGGCGCTTCGAGCGGCGCTTCGAGCGCCGCGGCCTCGGGCCCCGGCGGCCCCAAGCCGCGTTCGCCGCGAGCCTCGGCTTTGAAGGCCGTCCCCCGCGGCGAGAGAGGCGCGGCGTTCGACGCGGCCGGGTCGACGGCGTCCGGCGCCGCGCCTGGCGAGGACGCCCAGCCCTCGGCCCGCGCGGGACGCGCCTGGCCGTCGTCGGCCTCAGGCGCCTCAGGGGCCTCTGAGGAGCGGACGCCCTTCGAGGCCCCTGACTTTGACGCCATGCTGCGCGTCGAGCGCGAGGCGCCGTCGGGCCGCGCCCGACCGGCGGCCGCGCCGGCGGCCGCGTCGCGGCCGCAGCCCAAGGCGCCCCCGGCCTTCGGCGCGGCCGCCTACCGCAAGATTCAGGCCGAGGCGGTCGGCGAGCCAGGCTGGGCCGAGCTCAAGGATTTTGTGGCCGGCCAGTTCGCCGAGCTCAAGGATTTGTTTCTGGACTTGGCCCACCGCCAAAGCTTGGCCGAGAAATGGCGCGAGCGCCCTGAGCTGGTCGGCCTGTATCGCCGGCTGCTGGGGACGGGCCTGAGTCCCGAGCGGGCCCGGGCCTGGGTCGAGCAGTCGGCCGAAAGCCGGTCGGCCGACGGCGGCGAGCTGCTCGACCGCCTCAAGGCCGTCGTCCGGCCGTCGGTCCGGTGCCTGACCCCCGAAGCCCCCTGGCCCAAGCTGCTGGCCCTGACCGGGCCGTCAGGCTCGGGCAAGACCACGGCCTTGGCCCGGCTGGCCGCCCACTGCCAAAAGCGGGGCCTGAAGGTCTCGGCCGTGACGCTGGACACCTACAGGCTCGGGGCGGCCGAGCAGCTGATCCAGTACGCCCGCATCATGGGGCTGGGCCTGAAGGTCTGCCAAAACCGCGCCGAGCTGGCCGAGGCGCTGGAGCTCTTTCAGGACGACGACCTGCTGCTGGTGGACACCTCCGCCCGGCATTTCGCCTCCGGCGCCGACGACCTCTCGGCGGCCTTGCGAGAGGCCGGGGCTGGCCGGCTTTTGACCTTGCCGGCCGGCGCCAAGCGGGCCGACTTGGAGGAGTGCTTCGAACGCCAGGCCGGACCGGGCTTCTTCGCCGCGGCCCTGACCAAGCTCGACGAGACTCGGGGCCTGGGCGACGTCATGGACTTTTTGGCCGACAAGAAGCCGCTTTTGGCTTTTTTTTCGGCCGGGCCCAAGACCCCGGAGGACTTTTTGGCCGCGCGAGCCGATTGGCTCCTGGATTTGTGGCTCGAGCCGGCTCTCGGCCGGCCCGGCGCCTGACGCCCCGACCCGGCCGTCCGGGTCCCGCCGC
>JAISZC010000069.1 GCA_031269485.1 Deltaproteobacteria bacterium
TAGACGATGGGCTTGAACGCCGAGCCGGGCTGCCGGCGGCTTTGGGTGGCCCGATTGAACTGGCTTTCCCCGAAATCCCGTCCGCCGACCATGGCCATCACTCCGCCGTCGCGCAGGTCCATGGCCAGCAAGGCCGCCTGAACGTCGGTGCGCTGCTCGAGCGCGAAGGAGCGGACGCGGCCGGCCTCGCCCGCGGCGATGCGCGCCAACGCGGCCTGGCGGTCGACCGGCGCGAGCTCGGGCTGGCCGTCGTCGTCGGCCAGCCGGACCCAGATCACGTCGCCGCGCTTGAGCTGCTTGCCCAGCGCGCCCTTGGGCAGGATCCAGTCCAAATTCTTCTTGGCGATCACTCCTTGGTGGGCGCCCGTCCGCACCGACAGCGCCGAGCCTTCCAGCACTTCCATGACCACGGCCTGGTAGAGCTTTTCAGGCTCGAGCCCTCGCGAGCCCTGGGCCTTTTCGGCCTCCGCCAGACGCCTTTGCACGGCCTCCTCGGTCTCCAGCCTTTCGACGGGGCCTTTGAAGCCCCGTCGGCGGGCGTACTCCCGCAAGCCGCGGGCCACGGCGTCGTCGGCGGCCCTTTGAGCCGTCAGATCAAGGGTGGTGTAGACCCGCCAGCCGTCGTTGTAAAGGCTTTCCTCGCCCAGCTTGGCGGCCAGAAGGCGCCGAACGTGCTCGGTGAACCACGGGGCGACGGTGGTGTTGGGATTGGGCCGCTCGCCGACGACGTTGAGGATCTCGTCGGCCGCCGCCTGGCCCGCCTCGGGCGTCAAAAAGCCCGCGGCGATCATGCGATTGAGCGCGTAGAGCTGGCGCTCGCGGGCCTCCTCGGGCCTCTTGACGGGATTCTTGCCGTCGGGCGACTGGGTGACGCCGGCCAGCATGGCCGCTTCGGCCGTCGAAAGCTGCTCGACGTGCTTGCCGAAATACGTCAGCGCCGCGGACTCGACCCCGTAGGCCCCTTGGCCCAGATAAATCTGATTGAGGTAGAGCTCGAGAATCTGGTCCTTGGTCAGCACGCCCTCGACGCGGAAGGCCAGGATGATTTCCTTGATCTTGCGGCTGAGCTTGCGCTCGTTGCTCAGGAGAAACGAGCGCACCAGCTGCTGGGTGATGGTCGAGGCCCCTTGGAGACGATCGGCGACGAGGGTGTTGTAGGCCGCGCGGACCATGGCCACGGGGTTGACGCCGCTGTGATTGTAGAAATTGGCGTCCTCGCTGGCGATGAAGGCCTGGCGCACGACTTGGGGAATGTCCGACAAAGGCTTGACCAGCCGGCGCTCGTGGGAGTACTCGCCTATGACTTGGCCGTCGCGGCTGTAAATGAAGGTCACGGTCTTGGGCCGGTAGCTTTTCAAGCCATCGACGCTGGGCAGATCTTGGGAAAAGAAGGCGTAGCACAGAAAGACGGTCGTCAGCCCGGCCATCACGAAGCCCACGGAGGTCCAAAAGACCCAGGACCAGAACTTGACCCAGAGGCTGGGCCTCTTGGCCTTCGAGGTCGCGGCGCGGCGGGCGTCGGCGGCCTGACGGGGCGGGATGCGTCGGCCGGTTCTCTGCAGGCGGCCGCCGCCGGCCAGCGACGGCCCGTCGACCGCGTCGGGATCGTCGGGATCGTCGGCCGGACCGCGCAAATCCGACGGCTCGTCGTAGGGCTCGAAGGCGTCCGGGCCCTCCGAGTCCGACAAAAACTGGTCGGCCGGCGTCAGGCCCTCAAAATCCGGGGGCCCGTCAAGCTCGGCCCCCAGGCTCGGCTCGTCGCCGAGGCCCAGCTCGTCGCCGAGGCCCAGTTCGTCGCCCAGCGCGTCGTCGAGGCTCGGCGCGCCCTTTCGGCGGCCGTCGGCCCTCGTCGTCGTCACGGCCTGGGGGCTGGTCCGCCGACGTGACGGCCGAAGCGGCGCGGCGGAGGGCCCGGAGGCGGCGGAGGGCCTTGGCGCGGAAGCCGGCTCGGACGCTTGAACTTCGAACGCTTGATCTGCGAGCGCTTGATCTTCGGGCGCCTCCAGCTGTCCTAGCTGGAGATTGGCCCGCAGCGTCTCGATTTGCCGCTGGTCGAGATCCAGATCTTGGTCCAGGCTCTGGTCCAGGCTCTGGTTCAGGGTCTGGTTCGGGCTCTGTTTCGGGCTTTGGCCCGCGTCGTGGTCGGGCGCCGGGCCGCGGCGGCCGGCGTCTTTGTCGTCGTTTTTGGTCAAGAGGCTGTCCTTGGTCGGCGGCTCTGCGGGCGCCGACGGCCGTTTTGGCCGTCGGCGCGTCCAGTGGGTGGCGAGTCGGCGCTCTCCGTCGGAGGGCGATCGGGCAAGTCCCTTGGAAGCGATCATAGCCCAAAGTCGCGCCGGAGTTGAGGAGAAAATGCGTTTTTTTGGAGAAAATATCGTCGTCGGGCCGCCGGCAGGGTTTCAGGCGTGACGCCAGGCCGACCCGACGGCCACGTCGACTTTGAGCTTGACCGACAGAGGCCGGCTGCCGGCGATGAAGCCGCCCAGCCCGGCAGCCGCCATCTCCTCGGCCGCCAAGGCGGCGACCGCCTCGACCTCGGCCTCCGGGGCCTCCAGCACCAGCTCGTCGTGCACTTGGAGCACTATCTTCGCTCGGGCGCCCGTCCGGGCCAGCCGGCGATCGACGAGGAGCATGGCTATTTTCATCAAATCGGCCGCCGTGCCTTGGATGGGGGCGTTGACGGCCATGCGCTCCGCCTCCCGCTTGGCCGAGCCGCCGCCGGCCAAGGCCGGCAGAGGCCGCCGCCGCCCGAACCACGTCGAGACGCCGCCAGTTTGGGCCGCCTGGCGCCTGGTCCGGTCCATGTAACGCAAGACGCCCGGAAAGCGTTTGAAATATTGGTCGATGAACTTCTTCGCGTCGGCCTGGGGGATGCCCAGCTGCTTGGCCAGACCGAAGGGGCCTTGGCCGTAGATGACGCCGAAGTTGATGGTCTTGGCCTCGCGCCGCTGGTCGGGCGTGACGCGGTCCAAGGGCAGCCCGAAGATCTCCGCGGCCGTCTGGGCGTGGACGTCCTCGTCGCGCTCGAAGGCCCGCAGGAGGGCCGCGTCCTGGGAAAAGTGGGCCATGACCCGCAGCTCGACCTGCGAGTAGTCCGCCGAGATGAGCCGGCGGCCGGGGGCGGCCCGGAAGGCCGCCCGGATGCGGCGGCCCTCCTCGGTGCGGGCGGGGATGTTTTGGAGGTTGGGATTGGAGCTCGACAGGCGGCCGGTGACCGTCAAAGCCTGATTGAAGCTGGTGTGGATGCGGCCGGTGCTGGGGTTGACGGTCAACGGCAGCCGGTCGGCGTAGGTGGACTTGAGCTTGGCCGCCTCCCGCCAGGCCAGGATCTCGGCGGCGATGGGATGGACGGCCGCCAAATCGCCTAACACCTCGCCGTCGGTGGACAAGCCCGTCTTCTTGGCCGTCTTTTTCCCGCTGGGCAGGCCCAGATTCTGAAAAAGCACCTCGGAGAGCTGCTTGGGCGAGGCCAGATTGAAGGTCCGGCCGGCCAATTCGAAGATCCGCCTTTCTCGGGAAGCCATGGAACGGCCCAGATCGGCGGAGACCTCGGCCAACACCTCGCGGTCGATGAGCACCCCGGCCTCCTCCATGCGGGCCAGCAGCTCCTCGAGCGGCAGCTCCAGCTCGTCGTAGAGCCGCTCGAGCTCCGGCTCGCGGCCGAGCTCCGCGCGCAGATCGCGGGCCAGCCGCAGGCACAGGTCGGCCTTGCGCGCCGCCCGACGGGCCGCGCCCGCCCGATCCCCGCCGCGCGCCGTCTTCTTGCCCGGCGGCGGAACCTCCAGGTCTCCGGAGAAAGGCCGGCCCAGCCGCCGGAAGCCCAGCGCCTCCAAGCCGTGCCCGTCGTCGGCGTTCAGCAGATACGAGGCCAGCATGGGGTCGGCCGCCGGCGGCGGGAGCCGCAGATCCAAGCCGGCCAAAAGACGCCAGTCGTTTTTGGCGTTGTGCCCGAGCTTGGGCCGCTCGCCGGTCAGCTCGGGGCCGAGCCGGGCGACCATCTCGTCCCAAGCGCGAGGCCGCAGCCCGGGGTCGAAGAGCAATCCGCTCGCGGCGGCCTGACCCTTGTCGATGGTCAGCCCGAAGGCCCGGCCGGGGGTCAGGCACAGCCCCAAGGCCGTCGCCCGCGGCTGCGGCGCGGCGCCGTCCGTTTCGACGACGACGGCCAAGGGCTTGGGCCGCCCGTCAGGCCCCGTCTCGGCCAAGGCCGCCGTCAGCTCGGCCCAAGCCGGAGGGCCGTCGACCAGCAGGCACTCCGGCTCGAGCCAGGGCTCGGGGGCCGGCGTCACGGCGGGCTCTGGCGCGGAGCTCGGTTCAATTATTCCGGCCGCGGCCGCAGCCTCCGAAGTCTCCGAAGTCTCCGAAGCCTCTGAAGTCTCCGAAGCGGTGGCGGCGGCCGGCGTCACGGCGGGATCTGGCGCGGAGCGCGGTTCGATTTCTCTGGCCGCGGCCGAAGTCTCAGAAGCCTCCGAAGTCTCCGAAGCGGCGGCGGCGGCCGGCGTCAAGGCGGGCTCTGGCGCGGAGCGCGGTTCGATTTCTCTGGCCGCGGCCGCAGCCTCAGAAGCCTCCGAAGCCTCCGAAGCGGCGGCGTGGGGCGGCGTCAAGGCGGGCTCTGGCGCGGAGCGCGGTTCGAATCCTCCGGCCGCGGCCGCAGCCTCCGAAGTCTCCAAAGCGGCGGCGTGGGGCGGCGTCAAGGCGGGCTCTGGCGCGGAGCTCG
>JAISZC010000072.1 GCA_031269485.1 Deltaproteobacteria bacterium
GGACAATACGTAAAAATACAGGATTTGCTAAAGGAAATAATAGCGATCAAATTAAAATAGTCGGATTAAAGTCTCCAAAAAATATTGTAAAACGATTAATAAATGATTTAAGATCAAAATTTGAATATGATCTGGTGATATAATAAATTTATCATAAAACTATCATTTAATTATCATTTAATTAAATATACATAATTTTTAAAAAATTTTCGAAGAATCGCTGTTTTTTCTTTTTATCGACACCTTGAAATGTTTTTTACATTGGCGATTATTAAAAAGTACTGTTTTAAAAAATTTAGCTTCATTTAAAATTAAAAACAGCCAAATGACTCAGTTTTAACAATTCAATGCCTAAAATATTTAATATTATTAAAATAATGCCAAATTAAAGAGAGTAAATAAACAAATGAAAACCCCTAAGCAGTCATTATGTAAAATAGTTAATTTTTTAAACAATTAAGATGAAGATGGAGGATTTTGGTTACCAAATATCCAGCGTCCGTTTGTCTGGACTGAGGACCAAATTTATCGTCTTTTTGACTCAATACTACGTGAATATCCTATCAGCACTTTACTTATATGGAAAACAAAATTAAAAGTACGCTGTAGAAAATTTATTGATAATTATCACACTAATATACGATTAAGCGATTTTTATGTGCCTGAAAATGAAAAAAAGAAGTCTTTAGTTTTGGATGGTCAACAACGGCTTAAAAGTTTATTTATAGGCCTTCGTGGCAGCTATGATGGCCGAGAACTCTGTTTTAATATATTAAGTGGTGAAATTTTAGCTCCAGACGACATTAAATTTAAATTTTTGTTTTTAGGTCTCAAAAAAATATCGTTTCCATGGATTAAATTTAAAGATTTAGTCTTTAATAAAGATGATGCACTACCTGTTGCCGAAGAGCTGATTAAAAAGTCTAATAAAGATTTAATATCTGAAGAACGCCATAAAATTAGTCGTCATGTCAGTATAGTGTTCAAAATATTTCATTCTGACGATGGTATTTCATACCAAGAACTTGATAGCATCGAAAATTCAACATTATATACAGAAGATGATGTTGTAGAGGTTTTTATACGGGCAAATTCTGGCGGAACGCGATTAAGTAAATCAGATTTACTGTTTTCCTTATTGAACTCAAGTTGGGATCGTGTTGACCAAGAGATGGAGAATCTTCTATCTGTTCTAAATTCTCATGGATTTGCTTTCACCCGCGATTTTATTTTAAAATTATGCCTAACCTTATTAAATAAAGGGGCTCGTTATGAAGTTTCAAAGTTTAGAAATAAAGATATGCGGGATGAAATTGAAAATAAATGGACAGATATTTCTGAAGCGTTAAAAGATGTCTTAGATTTCGTTCGTGGGAAAACATTTATAAGATGCGATAAAGCTTTACCTTCATATCTTGTATTAATTCCTTTGGTATACTCACGTTTTCATTTTCCAGCTAACTGGAATAAAACGCAAGAAATAGATACCTATGTCCTCCGAAGCTTAATTAGTTCAGCATTTAGTGGATTACCAGATCAATTAATAGATAAATGTGTTAAAAAAATTAAATTAAGCAACGGTTTTTATTTAAACGATATGTTCGATGCTATTCGCTCAAAAGGACGCAGTTTAGAGTTAATTGAGGATCGTTTTTGGAATATAGGTTATGGTTCAGATTTAATTCACCTATTATTCAATATTTGGTATCGTAAGTTTAACTATACGCCAGTTTATTCTAATAATATGCCACAAATAGATCATATTTCCCACAAAGCGCGCTAAAAAAGGTTAAAGCTATAAATAAAAAGACAGATAGACATGATATAGCAAAATACCCACAATATATACGTAATCAGCTAGCAAATTGTATGTTATTGACACAAAAAGAAAATGGAAGAGGCAAAAAATCTGACATATTACCAGATGAATGGTTTGCTGATAAACCTGTAAGCTATCTTGATATGCATCTGATACCTCGAAATAAGGATCTATGGAAAATTGATAATTTTGAAAACTTCATTGAAGAACGTAAAAAATTAATAAAGAAAAAGTTTTCATTCCTTCTTTCGTAAAATATTATTGATAACTAATTTTAAATAAATTTACTAATCAAACTCGCTCAAAATGTTGATTTTCAATTTTTTTTCTCAATCTATACTCCTTCAGATTATGAAAAATCTACGTCTATAGATGTTTGTCAGCAGAATGGATCATTCGCCAAATCAGCCTTGAAAGCATAATCTAAAGTGATCTTGGACTGAACTGCTTGAGCTCTTAGATTAGATCTTCATTTATCTTATCGACTTATCATGTTCTTTGTTTTTGAAATACAGATTATTCTGGGAACTTCAGTCTTATAGGTATGAGTCAGAAGATCATCCTCCAATTTTTCCAACCATTTAGCTCGCCTTTTGTCATTTTCGATGCTATCGACGGTGACGCCAGCCAGCCCTGCAACACCTCAATTTATTTTGGCAATAAGCTTGTGGCAGACATAGAGATAATAAACTGGCTGATTTTGGTCTTAAGCTCAATTTTTGCTGTCAAACCATTGGTCTACGGTCGCTGGCGCCGTCAGGCGTTAAAAAAATCCGCCTGAGGCGCTCTTCGAGTTGCTGCGGGCGGCGCAGCTCGCACTCCCAAACGATCACCACCCGCCAGCCCAGCGCGGTCAGACGCTCGACGGCCTCGGCGTCCCGGGCCTGGTTGCGGGCGAACTTGCGGGTCCAATAATCGACGTTGACGGCCGGCGTCGAGGCCTGCGGACAGCCGGCGTGACGATGCCAGAAGCAGCCATGGACGAAGACGACGGTTTGGCGGCCCGGCAAGGTCAAATCTGGCGTGCCTGGCAAGTCCCGACGATGGAGGCGGAACCGCAGGCCCAGCCTGTGCATCATGGAGCGGACCCGCTTTTCGGGGCCGGTGTCGCGGCTCTTGACGCGGGCCATCACGCGGCTGCGTTCTTCAGGGCTGACTTTGTCCAAGATTTTTTCTTTTTGCCGCTCGCGAGGCCGCGGCGAGGCGCGCCTGAAACGCCGGCGCGCGCAGCGGCCTCGGCGGCCGAGCCTGGCGGCGACACGGCGGGCTCAAGGATTTTTTAAATTGCAAAACTTGCGGGCTGCCATATTTTGGGGCGCGTATTTACGCCCGACGAGCGGGGCCTGAAATTGGCGTTTTGCGCCTTGCTTTCACGTTGGCGGGCGTTCAAAAAATTTTTCAAATTGTCCACGGCGGCGTTCAGCGGGCGCCGGCGGCTTCTCGCGGGGAACGCCGGCGATATGCGGCGTGATGAGGCCGTTCTTGGCCGTCAGCGGAGGGCTGTCGGGCCGGCTGGGCTTGACCGGGACCACGTCAAGGCCGGCGGCCCCGATCTTGCCGCTTTTTCCAGCGCCCGGGCCAAATCAGGCTCGTCGATCAGCAGGCCGCGGGAGGCGTTGATCGCCCCGTTCTTCATGGCGGCGATGGTTCGGCTTCAGGCCTTTGATGGTCTCCGTCCAAGGGACAATGGAGGCTGATGACGTCGGAACGGGCCAGCAGCTCGTCAAAGGGGACGTGTTGCACGTCGGCGGGCCGTCGGCCGGGCCTCGTCGGCCAGAACGGTCAGGCCCGGGGCCGTTTTGACCGCCGCCGAGCCAAGGCGGCCCAAGCCCATGACGTCCACGGTCAGGCCGTCGAGCTCGACGAGCGGAAAGTCCCAAAAGCGGCAGTCCCGAGACTTGGCCCAGCGGCCCTCGCGGACGGCCTGGGCGTGGCGCCCGACGTGACGGCGGATTTCCAGCGGCAGGGCGATGGCGGGCCGCCGCGGCCGTGCCGCAGCTGGGCGCGTTGGTCACCGTCACCCCGCGGGCCTTGGCCGCGGAGACGACGTCGTAGACGGCAGGCAAAAACCGCGCGTGCCTCAGAGGTTAGGGCGAAAATTTCGGCGGTCAGCCTGATCTTGTTGACCAAGACCTCCTCGACGTCCAGGAGGCGCTCCGCCAAGAGCGCGAAGGGCGTGCGCTCGTGGACGACCGTCGGGCCCAGCCGCTCCAAAGCCGCCCAAGAAAGATCGCCCGGATTGAGCGCATGGGCGTCCAAAACTGCTTCAGGTCATGGGCTCTCCGGGCGCCTCGACGTCAAAGCTTCAGTCCATCTCCAGCCAAGACGCCCCCGCGCGACCGACGGCGCCTGGGAAGCCCGCGGCGTTGAACCAGCTCATGATACTCCGCTCGGCGCGGAAAATCGAAGTTTTTTGCCTGGGACGACGGCCCAAAAGCGCCCAAGACTGGTAAAATGGCTGGCGAGGCCGCTGTCGCGGACCGGCGTCCGCCGGGCGGGGCGCCAGGCGCCCGGTTCGTCAAAAATTTTCGGCGGCCGAGGTCGTCAAACGAACAATGATTTTTTTACAAATGGCCGCGCCCCCGGGCCGCCAGGCGACAAAAAATCTAATGTTTTCGGGCTATTGGCTTTCCAACGCTTGGGCGGTTGAAGGCGGTTCAAGGATATTTTTCAGGATCCGTGCTTTACACTTGACAATCTTTCGGCCCTTTTCTAAAATGACTCATTCGGCCAATTAGCGTCTGCCAGGTCTCCCGTCCCTTCAAAACCGCCGAGGCCTGATTGCGCAACTTCTTTCCTGTCGCGGCTCGAAGACCGTCGAGTCCAGTTGGAGGTTCTTTATGGCGTCAAGCAAAATTGTCGGCGCGGTCCTGGTGGCCGGCGGCGGCGTCGCCGGCATGCAGGCCGCGTTGGATTTGGCCAACGCCGGCTATTACGTTTACCTGGTCGAAAAGTCGTTGGCCATCGGCGGCCGGATGTCCCAGCTCGACAAGACATTTCCCACCAACGACTGCTCGATGTGCATCATCTCGCCCAAGCTCGTCGAGGTGGGCCGCCACATCAACATCGAGCTGCTGACCTTGACCGACATTTTGTCCGTCACCGGCTCGGAGGGCGATTTCACCGTCGCCGTCCGGAAGAACCCCCGCTTCATCGACATGTCCAAATGCATCGCCTGCGGCGAGTGCACCAAGAAGTGCCCCCGCAAGGTGGGCAACGAATACAACGAGCTGCTGGACAACCGCAAGGCCATCTACGTCCAGTACGCCCAGGCCGTGCCTCTCAAATACGGCATCGACCCCAAGGAATGTCTCAAGCTGACCAAAGGGAAATGCGGGAGCTGTCAGAAGGTCTGCCCCGCCGACGCGGTCAACTACGACGACAAGCCTCAGGACGTCACCTTCAAAGTCGGCTCCGTCATTCTCGCCCCCGGCTTCGCCCCCTTCAAGCCTTCGGATTTTGAGACCTACCGCTACTCGGACGCCAAGGACGTCATCACCGCCCTCGAGTTCGAACGCTACCTCGGCGCCACCGGCCCCACCATGGGGCAGGTCGTCCGGCCCAGCGACGGTCATCATCCGACCAAGATGGCCTTCCTGCAGTGCGTCGGCTCCCGCGACGTCAACCGGGCCGACAACGGCTACTGCAGCTCGGTGTGCTGCATGTACGCCATCAAGGAGGCCCTCATCGCCAAGGAGCACGCCGGCGGCAAGCTCGACGTGACCATCTTTTTCATGGACGTGCGCACCTTCGGCAAAGATTTCGAGCGGTATTACGAAAAAGCCAAGGCCGCCGGCATCAAGTTCGTGCGCAGCCGCGTCCACACGGTCAAGCCCGAGCCCAAGGCCGGAGTCAAGATCAGCTACGTGACCGACGGCGGCGCGGTCGGCGAGGAATTCTTCGATCTGGCCGTGCTGTCCCACGGCCTGGTCATCACGCCGGAGACCAAGGCGCTGTCCGAGTCGCTGGGCGTCAAGTGCGACGGCTACAACTTCGCCCAAACCACGACCTTCGCCCCGGTGGCCCTCTCCCGCCCCGGCTTCTACGCCTGCGGCGTCTACACCGGACCCAAGGACATCCCCACCTCGGTCATGGAAGCCTCGGCCGCGGCCGCGGCCGCCTCCTCGAAGCTGGCGCCGGCCCGCAGCACCCTCACCAAGGTCATCAACTTCCCGGCGCCCGTGGACGTGACCGGCGAGCCCCCGCGGGTGGGCATCTTCGTGTGCCGCTGCGGCATCAACATCGCCTCGGTGATCGACGTCGAGAAGGTCGTCGAGTTCGCCAAAACGCTGCCGTTCGTGGAATACGCCGCGGTGACCATGTTCGCCTGCTCCCAGGACAGCCAGGAAAAGCTGGTCTCGCTGATCAAGGAGCACCGCCTCAACCGCATCGTGGTCTCGGCCTGCTCGCCCCGGACCCACGAGCCGCTTTTCCAGGAGACCCTGGCGGCGGCCGGCCTCAACAAATATCTCTACGAGATGGCTAACATCCGCAACCACGACTCGTGGGTCCACGCCAACAACCCCGCCGAGGCCACCCGCAAGGCCATGGACATGACGGAGATGGCCGTCGCCAAGGCGGCTCTGCTGGTGCCGCTCAAGGAGAACGTCATCGACGTCGATCCCACCGCTTTGGTGATCGGCGGCGGCGTGGCCGGCCTCAACGTGGCTCTGACCCTGTCGGACCAGGGCTTCAAGTCGGTGGTCGTCGAAAAGGCCGACAAGCTCGGCGGCAACGCCAACCGCATCAAGACCACGGCCAAGGGCGAAGACGTGGGCAAGTATCTCGAAGCCCTCAAGGCCAAGATCGAGGCGGATCCCAACGTCTCGGTGGCCCTGGGCGCCGAGGTGGGCCAAGTCGAGGGCTACGTGGGCAACTTCGTGACCACCTTGACCACGGGCGAAACCGTCAAGCACGGCGTGACCGTCATCGCCACCGGCGCCAAGGAGCACAAGCCCGAGGACTACCTCTACGGCCGCCATCCCAACGTCGTCACCCAGCTCGAGCTCGACGAGCTGCTCAAGGCCGGCGATCGCAAGGTCGAGGCGGCCAAGACGTTCGTCTTCGTCCAGTGCGTCGGCAGCCGCGAGCCGGGCCGGCTTTACTGCTCCAAGGTCTGCTGCACCCACACGGTCCACGCGGCGGTGGAGCTCAAAAAGAGCAAGCCCGACGCCCGCATCTTCGTTTTGTACCGCGACATCCGCACCTACGGCCAGAAGGAGGACCTCTACAAGGAAGCCCGCGGCCTGGGGGTCATCTTCATCCGCTACGATCTGGACTCCAAGCCGCAGTTCGCCGCAGCCGGCGACGGCCTCAGCGTCAAGGTCCATGACCCGGTCTCCGGCCGCCATCTGCTGATCAATCCCGATTTGGCCGTGCTGGCCGCGGCCATCGTCTCGTGCCGCGAAACCGAGCTGGGCATGAAGTTCAAGGTGCCCCTCGACGAGGACGGCTGGTTCTTCGAGGCCCACCAGAAGCTCAGGCCCGTCGACTTCGCCACCGACGGCATGTTCCTGGCCGGCATCGCCCACTACCCCAAGCCCATGGACGAGGTGGTGGCCCAGGCTCAAGCCGCGGCCGCCCGGGCCGTGACGGTGCTGACCCAGCCCAGGATGACCGTCGGCGGCATCGTCGCCGAGATCAACCAGTCCAAGTGCTCCGGCTGCGGGGTGTGCGTGGCCGTCTGCCCCTTCTCGGCCATCTCGCTGGACGACAAGGGCAAGAGCGTGGTCAACGAAGCCATGTGCAAGGGCTGCGGCAACTGCGCCTCCTCGTGCCGCTCCGACGCGCCGTCGCTGCGGGGCTTCACCAACGCCGGCCTGTTCGCCCAGATCGCCTCGGCTTTGTGACGGCCGCGGTCGGGCGTCGGCTTCGGAGGCCAGGTCTAAGCTCCGGGCTGACGCCCGGCCGTCAACCCGGCCGGCCCGCGGTCGAGCCCCAAGTCTTATGTCAAGAGGATCCCCGGTATTCCTTGAACGGGCCCCGGGACGCGAGGTAGAGGTCAATGAGTGATTTCGAGCCCAAAATAGTGGCGTTCTTCTGCAACTGGTGCACCTACGGCGCGGCCGACTTGGCCGGCGTCAGCCGCCTGGAATACCCCCCCAACTTTCGGGTCGTGCGGCTCCCTTGCACCGGCCGCTTGAACCCCAAGTTCATCATGGAGGCCTTCAAGCGCGGCGCCGACGGGGTGTGGGTCAGCGGCTGCCACCCGGGCGACTGCCATTACATCGCCGGCAACTACCACGCACGCCGCAAGTTCATACTCCTGCACCAGCTGCTGGAAAGCATCGGCGTGGAGCCCGACAGGCTGCGCTTTTCCTGGATCTCCTCGGCCGAAGCCAACAAGTTCCAGGCCATCGCCCGCGACGTGGTCGAGCACGTCAAGGCCTGCGGACCCAACCTCGCCTTCCGCAAGGAAGAACTCAAGCTCGGTCTCGCGGAGGTAGCCTGACATGCCCGCTCTCGAAGACGTCGCCAAGAAAATCAGAGAAAGCGCCAAGCGTCTGCTGGCCGAAGGCCGGGCCGAAGTGGTGGTGGGCTACCGCCGCGGGACCATCCCGCTGACGACCGCCCCCTTCTTCGCCCGCACGGCCGAAGAGTGCGACCAGCTGGTCTGGAGCAACTTCGCCCGGATCAATTTGGCCAACTACTTGCCCGGCCGCAAGAAGGTGGCTCTGGTGGCCAAGGGCTGCGACGCCCGCAGCGCCGTGGGCCAGGTCGTCGAAAACCAGATTCCGCGCGACGAGCTCTACGTCATCGGCGTCCCCTGCACGGGCATGGTCGACAACGCCCTGGTGGCGGCCAAGGAGCCTCGCCCGATCCGGGAGGTCGTGGAGACGACCGACGACTCTTTCACCCTCAAAGGCGAGGGCTACTCGGTCGAGGTCCGCAAGGAGGAGGTCCTCAGGCGCAACTGCCGCACCTGCGCCCACCGCACCCCCAAGCTGGCCGACGAGCTGGCCGCGCCGGAGGTGCCGGGGGCGACGCCCGACGACTTCGCCGACATCAAGGCCCTGGCGTCCAAGACGCCGGCCGAGCGGCTGGCGCATTTCAAGGATCTGATCAAGGACTGCCTGCGTTGTTACGCCTGCCGCAACGCCTGTCCGCTGTGCTACTGCCCCATCTGCTTCGTCGACGAGACCAGGCCGCAGTGGCTTGGCAAATCCAACGATCCGATGGACACCCTGACCTTCCACCTGCTGCGGGGCCTGCACTGCTCCGGCCGTTGCACCTCCTGCGGGGCCTGCGAAACCGTTTGTCCGGTCAACATCAAGGTCAGAGAGTTTAATCGCATTCTGGAACTGACGGTCCAGAAGGAATGGCAGTACGAACCTGGCCTGAGCTGGGATCAAAAACCGCCTTTGACCATGTTCCAGACTGACGACGCCGCCGAGTTCATAAAATAATTCAGAAAGGCCCGAGATGCCGGAATACATCGCAAAAAAAAGCGCCCTGACGGATTTTTTCAAGGCCCTGTCCGCCGGGCGACGCTTGCTGACGCCTCAAGGGGCCGGCGACCAGTGTCGGCTGGCGGAAACGGCGCCCGACCAGGTCAAGCTCGACTACGTCAACACCCACATGTCGCCCAAGACGCTGTTTTTTCCGCAGACCGAAAAACTCATGGCCTTCCATAAGGACGCCTCCAAGCCAGACGCCAACATTTACAGCTGCGCGGGCGACAAGGCCGTCCCCACGGTCGTCTTCGGCCTGCGACCCTGCGACGCCCGCGGCCTGTCGGTGGCCAACAAGGTTTTTCAAAACGATCGGTTCACCGACCCCTATTGGAAAGGCAAGTTCGATCAAACCGTCAGCGTCGGCCTGGCCTGCGCCGCCCCGGCCCCGCAATGCTTCTGCGCGGCCATGGGCGGGAGCCCCTACGGCCTGACGGGCTTGGACATCTTGGCCTTCCGGCTGGAAGGGGGCGATCTGGGCCTCAAGGCGGGTTCGGAGGCCGGCGAGGCGCTGCTCAAAGACCTCAAGCTGGAGAGCGCCGATCTGGCGGCCGTCTTCAACAGCCAGCAGGCCGCCGCCATCCAGGCCCAGGGCGTCGCCCCGGACTATCGGCCCATCGACGAGGCCAATCTGATGGCCCTTTTTCAGGATCCCCACTGGCTGTCCACGGCCGAAAACTGCCTCAACTGCGGGGTCTGCACCTTCTTCTGCCCCACCTGCCACTGCTTTGACATTCAGGACGAGCAGGACGAAAAAGGCGGCGTGAGGATGCGCAACTGGGACACCTGCATGAGCTGGCTTTTCACCGTCCACGGCACCGGCCACAACCCCCGGCCGTCGAAGACCGAGCGGGTCAGGCAGCGCTTCATGCACAAGCTCAAGTACATCCCCCTCAAGCAGGACGGCGTCAGGGGCTGCACCGGCTGCGGACGCTGCGTGGCCATGTGCCCCGTCAACATCGACATCCGGGCCGTGGCCTTGAAAATGTGTCAGTCCTCCGCCCCCAGCCAGGCCTGAGAAGGTGAAGCCGTGAACAATCCCTATCTCCCCTACCCCGTCCGCATCGCCGAGATCCGAGTCGAGACCGAGGACAAGAATTTGCGGACTTTCAAGTTCGAATTCTTGAACCCCGGCGACGAGGAGAAGTTCGCCTACCTGCCCGGCCAGTTCGCCGAACTGTCCGTGCCCGGCCAGGGCGAAATTCCCATCGGCATCGCTTCCTCGCCCACCGAAAAGGGCTTCGTGCTCTTCACCGTCAACCGGGTGGGGCAAGTCTCCAGCTGGATGCACAACATGAAGGCCGGCGACGTCATGGGCATCCGAGGCCCCTTGGGGCACCCCTATCCCTTGGAGGAGCTCAGAGGCAAGAATGTCGTCATCATCGCCGGCGGCTTCGCGGTGACCACGTTGCGCTCGACCATCACGTGGCTGCTCCAGCCGGAAAACCGGCCCAACTACGGCAAGATCACCTTCATCTACGGGGCCAGGAGTCCGGGACTGCTGCTGTACAAGGAAGAGTGGATGGCTTGGGAGAAGCGCGACGACATCGACGTCTTCGTGACCATCGACCGCGAAGTGCCCAACTGGGGCTACAAAGTGGGCTTCGTGCCGGCCGTCACCAAAGAGGTGTGTCCGCCGCCGGAGAACACGGCCGCCGTGATCTGCGGGCCGCCGGTCATGATCAAGTTCACCCAGCCAGTGCTCGAAGAGGCCGGCTACAAGCCCGAAAACATCATCATGAGCTTGGAGAACCGCATGAAATGCGGTTTGGGCATCTGCGGCCGCTGCAACGTGGGCCCGGAATACGTCTGCAAGGACGGCCCGGTCTTCACGCTGGCCCAGCTCAACAAGCTGCCCAAGGAATATTGAGCGTTCGGCCAAGCCGCCGGCTCTCTGAACCTCAAAACCCCCGGGAGTCCTCCTGGGGGTTTTTTTGACCGCACTAACTGACGGGCCAAAACGTCGCCGAGCCCTTGACTGGCGGCGCGTTAACAAGTCAAAAAATAAAAACCAAGCGTTTGCAGATCGTGCTCGCAAGCAGCGTGCTTTTGGCTTGTCTGGCCGTCCACATCGCTTTCGTCCCAAGGAGAACTAGGCTTTCAACTTTTCTACAAGGCGCAGGATCTTGGACGCCGCAGGACCTTTGGCGACTCGCGTTCAGGCCGCCCGAGGCGTTGCCTTCCGCAGGTCTGGCCGTCACTTGGCATATTTAGAAAAAAGTTCAGCCGAAAAATTTGGCTCTTTTCGCGGACCGCCGACTTGGCGCCGGGCCTCGAAGCCATTGAGCGGCCGTACGCGGTCCGGCGCGGTCCGGCGCTCAGCGACAATCAATGACCCCGCAGGATGCTGTTGGGCGCGTAATAGGCCGACCTGGCCGTGACGTTGGGCAAAAGCTTGCATTTGGGGGCCATCAGCACGCCTGGGCTGGTGACGCTGTTGCAGCCGGTCTCGACGCCGTCGCCCATGATGGCCCCGAACTTGCGCCGCTCCACCAGCATCATGCGTCCGTCGACCACGTACCGGTAGGGGGCGTCGACCATCTTGAGGTTGGCCAGCTTGGTGCCGGCTCCCAGATTGACCCCCTGGCCCAGCAGACTGTCGCCCAGGTAGGCGAAATGGCCGGCCTTGGCCCCGTCGAGCAGCAGCAGATTCTTGGCCTCCGTCGCGTGGCCGATGACGCAGTCGGCGGAAGCCAGCACCGAGCCCCGGACGTAGGCCCCTTGGCGGACTTCGGTCCCGGGACCGATGTAGGAAGGCCCTTTGATCATGGCGCCGGGCTCCACCAGCGAGCCGGGGGCCAGCTCGATGGCTTCGTCGGCCAAAAAGGCGCCCGGCAGCACCAAGGCCGCGCCGACGAGCTCGGCGCCGTCCTTGCTGACCGTCATGCGGCCTTGGGCGAAGCTGTAGTCCACGTCGAAGACGGTTTGCCGGTCCACCAGGGCCGCGGGCCGGGTCACCAGGTGGCCTTTGGCGCGCAGGGCGGCCACGTTGGAGCGCAGACGGCCTTTGATGAAGGTTTCCAGGCGGTCGAGGATCGTCCAAACGTGCTCGACGCGGTCAATAAGTTCAAAAGCGAAGTGATCGGCCGGCAGCTGAAAAAAATTGGCCGGCTCATGCCAAGCGGTCATGGTCGCTCCTGAAGCGATCTACGGCGGGCGCCGGAGAACGGAGCGCCGCGGTTTCGGAAAAGGCGGAATCGAGGCGCGGCGGACTCTTGAGGCGACGTCTCACCAGCGGCCGGCCGCCGGTCGAGTAGTCCAACGCGCTTTCGACCCGCCGGATCTGGGTCAGATAGGTCAGATAGCGGCGGACGGTGACCTTCGACAGGCCAAGCTCGACCGCCAGCTCGGCGCAGCTGCGAAAATCGGCCGGCGAGCGCTGGAGGCCTTGCACAATCAGCTTCAGCGTCGGCGGCTGCAGGCCTTTGGGCAGTTCCGGGAGCGCCGCGCGACGGGCTTCGACGCCCAGCAGCCGATCGACGGCCCGCTGGCTCAAGGCCTCGGCCGTGGCCAAAGCCCGCCGGCGGGCCAGGAATCTGTCGGCCGCCGCCAAAAAGCGGCTTGGGGCGAAAGGCTTGAGCAGGTAGTCGACCACTCCGAGGTGAAGAAACTCCTGAAACGTTCGAGGCTCGGCCTTCGCGGCGGTCAAGACGGCCTCGACCGCCAGGCCTTCGCGGCGCGCCAGCCGTAAAAGCTCCAAGCCGTCGAGGCCGGGCAGCCGGGCCTCCAGGACGGCCAAGTCGACCGGGCGGCGCCGCAGAAAATTCCAGGCCTCGCGGCCGTCTCCGAAGGTTCCGGCCAGGCGCAAGGCCGGGACCTGCCGCAAAAAGTTCTTGCACAGCTGCGCGACCAGAGGGTCGGCCTCGACGACGACGACCGTCCAGCCGGCGCCTTTTTTCAAAACGGCCAAAAACGCTCCTAACAACCGACGCGGCCCGCGGCCGCCAAAGCGGCTGGCGCCGCGCCGCGAAGTCATGACCAGTTTATCACAAGCGAGGCCCTCTGGGCAGGGCCCCGGGCGCCTGGGGGCCAGCGGCCGTTTTTTTTACATTTTCAAGTTGCGCAACGTTACTATAGCTGGCCTGAAGGACCGTCGAAAGTTTATGGTGAGAGTAAGCCGGACCGCCGGCTTTCGGCCTCCGGCCGCTCCGCCCCGTTTTCGCCTCTCAAGGAGCTCCGCCATGAACACCCCTTCCCCCAAACCCGAGCGATTCTGGCGCATCTACGGCCTGAGCTGGCCGCTTTTCCTCCTCTTCGGCGCCGTCGTCATGAGCGCCGCCTATCTCGGCCGGCTGCCCGACGGCATGATCGGCGCCTTGCCGCTGATGATCGTCATCGGGGCCGTCTTCAACCTCGTCGGCGACCACGCGCCCATCGTCAAAAGTTTCCTGGGCGGCGGGCCCATCGTGATCATCTTCGGTTCGGCGGCCCTGGTCGCCTTCAATTGCCTGCCGGCGGCCTCCGTGTCGACCATGACCACGTTCATGCAAGGCGGCGGCTTTTTGGACTTTTACATCTCCGCGCTCATCGCCGGCTCCATCATGGGCATGAGCCGTCAACTGCTGCTCAAGGCGGCTCTGCGCTACCTGCCGGTCATCTTGGGGGCGGTGGCCGTCGCCGTCGGCCTGGGGGCCGCGGCGGGCGCCCTGACCGGCTACGGGGCCAAGCAGGCCGTGTTCTTCATCGCCATTCCCGTCATGGGCGGCGGCATGGGGGCCGGCGCGGTGCCGATGTCGAAGATCTTCGGCGACAGCCTCGGGACCGATCCGGCTCGGATGCTCTCGATGATGGTTCCGGCGGTGACGTTGGCCAACGCCCTGGCCATCGTCTGCGGCGGGCTCTGCCATCGGCTGGGCCTGGCCTGGCGGTCCGTCAGCGGCGACGGGCGGCTGCTGAAGGCCGGCGTCGAACAAGCCGCTCCGGAAGCCGACCAGGCGCCCGAAGGCCTGGATTTGGTCAGCCTGGGCGTCGGCCTTTTGACGGCCACGGTCTTTTTCGTTTTCGGCGCCCTCATGAACATGTTCTTTCCGGCCGTCCACGGCTACGCTTGGATGATCTTCACGGTGGCCGCCGTCAAGGTCTCCGGCCGCTTCAGCCGCCGCATGGAGGCCTGCTGCTGGCAATGGTTCCAGTTCGTCATGAAAAACCTCACCGGCGTGCTTTTGGTCGGCATCGGCGTGGCCTACACCAACCTCCACGAGGTGGTCGCCGCCCTCACGCCCCAGTATCTGGTCTTGGTGGGCGTGACCGTCCTGGGCGCCATCGCCGGCGCCGCGACGGTCGGCCGACTGGTGGGCTTCTACCCCCTGGAGGCGGCCATCACGGGCGGGCTTTGCATGGCCAACATGGGCGGCACCGGCGACGTGGCGGTGCTGTCGGCCGCCAAACGCATGGAGCTGATGCCCTTCGCCCAAATATCCTCCCGCATCGGCGGGGCCTTCATGCTGGTCTTCGCCAGCGTGATGTTGCAGATTTTCGGCTGATGTGCTTTGATCGTCGCCGACCTCGGCCGGTCCGGTCAGGCGCCGCCACGACAGGGCCGGCCGTCCCCGGACGACGAGCCGTCCCGACGCCCTCGGCGGCCGCAAGCCGCCCAGTTCCCGCCGACAAGACCGGCCGCCGAAACCCGGCCCTCAAAAGGCCGGCGGCCGGCCGACCATAAAAAGCTCGACAGAGCCGACAGGAGCCCGACGCATGGACTACGCCGCCTTAGCCTCGGAAAAGCACCGCCAATGGCGGGGCAAGCTGGAAACCGTCCCCAAGATGCCCATCAAGAACAAGGAAGACTTGTCGGTGGCCTACACCCCAGGCGTGGCTCAGCCGTGCCTGGACATTCAGAAAAATCCCGACTTGAGCTACGAGCTCACCGGCCGTTG
>JAISZC010000145.1 GCA_031269485.1 Deltaproteobacteria bacterium
GGCGCGTCCTGAAGGTCGGCAAAGAGGCCGGATCTTTTTGGACGAGGTCTTGGACAAGGGCGGCCGACGGAGCCCTTTTGACCGTGGCGGTCGGCCTGGGCCGGCCAAGAAAGGGCCAACAACGGTCAAAAACGGCTCGAGAGCCGCCCGCGTCAGGCTCGCCGGCTCAAAAGGGGAACGCCATGCTGAAAAGAACTTTTCTGCACCTCGAAAAATACCGCACCGTCTCGGCCGAAAAGGAGCTGAGGAACAAAGGGCTGTCCACCTGGGAGGACCTGCTGGGCCAATCGCCTCCGGACAAGGAGACGTCCGGGGAGACGCCCCAATGGTATGCGGACTCCATGCGGGCCTTGGAGGCGGGCGACGTCGACTGGTTCGCCGAGCGGATCCCGGAAAAGGAGCACTTTCGCCTGGCTCTGGCTTTTCCGGACGAAAGCGCGTTCGTCGACATCGAAACCACCGGCTTGAGCCGCCACTGGGATCAAACGACCATCATCGGCTGGTCCATCGGCGGCCGCTACGACGTGGTGGTCTTCGGCCGCGACGATCCGAGCCGGTTTCTGGCCGACCTGACCCGAGCCAAGGCCTTGGTCACCTTCAACGGCAAGTGCTTCGATCTCAAGTTTCTGCTGAAAGATTTGGGCCAGTTCGCCTATCCCAAGGCGCATGCCGACCTGCGTTTCGTGGGACGCCGGGCCGGCTTTTCGGGGGGCCAGAAGGCCATCGAGATCGCCATAGGCTGCCAGCGTCAGGACGACGACGTCGGCGGCGGCGCGGAGGCCGTGAAGCTGTGGCTGGAATACCGGCGGGCGGGCGCCGCGGCCAAAAGAGCCCTTCGCCGGCTGATTGTCTACAACCACGCCGATGTCGAGGGCATGAAGCACATTTTCGACGCCTGCGCGGAGCGTCTGACGGCCGCCGAAATCTTGCCGGACTTTCCCGGCCGGCCGGGGCTTTTCGCGCGTCGGGCCGCCCGGTTCGATTTTTCCGATCCCGACAATTTTCCGTTCAGTCTCGACCTTATGTAGAAAATGCTCGCCGGGAGCATGGACCTCGCCTTCAGACTGGCGAAAGGGAGATGTCATTCGGCGCCCCATCAGGACCTCGCCCAACTTCCCCAACCAGCGATTTGGTTCTACTATTGATCGGCGTGCAACTGATCGGCGTGCAACAACCCCGGTTAGGGACAAAATCGTCAATTTTTGACGCCTATTAGCCAGGCATTATTTTAATTGTCAACTTGAAAATGCGGTTATTGCACGTTGATCACTATTAGATGTATGTAAAAATGCTAACTTTACCTGTTTGTTGAGGTGATAAGGCCAAAAATTAATAAGCTTAAAAAAGATAATACAATAAATACAAAGGGGTATAAAGATAAAATTTGATTTTAATACTTTTATTATTTTAAAAAATCTAGCAAAAGCTGCCTCGCCGAGCTGTCGCGGAGCGTCGTGGCCTGAGGTCAAAAAAGAGGGGCCAAGCCGTCGAGCGGCTTGGCCCCCGAGATGGTCGGCGGAACGCGCCGCCGAAGCGGCGCGTTCCGCAGGCGGGCGAAATTTGCGGGCGCCGCGCTTGAATCTGGCGAGAATTTGCCGGCGACTTACTTGACTTCCTCAAACTCGGCGTCGACCACGTTGTCGTCGGGGCCCGGCTCGGGTGCCGGCTGCGGGCCGGCGTCTTGGGCCTGGCTGGCCTGGGCGTACATCTGCTCGGCCAGCTTGTGGCTGACCGTGGTCAAGGCCTTGGTCTTGGCCTCGATGGTCTCCTTGTCGCCGTGGTCGAGCACCCCTTTGAGGTCGGCGACGGCCGACTCGACTTGGCTGCGGGTGCTCGCGTCAACCTTGTCGCCCAGATCGGCCAAGCTCTTTTCAGTGCTGTAGATGAGGGTGTCGGCCTTGTTTTTGAGCTCCACCAGGTGCTTGCGCGCCTTGTCGTCTTCGGCGTGCACCTCGGCGTCCTTGATGAGCTGTTGGATCTCCTCCTCGGTGAGGCCCGACGAGGAGGTGATCTGGATGGACTGCTCCTTGCCGGTGCCGAGATCCTTGGCCGAGACGTGGACGATGCCGTTGACGTCGATGTCGAAGGTCACCTCAATCTGAGGCACGCCCCGGGGGGCCGGCGGAATGCCCACCAGCTCGAAGCGGCCCAGGGTCTTGTTGCCGCTGACCATCTCGCGCTCGCCCTGGAGGACGTGAATGGAGACGGCCGGCTGGTTGTCGGTGGCCGTGGAGTAGATCTGGCTGCGCTTGGTGGGGATGGTGGTGTTTTTTTCGATGAGCTTGGAGAAGACGCCGCCTTGGGTCTCGATGCCCAGCGACAGAGGGGTGACGTCAAGCAGCAGCACGTCCTTGACGTCGCCTTTGATCACGCCGCCCTGAATGGCCGCGCCCACGGCCACGGCTTCGTCGGGGTTGATGCCGCGGTGCGGCTCCTGGCCGAAGATTTTTTTGACTTCCTCGATGACGCGCGGCATGCGGGTCATGCCGCCGACCAAGATGACCTCGTTGATGTCGCGGGCTGAGAGTCCGGCGTCCTTGAGGGCCGTCTGGCAGGGGCTGACCACCTTGGCCACCAGATCGTCGACCAGACTCTCGAGCTTGGAGCGGGTGAGCTTGAGGTTGAGGTGCTTGGGTCCGGAAGCGTCGGCGGTGATGAAGGGGAGATTGATGTCGGTCTCCATGGAGGTCGACAGCTCCATTTTGGCACGTTCGGCCGCTTCCTTGAGGCGTTGGATGGCCATTTTGTCGTTGAGCAGATCCAGTCCCGTCTCTTTTCTGAATTCGGCCGCCTGCCAGTCGATGATGCGCTTGTCGAAGTCTTCGCCGCCTAGAAAAGTGTCGCCGTTGGTGCTTTTGACCTCGAAGAAGCCCTCGCTGATCTCCAAAATGGAAATGTCGAAGGTGCCGCCGCCAAGATCAAAGACGGCGATGTTCTGATCGGCCTTTTTGTCGAGGCCGTAGGCCAAGGCCGCGGCCGTGGGCTCGTTGATGATCCTCAGAACGTTGAGGCCCGCGATGCGGCCGGCGTCCTTGGTGGCCTGACGCTGGCTGTCATTGAAATAAGCCGGGACGGTGATGACGGCGTCGCTGACGGTTTCCCCCAAATAGCTTTCGGCGGTTTGCTTCATCTTGGTCAAGATCATCGCCGAGATCTCGGCGGGGCTGTAGACCTTGCCGCGGACCTCGACGGCCGCGTCGCCATTGTCGGCCTTGACGATGGTGTAGGGCGCCACCTCCAAGTCCCGCTTGACCTCGGCGGAGTCGTACTTGCGGCCGATGAGGCGCTTGACCGCGTAAATGGTGGCGTCGGGGTTGGTGACGGCCTGGCGTTTGGCCACCTGCCCCACGGGCCTTTCGCCCGATTCGGTGAAGGCCACCACGGAGGGCGTGGTGCGGTTGCCCTCCGTGTTGGCGACGACCTTGGGATCGCTGCCTTCCATGATGGCCACGCAGGAGTTGGTGGTCCCCAGATCAATGCCTATTACCTTGGACATGGTCAAAAATCCTCCTTAAAAGATTATTTTGAGATTGAAGGCCAATGGCCTTTATTTTTAAAAAATTGAAAATTCGTCGCTCTCCGGGCCGAGCGGCCGGGGCCGGCTTGGATCGGCCGGGCGGCGTGGTCTCGCCGGGCTTGGCGCGTCCGCCTGCGCTCTACAAAGATAAGCACGGCGAGTCGCCCGCGAAAGGCCGTGGAGGGAAAAAAAACCGCGAAAAAAAACGTCAGCCGTCAATTTTTGGCCACCAGGACCTTGGCCGGGCGGATGAGGCGGCCGTAGAGGGAGTAGCCGCGGGCCACCTCGCGCGTGACGGCCTTGTCGGGCAGCTCGGCGTCGGGTTCCTGGCCCAAGGCCTCGTGGAGGTTGGGGTCGAAGGCTTGGCCGCGTTCGGCCCGGACTTCGGCTAGGCCGTGCTCGGCCAGCAGGTCCAGGCAGCCCTTGAGAGTCATGCGCACGCCTTCGGCCAAGGCCTTGACGGCCGGCGCGGCCGGGTCGGCGTAGCTCAGCGCCAAATTGAGGTTGTCGAGCACCGGCAAAAGATCCTTAATTAGCCTTTCGGCGGCGAAACGGGCGGCGTCTTGCTGTTCTTTGCGAAAGCGCCGGCGCACGTTTTCCTCTTCGGCCAGGGCGCGCAGATAAAGATCGCGGTAGCGAACGGCCTCCGACTCCCAGTCGGGCGGACCAGGCTCGATTTCCGGCAAGGCTTCGTCGCCCGTCGCGAAGTCGCCAAGGCCGTTTCGAGCGTCGGCCTTGGCGCTCTCGAGGTTCGCGACGTCTTGGGGGTCGGCGGCCGAACCAACGGACCAATCGCCCGCCGAAAGCTCTTCGTCCGCCTTGTCGGCGGGGTCGGGCCGCAAAGTGTCATCCGCCATGGGAGTCAAATCCTCTCGTTTCTTATCGAGCGCGCCGAGGACATAAGGCCGCTGACGACCCGAGCCGCGTAGTCGACCACGGGCACTATCTCGGCGTAGTTGAGGCGTCGAGGCCCCAAAACGCCCAAAGCCCCGGCCCCGCGCAGTCCGTCGGAGTAGGGCGAGGCCACCAGAGCCAAGCCGTCGGCGTCCTCGCCCGAAGGTCCGATGACCACCCGCACCCGGCCGCCGCCGGTGATTTCGTTGAGCAGCTCCACCAGCCGCCGCTTGTTCTCAAAAGCCCTGAAAAGGGCCCGCATGGCCTCCACGTCCCGAAAGTCGGGGTGCTCCAAAAGGCGGCCCCGACCCTGATCGTCCAAATATATGTCCTCTTCGGGGACGCCGGCCTCGTCGGCCGCCTGAGCCTCCTCGGCCAACGTCAGCACCCTCCGGAAGATTTTTTCGTACTCGAGCCGCTCCTGGCCCATGTCCTCCAAAAGCTTGGCCTTCATGCCCGCCAACGTGAAGGGCACGGCCAATTCCTCCAAAAGGACGTTGACCTCGTTGAGCTCGTCTTGGCTGAAATCCTCGGCCGGCTTCAGAACGCGGTGACGGATCAGGCCGTTTTCGCCGGCCAGCACGGCCAGAGCCTGCCTGACGCCCAAGCGGACGAAATAAAGCCGCTTGAGCCGCAGCTGGGTCGAGAAAGGCGCCATGACCAGACCCACATGGCTGGTCAGCTCCGAAAGCAGCCGGCTCAAAAGCGTGAAAATGGGCTCGGCGCCCAGATTGGCCAGCTCGCGGTCGATGTTCGCCCGCAGCTGAGGAGGCAAGCCTTCAACCCGCAAAATTTGGTCGACGTAGACCTTGAAGCCTTGCTCGGTGGGCGCGCGTCCGGCCGAGGCGTGAGCCTGGCTCAAAAGCCCCAAGGCCTCCAGCTCGGCCATGACTTTGCGGACCGAGGCCGACGACAAGTTCAGCGCGTAGCGGTCGGCCAGATTTTTGGAGGGCACAGGCTCGCCGGTCCGGATGAAGTCCCGGACGACGGCCTCGAAGATGGCTTTTTGGCGCTGGTTTTGGAATTGCGGCATAGGTTCGGGGCGGCGTCGCCTCGACGGCTTTCGTGGGCTGCGGCCGCGCCGGACCCTGAGGACCGGCCGGAGCGGTTGGGTTTTTTGAACCGTCCCGAGGCCGCGCTATCAAAAAATAAGCACGTCTCAAGCCCCTGTCAAGAGACGAGCCGTCGTGAATTGCGCCGTCCGTGGCCGGCGCCCGGGACGCTGGCCGCCGGCTGGCGACGGCGCGGCCGAGCTCGGCGGCTCGCCAGGGCCGACCGAAGAAATTTTTAGGTTGGCGCGGAGCGTGCAACCGGCGAAACAGGCCGGAACTAATCTTCGAAACTGCGCGCATAGCTAAAAATTAATTAGAATCTGTCATTCAAGTCTATTTTACTAGCTTATGCTAATTATACTATATAATAATTAAAAAAAAGAAAAAGAAAAAGATCTAAAATATCACAATATTGCTATTATAATATTTATAATTTTTAAGATAAGCTATAAATATTATTTAAAAAATAACTTAGGGCAATAAAGAATGGTTCTGGCCACTGAAGACAATGAGTCGGAGCCCATCGGCGGCGTCGGACCTTGAACGCGGGAGTCAAAACATGTACATTAGCATCCGAAAGATAAGGCCGCCGCTTGATGCCAGGGACGGCGGCCTCAAGTCCTAGGTTCTGCCGCGCCTCGAGGCTTGAGGTCGGCGTTCTCCGGCTCTCGCCGGTTCGGCGGCGGCGTCGAACCGGCGCTTCATGACTCGCAAGGCCGCCGCGGGCGCTCCTGAGGCGCTCAAGGAACCAACGTCGCCGCCAGCCAGCCGCCAGCCAGCCTGCCAGGGGGCCGTTTGAACGGCGGACTCGAAGTCCGGGCGACCAGACCAGCTCCGAGATGACGGCGGAGGCGCTTTGCCCCCTGCTGGCCGCCAGTCTGTCGCTGAGTCTTGGGGGCGTTTAAGAGTTGTGGGGCCCCCATCTCAAGACTTGACATCTGAAATATGTGCATTTTATTGATTTAATGTTCAAATTAGTGCAATATTAAAATATAATAGAGGCAAATTAAGGAAAAAATCACTAATTAAAATATTTAATACCATTGAACCAGGTATTTAATCAGATTATTATCAGCTTCCAGTCTTGTCTCAGCAGACAGAAAGAGATAAGATGGTCAAAGGAAAGTATTATTTTGTTCTACATGTTCATAATTAGTCTACTAAAACTAAATTTTAAAGTTTTTAACAAATAAAATTAACTTAGATGGTCTTTATTATGATATAAATATTTTTATTGCCTGTTTAAGAAATATTACTGGCGATTATAAAGCTTTAACTAGAATAATCTTAGAAATTAATCAATTAATGGTTATTTAAAGCATAAAAAAATTAACAAAAACGCTAATAGTTATAATTTATTAACACAAGTGAACGCTATCGATAGAAATTAACATATAATTCTTAATAAATTATGTAAAATGCTAGATAAAATGTATTAATATTTTGAGGCTGTTGATTGCCTATCAGGCCCATTATTAATAATTTTTTAGCTTAAATTAGGGATATATATCAAATTATAGGTGAACCAGGAAATAAATTTCCTAGTTCTATCGTTTTGCTTATTATAAGAGATATAATTGATTATTTATCACGCATTAGTCTAATTAAGATTTAATTAGTCTAATTTATCTATTTAATATTAAAAAATACATAATTTATCTATTTTAATTCATAATAATATTAAAAAATCTTTATGTTTTGCATATAATAGCATATTAATAAATATAAATTCATTTAAAGTATTTAGTTTATAATTATAAAAATCATTTTTTCGGTTTCGATTTAAGGCGCCGGCCGCGTTTGAGCCGTCCTTCCCGCGAACCGTGGTTCCCCTCGCTTGCTCCCTCGCCTTCGCAAGTTCCTTGAGCCGGTTCTGCCGCGGGCGCAGATCGCCGTCTGCCCGGCCCGGCGGCGGCGGACGAGACCTCTCTCGGCCTTTACTTTTCGGCCTGTTGCGGATATAATTAACCGCTTCGTCGAGGATTTTTTTCTTCGAGGCCTCGGCCGACGGCCAACCTGCGGCGGCGCGGGGCAAGCGCTCTTTTTCGTCGTCAAGGTTGTCTTCTCTGTCTTGGCGACTCGCGCCGTCCGGCGCCCCAACCCTGCTCTCCTTCGGTGAATTCGGTGAATAATGTCCAGTACCACTACGGCCATTTTGCACTCCGCCCTTCTCGATCCACGGGAAACCCTTTATCTGAAAAAAGGCGGCGAGCTCGGCGACCCGGGCGACACGAGCCTCCTAGGCGTCATCCCCCCGACGGCGCCGGGCAACTTCGGCTCCAAGGCCTTTCGCAAGGAGTTCAGCCTTCGCTACGCCTACGTCGGCGGCTCGATGGTCGGCGGCATCTCGTCGGTCGACATGGTGGCCGCCTTGGCCGACATGGCGGTTTTGGGCATGTTCGGGGCCTCGGGGCTGCCGCCCTCGGCGGTGGAGGACGCCGTGGTCAAGCTCCAGTCCCTGCTGGGAGGCCGCACCTTTGGCTCGTGCCTGATTCATTCCCCGCAGGATCCCAGCTGGGAGGAGGAGGTCGTCGACATCTACCTCCGGCGGGGGGTGAACCTGGTGGAGGCTTCGGCCTTCATGCAGATGACTCCGTCGTTGGTGCGCTACCGCCTTCATGGCCTCAAGGAGCTCCCCGACGGGACCATTGTGGCGCCCAACCGCATCATGGCCAAGGTGTCGCGGCTTGAGCTGGCCCGCCGGTTTTTCAGCCCGCCGCCGCCCAAGCTGGTCCAGGAGGCCCTAGACCGCGGCTGGATCACCGATCAGGAGGCCTCCTTGGCGCCCTTGACGCCCATGGCTCAGGATTTGACGGCCGAAGCCGACTCGGGCGGCCATACCGATTTTCGGCCGGCCTTGACGCTGTGGCCTTCGATGCTCAAGCTGGCCGACGAATGCACCCGCAAGTTCGGCTACCGCCAGGCCCTGAGGGTCGGCGCGGCCGGCGGCTTGGGCGCCCCGGCCGCCGTCTTGGCCGCCCACGACATGGGCCTGGCCTACTTCGTGACCGGCTCGGTCAATCAGAGCTGCCTGGAGTCGGGCCTTTCCGCGGAGGCGCGGGCGCTGCTGGCCAAGGCCGGGCAGGCCGACGTGAGCCAAGCCCCGGCGGCCGACATGTTCGAGCTGGGCGCCAAGGTTCAGGTTCTCAAGTACGGCACCCTCTTTGCGCCCCGGGCCCTGAAGCTGGCCGAGCTCCACCGCCGTCACGACCGTTTGGAGGATCTGCCGGAGGAGGAGGTCCAGTTCTTGGAGGACAAGATCTTCCGCCGGAGCCTCGCGCAGGTTTGGACCGAGACCAGAGAGTTCTTCCAAAGGCGCGATCCGCCCACTTTGGCCAAGGCCGAAGCCGATCCCAAGCTCAAGATGGCCCTGGTTTTTCGATGGTACCTCGGTCAGGCCGCCCGTTGGGCCATCAACGGCGTCGAGGAGCGCCGCTCCGACTGGTGCATATTTTGCGGCCCGTCCCTGGGGGCCTTCAACGAATGGGCGGCCGGCACCTATTACGCCGATCCGGCCAACCGGCGGGTGGCCGACGTGGCCGCGCTGCTCCTCTACGGAGCGGCGGTGCTCAAACGCGTGGCCCACGCCAGGGATTTTGGCGTCTCGCCGGGCGACTTGCCCGTTTCGGTTCCGCCGTTGCCGCCCGAGGAATTGTCTCGCTACGTCTGAAAAAGAGGCGGCGGTCCGCCGAGCCCCGTCGGGCGCCGTTGGGGAGAGCCGTTTTTCGGATGGTTTGGGGAGTTTTTCGTTGAGGCTTCAACCTTCAGGATCGACGCCGAGCTGCCAGGCCGTCGTTGGCGAGCTCGCTCGCGAAACCTCCAGCTCCGACCAGGCGTTGGCGCCGTCGGTTTGGTCCGAGCACGATTCGAGGCTTGCGTTTCGGCCGGGCGTCCGGCTCGGCTTCGCGCCGAAAGCCGCGCTGGTAGCCGCGATTGTCGCCGCGCTCGGCGTTTTCAGATTCGCTTTCAGCTTCCGTCTTGGCGTCAAGCCGCTCTCCGCTCCCGGCCTCGTCGCGGCGTCCCAGCCGGCCTCCAGCCGCCTGGCCCTCCGTCTTGCCCGTCGCTCCGCCCGCCGCAACGCCCGCCACACCCTCCGCGGCGGCGGCCAATGAGCCACGCTTCCGCCCTCTCCGGCCGCGGCCCGCTGGCCCGGGCCGACTCCCGACTCAAGATCGTCGGGCTGGTGGTCTGGTCGGCGCTGCTGGCCGTCCTCGAGGGCCGCCGGGCCGCGACGGCCGGCTTGGCCGGCTCCTTGGCTCTCATCCTCCTCTGCTCCCCCTCGCGTCCGCGGGCGTTTTTTAAAACCCTCCTCTTGGCCAATTCCTTTCTGCTCTTCATTTGGCTGGCGCTGCCTTTTTCCTTTTCCGTCCCCGGCCGAGTCGTCTGGTCTTGGGGCCCGCTGAAGGCCACCGCCGAAGGACTGGCTCTGTCGGCCGAGCTGTCCGTCAAAGCCTTGGCGATCACCTCCGCGGCCATGGCCGTGACCGTCTCGACCGGGGCCTTCGAGCTCCTTTCGGCGGTCCGCGCCTTGGGCGCCCCGGAAAAGCTCGCGGCCATGACGGCCCTGATGCTCCGTTACATCCAAGTGGTCGGCCAGGAATACGGGCGGCTGACCGCCGCCATGAAGGTCCGCGGCTTCCGACCTCGAGCCAGCCTCCACTGTCTGCGCAGCTGGGCCAATCTGGCCGGCATGCTCCTGGTCCGCGGGCTCGACAGAGGCGAGCGGGTCCGGGCGGCCATGCTGTGCCGCGGCTGGCGGGGGAAGTTTTTTCTGGAACGGGAGCGGACTTTCAAACGGCTTGACGCCTTCTTGGGCCTGGCCTGGGCCCTGGCGGCGGCCGCGACGGCCTATTTGAGCTGGGGGGGCGTCTCGTGACCGAGCCCCTCATCCGCCTAGCCGGCCTCAAGTTCGGCTACCCGGGCCGGCCCGACGTCCTGCGGGGCCTGGATTTGACGGTCTGGCCCGACAGCCGCCTGGGCCTGGTGGGCCCCAACGGCTGCGGCAAGACGACGGCGTTGTCGATCATCATGGGCCTAATCAAGCCCCGAGAAGGCCGGGTGGAGATTTTGGGACGGGAATGCCGCCGCGAAGCGGATTTTCTGGATTTGCGGCCGCAGCTGGGCTTCGTTTTCCAGGACGCCGATGACCAGCTTTTTTGCCCCACCGTGGGCGAGGACCTGGCCTTCGGCCCCCTCAACCTCGGCGCCAGCCGCGCTCAAGCCGCCGAGATCGTCCAGGAGACGCTCCAAACCTTGGGCTTGGAAGGCTTCGGTCCGCGCGTCACCTACGATTTGTCAGGCGGCGAAAAAAAACTCGTCGCCTTGGGCACGGCTCTGGCCCTCAAGCCCAAGATGCTGATTCTTGACGAGCCCACCACCTTTTTGGACCGCCGGTCGATCGGCCGGCTGGAGACCGCCGTCAAGGCCACGGGGCTCCCGTTTCTCATCGTGAGCCACGACCAGGACTTCCTCGACCGGATGGTCGAAGCTCGCCTGATCATTGAGGAAGGCCAGACGCGTCCTTTGTGAGGGCTTTGGCTGGTCTGGGCGGGGCCTTAGGCCTGGACGGTTGCGGCGCGGCTTGGTCGTCGAGCGGCCGTTCGCTCGGGCCAGCCTTTGGCGGGCCGGGCGTTTTCGGCCGGCTGGCCGGGTCAAAAAAAAAGTCTTGACAGCGGCCGCCGACTGCGGTAAATTGTTTCAATCTTGAGAGCGCTTCGGCGCTTGAGGACGCCGAGCTGATCAGATGAACTGAAGGCCGAAAACATCGTCATGTTTTCGGCTCGTTTTTTGGCTTGGCTTTGTTGAACGCTCGACTTGCCGGCGCGCGCGCCGGTTTGCCAGATTGACGCGAATCAGGGCCGGAGGCCGGAACTCCGGCTGAATCCCAGTCTTCCGCCGGTCGAAGATGGGGCCGAGTTGGACCGGCGAGCCGATCAGTTGGACCTGAAGGCCGAAAACATTGTCTTGTTTTCGGCTTGTTTTCATTTTCGGCTCGCTTTCGTTTTCAGCTTGCTTTTGCTTCTTCGGCGGCCCGGCTTCTTGACCGCCTCCGGAGCGGACCGTCCGGCCTTGGTTTTTTAAGATCAACCGCCGCTCATAAAAACGAGCGTTGAGGCTCATCGTCCGACGTTCGACGAGTTTTTTGCTTTTGGAGTTGAAAAGCGGCCAAACGGCCGCGAAGAATTTTCCCCACCCGACGCGGCCGTTCGGCTTGCGTCAAGGGTTAGAGCCCATCCTAAACTCTTCGGAAGTCCTGCAAAATTCGACACCCACTCCGGCCCGCCCTCGTGGCGGGTCCGGAAGGTGCCCCCCCCTTTGGCCTCTCTTGGGCCCTCTGGCTGCGGCCGCCGAAATCGAGCCGCTTCTTCGCCTGTCGCCTTCCTGTCGCCTTCCTGCCGTTTGCCTGCCGTTTTTCGCCTGCTTGCCGTCGCTTTGTCCGCTTCTTCAACCTTTTGGCGTCACTGCCGGCTCAAATCGCCGGACTTGACCGCTTGTTTGCGTGCGCCCGAAAACTGATCGACGTGAAAAAACCCCAGGTCAAGGCCAAAATCGCCAAGCTTTGACGCTTGTAGGGATTATTTTAGTCGTCAAGCTGACAAGGGGATTTTTGCACATCGAACAAAGAATTTCACGAAATGGCGCCAGCCTGGCGGACGAACTTCCTGTCGCCGCTCAAGCGAAGTCTCGGCCTGGCGTCAAGCCGCGGCGCCGTATTTGCTGATTTGGCGTCGGCCGCGCTGGTCGGCCGCGCTTGGGTCCGACAAGCCGGCCCGAGCGAGATTGAGGGCCCGAGGCTGGCGCCGGCGTGGCCCCGAAGCGGCCGGAGAGGCGCTCGGCAGGCTGGAAAATTAGGGGCGGCGTCCGCCGCGCGCCTGGGCGCTGCAGTCGGGATAGGCTTTCGGGCAGGCTGCTCGCTGGCCTTAGGTCGTGCAGCGAGCACGGCGTCAGAAAAATAGGCGGTTGCCGCGCCCTTCCGGCGAGGTGTTTTTTGTCGGGGCTGATCCGGTGGATTCTTAGGCCAGGTTGAGGTCCCGACCTGAGTAACCATTATTGTAAATAATTGGTTGACAACTTGGTTTTAGAGCAAGTAATTATTATTATTAATCGATTTAGTTTGAGTTTAGCGTGCTTATTTTAGAGCTTCAAGAGCTAATTGATAAATTTGGTGATTTTATTTTTTATTAGTTCGATTTTAGCATTTTAATCTTTAAATATATCGTTTAATTCAGTTTTCCATATTTCTAATTTAGTAGCAACTTCATCAATTTGACGTTCTGAAGCTTCATATAATTTTTGAGATTGCAGACTTACTATTATGAGAATAATAGCTATCCCAATAGCAAATCCGGCAAAAATAAAACCTGTAAATATCCATCTAAATCTCTTTAATTCTTTTATATCGCTTTGTATAATATTTATATCGCTTGTTATTTTATCAATAGAATTTTCAATGGATATAAATCTTTTTTCTAGATTATCAAAGTGTGATTTCCCATTTTTCATGCCGTATCCGTTACTATCATCAGCGCTATATTGCATATTAACACCTTTGGTGGATATAGTTGATAATTGTAATGTGGGGTTATAATTATTTGCCGATATTGGTTTTTATAATTTCATTTATGTTGTCTTAAATAAAATTTGAGTATATATTGCTAAAAAAATATTTAATTACTAATTGTATATATTATTATATTTATAAATAAATAAATAAATAAATAAATATAAGATTGCAGTCATTTTATGTGAAAATTATCTGAATTTTTAACTAATAACTGCCAAACAGTGCTTTTATGGTGGTCAAATATAGGGTAAGTAAATAGTAAGTTGGGTCTGAGCTTTGTTGATGTCTAATTTTATATATTTTATTGGGATGTAGTTTGCCACTCTGCCGACATCGGCCTGGACTCAGGCTTCATAAATTGTAATTTTTCCTGAGTCGTTTTTCGATTTGAAAAAATTCCTGGTTATGGCCAAAATTGCCAAGCTATGACGCTTATTATCAAGGTATTATTTTAGTCGTCAAGCCGAAAAGGGGGTTTTTGCACTTCGAACAAAATTGTGACTCTCGCGAAATGGCGTCAGCCTGGCGGACGACTTCCTGTCGCCGCTCAAGCGAAGTCTCGGCCTGGCGTCAAGCCGCGGGGCCGTATTTGTTGATTTGGCGTCGGCCGCGTTTGGAGTCGGCCGCGCTGGTCGGACAAGCCGGCCCGAGCGAGCGAGATTGAGGGCCCGAGGCTGGCGCCGGCTTAGACCTGAAGCGGCCAGAGAGGCGCGCGGCAGGCTGGAGAATTAGGGGGCGGCGCCAGCCGCGCACCTGGGCGCTGCAGTCGGGGTAGGATTTCGGGCAGGCTGCTCGCTGGACTTCGGTCGTGCAGCGAGCACGGCGTCAGAAAAATAGACGGTTGCCGCGCCCTTCCGGCGAGGTATTTATTGCCGGGGCTGATCTGGTGGATTCTTAGGCCAGGTTGAGGTCCCGGCCTGAGTGGCCATTAATGTAAATAGGTGGTTGATAATTTGGTTTTAGACCAATTAATTATTATTGATCGATTTAGTTTGTGTTTCACGTAATTATTTTAGATCTTCAAGTGCTAATTGATAAATTTATTTATTTTCATTTCTTATTAGTTCTATTTTAGCATTTGATTCTTTAAATATATCGTTTAATTCGGTTTCCCATATTTCTAATTTAGTAACAACTTCATAAATTTGACGTTCTGAAGCTTCATATAATTTTTTAGATTGCATATTTACTATTATGAGAATAATAGCTATCCCAATAGCAAATCCGGCAAAAATAAAACCTGTAAATATCCACCTAAATCTCTTTAATTCTCTTACATCGCTTTGTATAATATTTATATCGCTTTTTATGATACTGACATCGCTTTTTATGATATTAATATCGTTTTGTATGATCCTGACGTCACATTTTATTTTATAAATAGAATTTTCAATGGAGATAAATCTTTTTTCTAGATTATCAAAATGCGATTTCTCGTTTCTATTGCCGTTTCCGTTACTATTATTATATTGCATATTTACACCTTAGGTTGATATAGTTGATATTTATGATATGAAATTATAATTATTTGTCAATATCGGTTTTCTTATTTTATTTATATTGTCTTAAGTAAAGTCTGACAATATATTACTAAAAAAATAATATATAAAAATTTTTGCAAAAAATTTAATTAATAATTACATATATCACTATTTTAATAATTATATAATTAGAATTATTTTATGTGCCAATTGTCTTTGAATTTAACTAATTAAACGTCAAACGGTGTCTAGTATATGGGTCAAATATAAGATAAGTAAATAGTAAGTTTGGCTGAGTTTTGTTAATGTCTAATTGCATATATTTTTTGGCCTTGGCTTGGTCCGTTGGCGACTTTGGCCTAGGCTCAGACTTCCTAAATTTTAATTTTTATTAAAGCGTTTTCATATAAAAAAATATCCAATCAAGACCAAAATAGTCAAAATTTGACGCCTATTATCCAATAATTATTTAATATCAAGCTGAAAAGGATGTTTTTGCACATCGAAAAATTTCGCGAAATGGCGCCAGCCTGGAGGACGACTTCTTGTCGCCGCTCAAGCGAAGTCTCGGCCTGGCGTCAAGCCGCGGGGCCGTATTTGTTGATTTGGCGTTGGCCGCGTTTGGCGTCGGCCGCGCTGGTCGGACAAGCAGGCCCGAGCGAGATTGAGGGCCCGAGGCTGGCGCCGGCGTGGACCTGAAGCGGCCAGATAGGCGTGCGGCAGGTTGGAGAATTAGGGGTGTCGCCCGCCGCGCACCTGGGCGCTGCAGTCGAGGTAGGACTTCGGGAAGGCTGCTCGCTGAACTTCGGTCGTGCAGCGAGCACGGCGTCAGGAAAAATGGCGGTTGCCGCGCCCTTCCGGCGAGGTATTTTTTGCCGGGGCTGATCCGGTGTATTCTTAGGCCAGGTTGAGGTCCCGACCTGAGTGCCCATTACTGTAAATAGTTGGTTGACAATTTGGGTTTAGACCAATTAATTATTATTGTTAGTTTTACTTTGAGCTTCACGAACTGTTTTTAGAGTTTCAAGAACTAATTGGTAAGTTTGTTGATTTTCTTTTGTTAATGCTTCGATTCTAGCATTTGTTGCTTCAAATTTAGTGTCTATCTCAGTTTTCCATATTTCCAATTTAGTATTAACTTTATCGCTATAATTTTCTGAAGCTCTATATAAACTTTGCGATTGTATATTAACTATTATGCCAAGAACAGCAATGCCAATAGCAATTCCGGCAAAAACAAAACCTATAGATATCCATCTAAATCTCTTTAATTCTATTACATCGCTTTTTAGAACACTGACATCGCTTTTTAGAACACTGACATCGGTTTTTAGAACATTGACATCGGTTTTTAGAACATTGACATCGCTTTTTACTTCATTAATAGAATTTTCAATGGAGATTAATCTTCTTTCTAGACTATCAAAGCGTGATTTTCCGTTTCCTTTGCCGTGTCCGTTACCACTATCATCATCACCATATTGCGTATTAACAAGTTTTGTGGTTATAGTTGATGATTGTGATGAGGGGTCATAATTATTTGTACTCATTGATTTTTTCCTATTTTACTGTTGCCTTAAATAAATTCTGACAAGATATTGCTAAAAAATATTATTAAAGTTAAAATATTTATAATTTTTTAATAAATTCAAAAAAGACTTCTTAATAAGAATATTTATTTTTCAAAATGGTAACAAAAAATTAAAAACAGGGAATTTATTGAATTAATAATTACATATATTATTATTTTCATAAATAAATATAAATTTACAATCATTTTATGCGTTAATTGTCTGTAATTTTAACTAATTAAAGGTCAATCAGTCTCTTCTATGGGATCAAATATAGTATAAGTTAATAATAAATCGATCCTGAGTATTGTTAAGGTCTAATTTTATATATTTTCTTTGGCCTTGGCTTGGCCCGCTGGCGGCCTTGGCCTGGGCTCAGGCTTCCCAAATTGGAATTTTCCTGAAGCGCTTTTCCATTGTTATCCATTAACTGCGGCTTCGGTCCATTAGTCGCAACTCGTGCCGCTAGCCGCAACTTGCAAGGTGACTTCAGGATAGCACCAACCGCAGGGTCGTGTCAAGAGCTTTGAGGGCCTGGCGACAGGTCGGCCACCGGCGGCGATTTCCGCCAGATCGGCGGCGAAATGCCGCCAATCTTTATTGGTAGCGGGTTCCCAGCCGCTGTCCGGCGATCAGGCGGTCGAGGTCAGCTGGCCGGTCGCCTTGGTGGCGGAGGCCAGGCGGCCTTTCGGCGCCGCATTGGTCGTCGGCTGGACTTCGGCCGGCGCCGCTCCGCCGACCGTCGTCGTGCCGACGAAAAAAGCTGTCCGGCGACAGGCTCGGCCGCTTCCTCTGGCCGCCCGGTCTTTGGGGCCGAGCCTCGGGGCGGCCCGGCCTTTCAGCTTCGGCCGCCTTTAGGCTTGCCCCTCCGGGGGCGGCCGGCGGCCGCCCGGGCCGCCCGAGGGCGAGCTCGGTCCGGGAAAGAGAGCTTTGCGCCTGGTGGCCGGGCTTTTTTGCCAAAAGCCGCCTTGGGAGAAGCACTGCCAGCCCCAGCGCAGCCAGCGGACGATGAGCGAGGAGGCCAGCCACAAGGCCCAAGACAACATGACGTAGTGGTAAATCTTGTCGGGGATGGTCAGGACCGTGGCCTGGGGCCAGGCCCCGACGGCGCGGTCGACGAACCACCGCAACTCGTGGTCGGTCGAGCCGTTGCCCGCCACGCGCATCGACGGGGCCTCCAGCAGGGCGTGCTGGAGGCTGCTGTAGATCAGGCCCAAGGCCGCGACCGTCCACAGGCACAAGAGGAATTGAATGAAGTTGAACAGGCGCGGTCCGACGGCCGGGCGGCCTCGGCCCCGCAGGCCCAGGGCCAGCAGCCAGCCGGCCGTGACGAGGGCCCCGATTTCGCTGAGCTGCGACAGGCCTAGAAACAGCAGCAGCCACGAGAGGGTCCGCAGAGGTGTCAGCCGCAGGCGGGCGAGCAGCAGCGAGACGATGAGAAAGGCGCCGGCACGGGCCCAGAACCGGACGGCCGGGCCCATGAGGGGGCCGAAGGTCTTGATGGTCCAGCGATCGTCGGGAAGACGGAGGTTGATTTCGATGTTGGCCGTCGGCAGGCCCAAGTCCAGGGCCGGGGAGCGCGTCCAGCTCGTCAGCGGCGTCGGCTCGAGCCAGGCGACGGAGACCTCGTGGGCGCCGGGGTTGAGGGGAAGCACGGCCGCAGGGGCTTCCGAGCCTTTGGGGCCGCCTTGGGAGGAGCTCACGGGCAGGCTCTGGCCGTCGAGAGTCAGGCTTTGGATTTCCGCGCCCGGCGGCAGCAGAAAGACGTGCGGCGCGCCCTGGCTGGTTCGGACAGAAAAGGTCAGGCGGCTGCGGCGGTTTTCCTCGCCCGGCTCGATGGTCAAGGAGGCCGAGTCGGAGACGAGATAGGCCCCCGGGACCGGCTCGGGGCGGCTGACCTGGACGGAAAGGCTTTCGCCGGGCCAGGGGCGCCACTGGGGGCTCCAAAAGCCGGAGGCGGAGACGTTGTGGATGGGGACGAGCCCCGAGGTTTCCACCCGCCAGATGGCGGAGGCGTCGAGAGACCAGGCTTCGGAGTAAGGTCCTTGGCCGGCCGTGAGCTTGACGGGGCGCTCGAGGTCGGCGGCCAGATCTGATTCCCATTCCAGGCGGCCGCGGCCGGGGGAGAAGTTGAGGACCGCCTGGCCGTCGCGGACCGTCAGGCTTGCGGTGACGGGCCGCTCGCCGGGAATCAGCGGCACCGTCAAGGTGACCGGTCCGCTCAAGGGGCGCAGGGGCTCGACGACGGTGTAAATTTTCCAGACCAAGCCCAAGGAAAGGACGCGCTCGACGTTGAAAAATGGCTCGATGGAGGACGAGCCGGCGGCCGGGCGGCCAGGCGTCGAGGGGCCGGCCGGGCTGGCGTCGAGGCTGCCAGCCGAATCTTTCGCCGAGCCTTCGGTCGAGGCGGCCGCCGCCTGTCCGTTTTGACCTGCGCCGGCGTCCGCCGGGGCTGAAGACCCGGCCGGGGCCGCGGCCCGTTCCTTGGTCAAGTGCACGGCCAAAGAGGACGGGGCGCCGTTGGCGTCCAGGCCGGAGGCTCGCCAGCCGGCCTCGCCGGCCAAGACGACCCGACGGGGGGCCGCGCGGCCGAAGCTGATTTGAAAGGCCTCGACGTCCTTGAGGCGGCCTTCGTAGACGACGGTGGAAAAGCCCTCCGGGATCAGCGCGACCCGGTCGGCGCCTCGGAAGCTGGCGAGGGGCAAGGGCGTCCCGGTCGACAGGGCCGCCTTGGTCGGCTGAAAGACGTTGGGATCAAGGACGGGCAGGAATATCGCGTCTTCTCGGCCGGCCTCCACTTTGAGCTCCAGGCGCAAAGTGCCCGGACCGGGGATGACGGTCAGCTCGGGCCAGCTCGGCCGGGGCGTCTGCGAGGGCTGCTCGAGGCGTCGGGTCAGCTCGTCGAGGAGGGCCTGGGGCGGAAAGCCCGTAAATTGGCCCGCGTCGGCGGTCGGCGATTCGACGGACGGGGACGAAAGCTCGTCTTGGTCGGCCCGGGCGGGGGCGCCGAAGAACAAGGCCAGCGCGACGGCCGCCGCCCAGACGACGGGGCTGAGAGCCGGGGAGCTCTTGGGGCGCCTGAGGGCGGCGGCTGGCGGCGCGTTTGGGGTTTTCGCCGCGTCCGAGGCGTCCGCGGCGGTTCGGCCGTCAGGCGCCGGGCGGGCGTCGGGCGAGTTCGGCGCGGGTTGGGGGTCGGCCTCGCGGCTCGACGAGCGGTCAGCCGAACTGCCAGCCGGACTGCTGGCCGGGACGGCCTGCGAGCCGCGCGGACCTTGAATGCGGCCTCGCTGACGCCAGATTGACGTCAACAGCCAGACCATCAAGGCGAGCCGCAAGACGCACAGGGCGGTCGACAAACGGGGGCCCAAGAGACGAAGTCGGACGGTCTGCTCTCTGGCCACCGGTCCGCTGAAATCCAGCTCGATCGTCCGCCAGCTCCAGTTGGGGCGGGGGGTGGAGTTTTGGGCCTTGGCCTCGGGGCTCTGCATGACCAGGCTGTTTTGCCGCGCCAAGCCGCCTTTGGCTTTCCGCGCGGCGCCCCGAGCGGCGACCCGACTGGGGGACGGCGGCTGCGCCATGTCAAGCTCGCTGGATTGGACTCCCTCGTCCTGTTGAGCGTTTTCGTCGTACGCGGAGTCCATGGCCCAGCCGGCCATCTCGCGGGCCTGGCGGGCTTGGGACCGCCAGCTGGTGAAGGCCCGGCTCACCGGATAGCCCAAGCCGCCGGCGGCGTCGGACGACGGGGACTCCAGCTGCGGGTGGAGGGCGATGCGGGCCTGATCGGCCATGAAGGCCAACGTGAAGACGATCAAGGCGACCGAGGCGGCGGCGAGCCAGATTTTGGCCGCCAGGCGGGCGCGGCTAGCGGGGGGCAGCACCCGCAGCAAGGCCGCGGCGCCGGCCAGGTGCAGGAAAACCAGGCGCGGGGCCATGAATTCGTGATAGGCTAAAATCAAGGCCGCGGCGGCCAGCAAGGCCGTCCGCGGGCCCAGCAGCCGCCAGGCGGAGAGGGCCGCGCCCAGCACGATGAACATGTCCAGGACGTTCCAACGGTCCCGCCAGGAGGCCGGGGCGCCGTAATAGGGAGTCACGGCCCTGGCGCCGGAGACCGAGACAAGGCGGTAGCCGGGCGGAAGCTCGACGGACTGCGCGGCCGCCGTGAGGTGGCTGTCCCAGCCGGAGGCCGGAAAAACGCCCTCGAAGTCGTCGAGGCGCAGATCCGCCGTGAGGTTGAGCCGGCCTTGGCGCAGCTGGAGGCCAGGGGCTTTTTCGCCGCGGGAGTTGGTTTGCCAGGTGACGACCTGGGGCTGGTCGCCGAGACTGGCCTGGCTGAGGCTGAAGGGCTGATCGACCGTAAGGCTCCATTGGCGGCGCAGCTGGCCGGAGAGCTGGTCGCGGCACGAAAGCCCCTCGCCGTCGTAATCCAGCCAGCAGCGGCGATCCAGCGTCAGCTGGTCGGGGCCGGGCTCGGGGTCGCCGCGTCGCAAGGTCTCCAAATAAAGGCTGGCGCCCGCCTCCATCAGATATATGGGCAAGCCCGGCCAGGGCGTTTCGGACTGGCTGGGGTCGATCTGCGGGGCGCCGGAAACCTGCGCCTGGCGCAGCAGAGGCTGCTGCTCGAAGACCCAGTGCTCCGGGGCGTACAGGGGGCTGACCGGGCCCAAGTTGTCGACTGGGCCCGAGAAGATGGCTTCGACGAAGAGGTCGAAGACGCCAGGCTGGACCTGGACTTGGAGCCCCTCGGCCGTGAGCCTGGCCGGGAGCGGCGAGTCCAGAAAAATCGGACGGCTGCCCTCCAGCGGCAGATCCCTCAAAAGCACCTCGCGGGCTTGGCCGCTGACGAGGAGCCGGACCCGCGTGGCGACGACGATGGGTTGGGAGTCGACGATCAGGCGATCGATCTTGACGGTGAGCTGATCCTCTTCGGAGCGCCGAGGCTGAGCGGCGGCGGGGTCCACCGGGGCGACCGGAGTCCGCAGCCACAGCCGGGCCGCCCCCTGGTCCGACGCCTCGTCGAAGGAAGGAAAAGCCATTTCCTCGCCGTTCACGAAGACCGTCGTCAGCGGCCCGACAGGCAACGTGAGCGTTTCGGGCATGGCCCGCCAGCGCCAACGGCCCTTGAGGCGATGGCGGCCGGGGTTCAGGCGGGCCGCCGGGTGGCCGGCGTCCAGCACGGGAACGGGCGTCTCGGGGCCGTCGTCGAGGACGCCGACGAGAGCCTCCGGCCAAGCCTCGCGGCCGCCGGGCAGCCGGATGTTCGATCGGGCTCTGACCTCCCACTGGCCTTCAAACTCGCCGCCTTCGTCGGTCAGGCGCAAAGTCAGCTCGACAGGCCAGACGCACAGCCGCTCGTTCTGGCCGACTGGGCAGGCCAACTCGGGCCTTTCGTGCAGAATCCAGCGGCGCCAGGCCTCCAGTTGGGGCGGAGCGCCGACGTCTTCGTGCGGCGCGGCCCAGGCCGCGCCGGACAAGGCGCCGAAAAACGCGTCCGGCGCCGCAGTCGACGACAAAACTACGGAGGCGAGGAGCCAAAGCAACTTTTTCACGATCATCCTCTCAAAGGCCCAAGGCGGCGAAGCAGGTTGGGGCGAAGTTTGTCCGAGGCAATTTTATGTCTTGCTTGTTGAACTTGATTATAGCTAATTGAGCTTATTTAAGCATTATTTAATTTTAATAGAATTTTTTTTTGCTAGTTTTTTTGGACACGCTTTAGTCTTGAGGCGCGAAATGGAAAATAATAATGACAAAGAAAATTATTGAGGTAAAAAGGCAGTTAAAGTCTAGTTATGACGATGAAATGGACAGTTAAGTCGGACTAGACACATTCTAGAAGCTTCGGACAATCAGTGAAGCCCGGCGCTTGCGGCGATGGCCGCAGGTCTGCCTGGCTGTGGCTGGCTGGCTGGCTGGCTGGCCGGCAGACGGACTGGCCGGTCCAAGCAAAGCCAGGCGGGCCAAGCCGGTCCGGGGCGCGCCCCGTGAGCCGAGAGACCTGACGCGAGTTCTGAATTGGGGGCCAGACCCATTGAGCTTATGGCCATATTACATTAGCGACACGGTCGATACAAATCCGCCGCCGCCGCCGGCGGCGACAACGACGGGCCTTGCCGCCTGGGAGGCCGACAATTCTTCCGGCTTGACGTCGGCGGGGTTTATGGAGCTTGGAGCCTGAACCGGCTCCTGGCCGACAGCCCCGGACATTTTCAAGCTGACGGGCGCGTCCGGGAGTCGGCGCTTCGCTCCCTCCTTCGGCCTCAAGTCCGCGGCTGGTCCGCAAAAAAAAGGCGGCGCTCGTCGATTTTTTTGGCGTTGAGGACGCTTATATTAGTCGCCTATGCAAAATGGTTTTTTGTGGCTCGAAAAAAAAGAAAAAATAGTGGTTCTTCGGAAATTTTTTTTTGAAATTTATGTATATTTAATTAAATGACAGTTTTATGATAAATTTATCCTATCACCACAGCATATTCAAATGTGGTTTTATTAAAAGCCAATTATTT
>JAISZC010000167.1 GCA_031269485.1 Deltaproteobacteria bacterium
GGCGGCCGGCCCGGCCGCTCAGCCCAGAAAGGAGGGGGTTTCCCGAAAAGTCCTGAAATGGCGGGCCAAAACCTCGCCCGGCGTGAAGGAGTGGTTTTGGGTGCCCGAGGCTTCCACGCAAAAGGAGGCCACCGTGGAGCCCAGCCGGCACGAAGAGAGCAGATCCTCGCCGTGGGCCAGACCGGCCAAGAGGCCGGCCCGGTAGGCGTCGCCGGCGCCGGTGGGGTTTTTCAGGCCCGCCGCCGGGGCCGGCATGATGTGCTGGGTGGACCGAGGCGTGGCCAAGCGGCTGCCGTCCGCGCCGAGGGTGGTCAGCACGGCCGAGCAGTATTGGTAAAGGTCCGCGAAGGCCAGGCCGGTCCGCTGGAGAAAAAGGTCCAGCTCATATTCGTTGGTGGCCAGCAGCGACGCTCCGTCGAGCATGCTCAAAAGTTCGGGGCCGGTGAAGGCCGGAATCTGCTGGCCCGGATCGAAGATGAACCTCACGCCCGCCTCGCGGTAAAGCGGGCACAGGCGCTTCATGTCGGCGAAGCCGCCTGGGGAGACGATGGCCAGATGCCCCTCGGCCGGGCCGTCGAGGCGGCTCGGGACGAAGTCCGTTTCGGCCGTCATGGCCCCCGGATTGAAAAACAGCAGCTGGTTGGCCGCGGAGTCGGAGGCGATGTAGGCGCCGGCGGTGGCCGCCTCGGAGACCAGGCGGACGTGATCCGTGGAAAGGCCCCAGCCGCGGAGGCGCTCGAGGTAGTCCCGGCCGTCGGGGTCGTCGCCGACCGCCGCCGCGATCAGGGGCTTTTCTCCCAACAGGACGAGATTGTAGGCGATGTTGCCGGCCGTCCCGCCGTGCGCCCGTTCGACGTTGTCGACCAAAAAGCAGATGTTGAGGAGAGGGAGCTTTTCGGCGATGACGAGATCGCCGAAAACGCCCGAGTAGTCGGCCAAACGGTCGAAGGCCAGCGAGCCTGAGCAGATTATGGTCATGAGCCCATCCGAGGTGGTTTTGAGAGTAAAAATATTAATAAAAAATATTTGGAAAAAGGCCGGCCAAATTTGGGCCCGCCAGCGCCCAAGTCGGCCGCAGCTCGGATTCTTCAGTCCTGAGGGTCAAAGCGGGCCAAAACGCCCTAACCCTATTTTACCACAAGATCAAAAAAAAGGGGGGTATTTGATCGGCGAGGCGTCAGACGGCCGAGAGCGCAGTCGGCGCGAGGACGCCGTCGCTCTCCAAGGACGTCCCCCGACTCTGGCGGCCGGACGGTCCGGCCGGGCCAAGCCGACCCTCGGTTTGGGCCGCAGCCTCTCCGGTCAAATCGTCACCAGATAAAGATATTTGGCCAACAAATTTGGTCACAATTAAGTTAGACAAGTCTAAATTTTTATTGTCTAAGCAATATTTAAACTATAAGATTAATAATATAGTTTTAAGGTCCGTCAAAGACTATTTAAGCTTATTATTAATTAATAAAGGTTAGTTCAAGCGCTCATTTTTGGCTTAATAATTTATAACACGTTTTAATAGATAACTTACATATTTTAAGCCTGATTAATCTGTAATTGTTCTATAAATGTCAGCTAAGGCAGAGTTGAGAGCCTATCTCTCTCATAAATCCTGCAGATCAGCAATTCAATGGCTTCACTAATTCAAAAGGCGAAAATGCCACGAGCAACATTTTTTATATGATAACATACAGATATTTTATGAAAATAAACTTGCTATAGTCGCTCATGGTTGTTCAAGGGGCGTCAGTCATAAGCTTATGGATGGTAAAGCTAAAATGGGCCTCATAGTTCTTGCAGACGCAAATCATGGATTTAGCTCCAAATAACTATGCTCGTCGAGCATATGCCATTTTTTTTATTCGCTATGCAGTTTTTAGATTTCTCGGCGTTCGTGGCATAAGCGGGCCAGTTCGTGGCCAGGCGTCATTTTTTGAGCCAAGATATCGGCAAGCAGGCGATACTTGGCTTTTTCGACCTGACCGTCTGAATTGACAAATTAAAGTCTTTTAGGGAGCGCTCCATGACTTTGACTTTCAAGACTTTGACTTTCAAGTTTGTGGCTCTTCCGTTGTGGCTGTCGTGGACGACGCTCCAGTACAAAACGTCAGGCCTTATCTCGACTGTAAGCCGCAATCTGGCTTTCGTGCGTCACAGCAACTTGGTCCTCGTAACGACACTCTTCATCCGGAGGGGGAAGCTATGGATCTTAACATATAGTGAGTTAAAAGTTTGTGCAGTGTCGGAGAATTTGACAAGAAAATAGGACTAAATATCTATATGATGACCGTATCAATGTTTAGCAATATAACAAAATTTAACGGACATACCTCTTATATCAATGGTTTACGCTATATTCAGTTCAGATAAGCAATATAAATTGTATTTTTATTATCGGACGGTTTAAAATTAAAATTTATCATTATTTTTAGAATATAAATCTCGATTAGATAAAATTAATGAATTATTCATGGCTTCTATGGCTAATTTGCGAGTAATTTCACCATCTTTTAGGATTATATCTAACTTATCGTCTATAATTTTAAATGCATCATCTAATCTTTTTTCCATAGCTTGTGTTCCATCATCTAATCTTTTTTCCATAGCTTGTGTTCCATCATCCAATCTTTTTTCCATAGCTTGTGTTCCATCATCTAATCTTTTTTCCATGGCATTTTGTTGTATAATAAATACTGATATAGTAAATAATATCACAGTACTTATAATAATAAGAATATAAGATTGCCATATAGAATCTTTTAATTCAAATATAGAATCTTTCAATTCAGAAATAGATCTTTCAACAATCGTTAATCGTTTATCAATATTATTTATTAAATTAATAAAAAATATTTTATTGTTGTTTATATGGTTGCTATTATCAATAACAGACATAGACGACACAGCGAACTTTACTGTTTCTGAATTTATCGACATATTATCATTACTTGAAGAAATACTATTTGATAAATTGTTTGCTGCCATAATTAGAATTCTCCCGGTTTAAACCGTATAATTTTAATATAGCTAAAGATTGTAGTCATATTAAATGTTAGTTTATTATAAAAAATAAATTTATAACAAAATTAATCAATTTATTTAATATATAATTTAAAGATATATTTATAATTTATTATAAAATATATTTTTATTGCCAATAATTCATTGTTTTAGTTCTTATTTCTAGTTTTATTTCTTGTTTCTGCGATTCAAGTCGTTCTAGTTTCGGGCGGCAATTATCAAAAAAACCAATTTAGCCCAAGCTCCAGAAAAGGCGTCCAGCCGGCCTCGGCCGCCGGTCAACTCCTGGCCGCCGACGTCGGAGTGAAAGGTCGTAGCCGCAAGTTGCTCGTAGCGGTCCTGACAACTCCCTATGACTCTATCACAAAGAAAGCCGTCCGTAAACAACTAAAAAATCGAAAAAAGCCGCCCAGGTTCGGGGCGCGGTCCTGGCCGTCCCGGCCGGTCAGGACTCTGGACGATTGCTTGCCGGCGAGGAGTCCGACAGCTGAACCAGCGTCTTCAAGGCCGCCGGGGTGGAGGCTGGCAAGGTCGACGGCGTCGTCAGAGGAAACGCCGCTCGCGGCAGTTTTTCCCTAAACAGGCGGCAGGGGATAAAAGCTCGGATTTGCGAGCTTTTATCCCCTGCCGCCTGTCTTGCCTGAGCCCTGAGTCGCCTTGGAGTCGCCGTCCCGCTAAAAGCCTGAGGGACGTTTCACGGCCGCGCTCCCAGGCCCGACAGGCCAGGATAAGGTCGCGCCCGACAGGCGAGCTGGGACCGCCTGCTCCGTGGCCAAGTCGGTCCGTCGCGAGACGTCAAATTCCACGCCGCAGTCCAAAGCTGGATATTTTTGGCTTAGCTTAAAGTTGATCAAAATATAAAAATATAGGTTATGACTAAAACAAACAAGTTATAACTTCTATCAAAAAGCTGTTTGACCAGTCAAGAGAAAAATTAAGAAAAAAATTTTTGACGTAATCAAATTTGACCAGTCCAGAAAGCGGGACCAACTCGACTTCCTGTGTCCTGTCCTTTTCAAGGGCGGATGTCCACGGAAAAGCCGCGCCGGTCGAAAAAAGACGAAACCCCAGGGTTGGCCTGGGGTTTCGTCTTTACGGCGAACGTCAAGGACGTTTTATTGATTGTTGGTGGAGGCGGCGGGATTTGAACCCGCGTCCGGAGATCTTCCCCCAAGACTTCTACAGGCTTATTTCGTCATTTGATTTTCGCCTCGTGGACGCCGGCGAACAGGCTGCCTTGAGGCTATCGGAGCAAATTTTCTCGCCGAGCGGGTCACTTCGAAACCCCGTCCAGCCAGCCCGTTTAATTACGCCTCCGAAGATCCGTGGGCCGCGTGCCCCCGGAGACGCTGGCCTCAAGCGGCCAGAGCGTACTCGTATGAGTCTGCTTTTCAGTTTAGTCCCTTGGATTAACGAGTCACTGGGTCGCTCGGCCTGCCGCCGTGGTCTCAACTACCCCCGTCGAACCCAGGTCGCCCCCGGGCAGATTGCGCGCATGAAGCCAACGCTAGTTAATGGTAGTCATGAGTCGGCCTTTTGTCAAGCCCTTTTTTTTGATGTTCTTCCGGGCTTGTCGGCGGGCGCTCTACGGTTCGCCGGCGGCCGGGAGAGAACGGCGGCCGTCCTCTCTCCCTCAGCCTCCCGCGCGTCGAAACCGGCGGAGTCAGGCCGCGGTCGCCACGGCCCCGTCCTCCAAAGCGGCGGCCAAGACTTGGTCGAGGTTGGCGGCGGGCACCACCGCCAGCCCTTCGGTGACCAAGCTTGGCAGAACCGCCAAGTCGGGCTGGTTGCTTTCGGGCACGACCACTTCGGCGATGCCGGCCCGCTTGGCCGCCAGCAGCTTTTCCTTAAGGCCGCCCACCGGCAGCACCAGGCCCCGGAGGGATATTTCGCCCGTCATGGCCACGTCGGGGCGGACCTTGCGGCCGGAGGCCAGCGAGACCACGGCCGTGGCCAGCGACACCCCGGCCGAGGGCCCGTCCTTGGGGACGGCCCCATGGGGCAGGTGGATGTGGAGGTCGTGGCTTTTGAACCACGACTGGTCTATGGACCAGTCGGCGGCCCGCGAACGCACGTAGCTGATGGCCGTCTGGGCCGACTCCTTCATGATCTCGCCCAACTGCCCGGTGAGCGCCAGCCGGCCCTCTCCGGGCATGGCCACCGCCTCCACGAACATGATCTCTCCGCCCTTGGCGGTCCAGGCCAAGCCGGCCACCACGCCGCTTTGGGGGAGCTTTTCCTTCTGATCCGCCAAACGTCTGGGCGGGCCGAGGATCTCGCGCAGCTCCTCGAAGCCGATCTCGGCCGGCAAAACCCGGCGCTCGGCCTTGGCCACCGCCCGGGCGCGGGCGACGGCCCCCAACCGCCGGCTCAGCTCCCGGCAGCCGGCCTCCCAGGTGTAGGCCGACACCACGTGCTTGAGGGCCTCCTCCGAAATGATCGCCTCTTCGGCGAGCAAGCCGTTTTTCGCCAGCACCTTGGGCCACAGATGGCGGCTGGCGATGGCCGTTTTTTCCTCCAGGGCGTAGCCGTCCACCTCCACCGTCTCCAAGCGATCGCGCAGGGCGGGGGGCAGGTGGTCCAGCACGTTGGCTGTGACGATGAAAAAGATTTTGGACAAATCGAAGGGCGCTTCCAGAAAATGGTCGACGAAGGTCTCGTTTTGTTCGGGGTCCAAAACCTCCAAAAGGGCCGAGCCCGGATCGCCCATGGGTGAGGCGCTCATCTTGTCGAGCTCGTCGAGCAGAAAGACCGGATTGTTGACGCCGGCCTTCTTGAGCTCGGCCAAGATGCGGCCGGGCCTGGAGCCCACGTAGGTGCGACGGTGGCCCCGAATCTCGGCCTCGTCCCGCAAGCCGCCCAGCGACATCCTGACGAACTTGCGGCCCAGAGCCTCGGCCACCGAGCGAGCCAGCGAGGTCTTGCCCACGCCAGGCGGTCCGGTCAGGCACAGGATTGGCATTTTTTGGCTTTTGGTCAGGTTACGGACGGCCAAATATTCTAAAATGCGTTTTTTAACTGGTTCCAATCCGAAATGGTCACGATCAAGAATATTTCTAGCCAGTTCCAAAGAATTTAGTTCGTCTTGACCCTCCGTCCAGGGCAGTTCGGCGATCCATTCGAGGTAGTTGCGGGTCGTACTGTATTCGGCTGACTGGATGGGCGTATGTTTGAGCCGTTTGAGTTCCCGTTCTGCAGTGATTTTAACATTTTCAGGTAAATTAAGTGAAGTTAAGCGACTACCCAGCTCATCGATCTCGCTGACGTCGTCATCGACACCTAATTCGGCTTGTATAGCTTTGAGTTGCTCCTGAAGCAGGATTTCTTTGCGACGCCGATCAAAACTTAACTCTACACGGCGACTAATGGCCAATCCTGCTTCGCGATTAGATACTTCTTCCGTTAAAAGTTCTAAAAGTCTGCGATAACGCTCTTCTAGGGTGTTGAGCATTAAATATTCGGCCTTGCAATGAGGTTTGAACGGCAGCAGGGCCATCATCAGATCGGCCAGCACGACCGGTTCGTCCTCCAGCAGATGGCTTAAAAAATTCGGCGGCTTTTGGACGCCGGACTGGAGATTCAAAGCGTGGGCGAAAAGACGCTTGGCCTCCAGCATCAAGGGCAGCACATTGAGCTGCTCGCCGGCGCCTGGTTCGTCGACGGGGCCCGTCCTGACCAGCAGGCTGGGGCCGCCGTCGGGGTCGGGCAGCAGATCGACCAGCGAAAGGCGGCGCAGGCCTTTGACGGTGAGCTTGACGTCGTCGTCTTGGCCCGCGCTGACCTCCAATATCTTGACAACCACGCCGACGCGGTAAAAGTCGTCCTTGACAAGCTGCAAGGGGTCGACGTTCGGATTCTTGAGGGCGAACAGGCCCAAAAAGCCGGCCGAGTCGCCGTCGTAGGCGGCTGCGGGGACGAAGCGCCTGTCGACGGCGATGTTGGTCACGATTTGGGGAAAGCAGTTGAGGTTGGTCATGGGCAGGAAAGCCACGACTTCGGGCAGCGCGAACTCGGTCCTGACCAAATCTATGGACAGCTCGGAGCGGCGCTCGGTCGCCGCCTGCGGCGGCGCTTTGCCTTGTCTGGGCATGGGTTGTCGTCCTCCTCGACGGCTGGGCCGCGGGCGCCGCCGCCTTATATGCAGAGCGCCCCCCGCTGGGGAGCGCGTCGAATCGGCCCTGATCCATGGCATGAGACGAACGATTTCAGGGCCGGCATTTTAGGGCGGCAGACGAGACGGCGGGGGAACGAAGGCGTGTCCAAGCTTGGCGATGCGCCACCGCCTCGACTGTCCTTATCTTAAGGTAGTCATTGCCGGCGGAAAAGCAAGGGGGCCGCCGAATAGCCTTTTGATTTTGGCGGCTTCAGGAGAAAAAAACTAGTGTAAGCAAGCAATTAGACTAACAAGAAAACTGAACGACGGTCTTGGCGATTAGGGGGCGTCCAGGCGATTAGGGAGCGGTTGAGGGCGGTTTGGGAAAAAACGTCGTCTCGGCGAAAAAGGCCGGCGCCTTGGGCGGCATTTGGCGGAATTGGACTGGAGGTCAGCGTGGCCCGCCCTCACGACGGAATGCTCCTAAACTCGTCGTCGTTCGAAAGCGTCGGCCGCGGCGCCGCAGGCCGGACGGCCTGCGGCGGGGGCGTCAAAATGTGGGCAAAAAAAGGGTCGTCTGCGGGCTTTTTTGGTCATCGGTCCTGATTTGGTTTGGTGCGGGGCGTAATTGGCCGGTTGATCGGGCTGGAAAGGGCCATGGCTGGTCCGGCGGGCCATGGCTGATCTGGCTGATCTGGCTGATCTGGCGGGCTTGGCGGAACCAGGGCGGAGTCAGGGCCGAGTTCGATAAATAACGAAAATTTGAAGTTTAAAGAGATTGCTATTGACGATATTAATAATTTGATTCAGTCGATTATTGGGTGGTCAAGTTAACTAATTTTAATGTTTAATATTATTAATGTTTATTAGGGACAGACATTTTTTTTGGTGGTTGGGTCAGGCTTTAAGGGCCTTGGAGAGGCTTGAGGCGGCCGCCGTGGACTGTTTTGGGACGAAAAAAGCTAAAAAACCGCCGAAGTCGGCGTCTTCGGCGGTTTGGAATCCTCAAGAGGACCTCAGGCGCGTGACAGATCGGCCGAAATCACGTTGACGAGGGCCCACAGGGCGTCCAAAGGCAGATGATAATGAGCGTGGGCGTCAAAAACCCAGCGAACGTCGGCCGGAAACTCCTCGTCCTCGGGGTCGAAAAACAGGGCCACGTCGACGTTGGGCAACGCTCGCCAACGAAAAAGGGCCGGCGGCTCGGGCCAGGCGCCCCAGTCCTCGGCCTTGCGCCGAAGCTCCTCTGGGGTTCGGCGGTAAGCCGCGGCCAGCTCCTTGTGGGCCAGCTCGTGGGGGCCTCGGAAAAACAAGGTTCCGCCAGGCAGCTCGAAAGGTCCGACCAGCCGGCCGGCTGGCCCCGGGGCGACGTCGCGGCCGGCGCGGCTCAGATAGACCAGCAAGATCATGGTTTTTTGAAAGCCGGCCGGCGGGCGGCCCGGCGGGGCGGTCACGGCCCTGGCCGCCGGGTCGATCGTGTGGGGCGCGCCCAGAAAGTCGACCGTGAAGCGGCCGTCCGGGCCCAACGTGGCGCCGGCTCGCTGGGCGGCCAGCTTTTGATCGACGGCGGCCAAATCGTCCCAGAGAGCCGGCGGAAAGGCGCCAGGCGGCGCATAATCTTCTTGAGCTCGGCTGGTTGGCGCGAGTTGGCCCGTCTGCCGGAGCTGGTCGTCGGGAGGGGTCAGGGGTTTTTTGGTCATCGGCTCAGTTGCAGCCGCAGCAGTCGCCGCCGCACTCGGAATCGAAGGCCGGCAGGATTTTTTCGGGCTCCACCACGAAGCCCGAGTCGGGGCCGGCGTTCTTGAAGTCGATGGTGACCGCGCCGGTGACGGCCTGGAGGCTTTTGCTGATGCAAAAGACGATGTCGCCCAGAGGGACGGAAAAATCGGCGTCGTTGGGCTCGTCGACGGTCAGCGAGAGCTGGCCTTGGCCGCCGCAGCCGGCCGTGGGCAGAAAAATCCGCACGTTGCGGTCCGCCTTGTTGTCGGTTAAAAAGGCGCCCAGGCGTTCTTGGGCCGCGGAAGTGATGTGAATCATCGAATAAAGCTCCTTGCGTGTCTCAGAGCGTGATTCGCGGCCGGCGGGCCGGCGGCTCGAGGCGGCGACGCGGCCGTCGACGGCGAGCCTGTCATATAAGGTAAGTCCCTTAGGTCCCGACGTCAAGACCGCTTGGCGAGCGGCCAGCGGCGCGTGGTCGCGGGCCGGGCGGCGGGCCGCGAGAAAGTTGGAGCGGTCGGTGGGGTTCGGACTGGCCCGGACAGGCCGAAAAAAAGCCGCCGCCCGGCCCCGTCGGCGTCCGTCAGTCAGTCAGTCAGTCGAAGCCGGCCGCGGTCAAGCGGGCCAAGGCGGCCAGAGCCGCGGTCTCCGCCCGGAGAGGCAGCGGTCCGAGGCTGACGGCCTGAAAGCCCCGCTCAAGGGCCAAGGCTTTTTCGCGAGGGGTGAAGCCGCCTTCCGGGCCGACCAGCAAAGCGCCGCGCGGGTCCGGGCGCGCCGGAAAAGGCGGCGCCGACGGCTCCAGCAGCAGGCCTGTCGGCGGAACGCCGGTAACTTGGCCGGGCTCGGCCAGCCTTTGGTCGAGCCAGGCGGCCAAGGGCATAGGTTCGGCGACCGTCATCGGCCATGGGCGGCCGCATTGCTTGCGGGCCTCCTCGGCCAGGCGACGCCAGCGGGCGCGCTTGTCGAGGCCCAGGCCGGCCGGCCCGGAGCGCTCGGCGACGAGGGGCGTGAGCGTGGCGACGCCCAGCTCGGCGGCCTTTTCCACCGCCCAGTCGAAGCGCGGCCCGCGGATGAGGGCCATTGCCAGCTCCGGGCCTTGGCGGGCGGCCGGGGCGGCGAAAGGTCCGGTCAGGCGAACTTCGACGCGCAGCGTCGGTCGGCGGGCGGTTTCGACCACCACGCCAGGGGCCAGGCCCCACGGGCCGGTCAGCTCGACGGGACTGCCGGGGGCCAGACGCAGCGACGCCAGGGCGTGGCGGCTTTGATCGGGATCGAGGACCGCCGTCTGCCCTGGGGCGGGCGGCGTCGCCGCGGGCGGCAGGGCCAGACGTCGAATTCTCACCGGCGGCCGCGTCCGCGGGCTCGAGGCTTTTTGGCCGCCAGGTCGGGCGTCGGGCCGGCTGTCGGGCCGGCCGCCGCCGGCGAGCTCGGGTCGGCTGTCGGGTCGGCCGCCGTCGGCGAGCTCAAGGCGGCCGAGATGTCCGCGCCTTGCCTCGCCTCGGCGCTCGGCCCCAAGGGCGTCGGCTCGGGGCACGTTTCTCTGGCCGGCGGCGACTCGCCAGGCAGCGGTCCGTCGAGGCCGCTTCTGAGCAGCATTAGGGCCGACCACTCGTCGCGGCCCAAATGGCGCAGAGGGACGAAGCCCGTCCGGGCGAAGGCCGCCTGGGCCTCGGAGACCTGCTCTTCGATCAGGCCCGAGACGATCAGTCGGCCGTCGGGCCGAATCTGGCGAGCCAAGGTCGGCGCCAGCTCGGTCAGCGCGTTGAGGGTCAAGTTGGCCAAAACCAGATCGTAGCCCCCCGGCAGCTCGGCCAAGGGCGTCAGCGACAGAGCCAGGCGGCCGGTCAGGCCGTTGAGCTCGATGTTGGCCTGGGCCGTCGGCAAGACGTCAGGGTCGATGTCGACGGCGGTCACGGAGGCTTCCGGCGACAGCAACGCCGCCGCCAGGGCCAGCACGCCGCTGCCGGTTCCCAGGTCCAAGACGTTTTGCGGCTTGAAGCCGGCGTCGAGCAGATCGCACCCCAGTCGCAGGCACATGTAGGTGGTGGGGTGGCGGCCGCTTCCGAAGGCTGAGCCCGGATCGAGGCGCAAGATCTTGGCCGTCGTCGAGGGCGGCGCCTCCAGCCAGCTCGGCGTGAGGATCAGCTCCGGGGCGATCTGAGTCGTCCGCAGATCTTTTTTCCAGGTTTCCGACCAGTCTTCGGCCGGCTGATGCTCCAGCTCCAGCTCAAAGTCGGTCAGGGGCAGCTCCAAGGCCTCGGCCGCCAGCGTCAGCCGGTCGGGCAGCTCGGCCATCAGGCGCATCTCCTGTCCCGCCTCGAAGGCGGCCCGAAAAACGGGACGGCCGCGTTCGTCGGGCAGATCCTCCCACAAGCCGGACGCGCCGGCCTCCAGCAACAGGCCGACGACGGCTTCGGCGGCCGCCGGCGGCGTGGCCACGACGGCCGACAGCCAATCGTCCACGGTCACAGCCCCAAAAAGGCGGCCGCGGCCCCGCCGAAGACGACGGCGGTTTCCTCGGCGGTCAGTTGGGCGTCTTGGACATATTTTTGGTAGCGGGCGGTTTTCAGGAGCGGATAGTCGGTGCCCAGCAGGAAGCTGGCGGGGCCCAGCAGATCCACGGCCAACCTCAAGGCTTGAGGAGCGTACAGAAAAGGCATGGCCGCGGTGTCGAAGCGGACGGAGGCCAGATTTTCTCGAACCTCTTTTTTGAGGCTGGCCAAAAAGGGCAGCCCCCCGCCGAAATGCGCCAAGATGAGCTTGACGCGCTGGCAGCGCCGGACCAGCTCGTAGATCTGGCTTGTCTCGATGGGGGCCTTGCCGGGATAGGCATGGCCGATGGGCTCGTTGACGTGGACCAGCATGGGGACGCCGCGGTCTCGGCACAAGGCGCCCAAGGCCTCCAAATTGTCGAGCAAGGGAGGCGTCAGGCCCTCGTCGTAGACGCACAGTTCGCCCAAGCCGCAGCCGCCGGCGTCGAGGAAGGCCTCGGCGTGCTTGAAGGCCCACGGGGCCCGCGGATCGAAGGCGGCCAAGGGCAGGAGCCGGCCGGGCCGGCGGGCGCATTCGGCCAGCAGCCAGTCGTTGAAGCGGCGGGCGTTGTCTTCCCGTCGGAATGGAAAGCCCATGACGAGGGCCTTGTCGACGCCGGCCGCGTCGAGGTCGGCGAGCAGCTCTTCGACGCCGACGAGCTTGGCGGCCGGATCGGCGTACAAGGCTTCAAGGCCCGGCTCGCCAACAAGGCAAGGGGAGCGGTCGGCGACCAGCTCAGGGGAGCTCAGATGGATGTGGACGTCGATGAGCATGTTGAACCTCTGAGGAAGCCAGGTCGGCGGCCGGGCTAGGCCGAGATCGGCCTGGCGGCGCGCCGCGAAGGGTCCGGAACTGGCCGTTTGGCCCCGCCCGGATTTTTTGCGGACCGGCCGGCGATTTTGGCGCGCCGGCCTCAGGCCGGCGTCACCACGGCCAAAAGGCTGTCGGCCTCGACCGGATCGCCCTCTTTGACGTTCAGGGCGGCCAGTCGGCCTCCGACGGGCGCGACGACGGGCATTTCCATCTTCATGGCCTCCATGACGAGTATTTCGTCGCCTTCCTGGACTTGATCGCCGATCGCGATCAAAATCTTCCAAATGTTGCCGCTCATGGGCGCCAAAACGTCAGCCATTTTATTTCTCCAGAGCCCTTGCGGGCCGCGGTCGTCAAGGTGAAAAAAAGCGTGAGCCAGAGGTTCTCCATTTCGAGGCCAAGGTCGGAGGGCTTCAAGCCTGCGGGAGAAAGCGGGTTGATTCTACCCGAGCCTGATCTCGCCTGTCAACCTGCCCGCCGGCTTGGCGGAGGCTTTCAGCTTGGCGGCCTGACGGAAGAGGCTCGAGGCTGACGTGGCGAGCAGGCTTTCCGAAAGGCGGCTGGGGCCGAGCCTGGCGCCGGACTCGCCGTTCGTCGGCGGACAGTTTCTGGCTTAATATAAGGTTAGCGCGGCCGTCCGGACCCGCAAGCCGTCCGTCCGCTTCTGGGCGGCGGGCCTGGCTTGGCGAGGCCGAAGGCCGTCGGCGCCTGGGGGGCCGCCGGCCGTCTGGCGGCCGAGGACGGCCGGCGGGCCGGACAAGGGCGCCTCAAGGGCGGCTCAAGGGCGGCTCATGGGCGGCGGCGCCTCGGTCAGACGAGCCGCGCGCAAGTCCCGCGCCTCCCCGTCGAGGCGGCCCGGCTGTCGGCCCGGGCGGACAGAGCTGGCCGGTCCGGCGCCAGGCGCCTGCCGAGGCGTGGTTTTTCGATTCGAGCGCCGTCGGCGCCGTCGATGTGCTACACTTTGCTGGTTCGGGCCGCCTCCGCGGCCTGCGCTTTGGCCAGGGCGGTCCGCCCCCAGGGTTCCAGGGCCGCGTTTTTTTCGCCTTTTCAGTTCGGTCGGCTCTGAAGCCGGCCGGGAAAAAATAACAGGTTTCTTATGAGCAAAGTGTTCGACGGCCCCAGGTCGGCGGCCCTCGAGGGCTTGGCGCTCGAGGCCGAAGGCGGCCCCGAGGTCGCCCGTCGCCGCCGGCTGATCCTCTGGACGGCCATCAGCGCCAATCTTTTCGGCAACGTGGGCCTCACCGGCATCAACGTCGCGCTCCCCGCCATCCAGCGGAGCTTTAACCTCAGCGCCGTCCAGGGCAACTGGGTGGTCATGGCGACCATGCTGGTCATGGCCATGTTTTCGGCGCCTACGGCCCGTTTTTCCGATCTCTACGGCCGCCGCTTGGTGACCGTCGTCGGCCTGTGGGCCGTCGTCGTCTTTTCGGCCTGGTCGGCCCTGGCCGGCTCCTTCGCTTCTCTCGTCGCCGCCCGCGCCCTCTCCGGCCTGGGGCTGGTGGCCTTTTTCACCACCGTCACCACCATGGTGGTGGAGGCTTATCCCAAAAGCGAGCGCGGCCGCGTGCTGGGCGTGGCCATCGCTTCGGTGTACATCGGCTTGAGCTTGGGCCCCGTCATAACCGGCTTTTTGGTCGAGCATCTGGGCTGGCGCGCGCTTTTCTGGTTCACCTTGGCGGGCATGATTCCGTCAATGATCCTGCTGCACCTCGTCCCGGGCGAAACGCCCGTCGACCAGGCGGAAAAGTTGGACGTCGCCGGCGCCGTTTTGTGGGTTCTGGCCGTGGGCTTCGGCTTTTCGGGCCTCGCCAGCCTGGGGCGTCCCTTGGCCGTTCCGGCGCTGGTCGTCGGCCTGGCGCTGGGCGTCGCCTTTTTCCTCAAAAGTCTCCGGGTCCAGGCCCCGCTTTTGGATTTGCGCCTTTTCCTCGACAGCCGCCGCTTCACCTTTTCGAGCCTGGCGGCCTTCATCAGCTACCTGTCCTCGACCAGCGTCGCGCTCCTGCTGAGCCTGTACTTCCAGTATTCGAAAGGCCTCTCCCCTTCCAAGGCCGGCCTGCTCCTAATGGCCCAGCCGGTCCTCATGGCCCTGCTCACGCCCCTCGCCGGCCGGCTCTCCGACCGCATCGACCCCGGCAAATTGGCTTCGGCCGGCATGGCCGCGATCCTCGCCTCCGTCCTCATCTTCGCCTTCACCTTCTCGCCCGAGACCCCGCTCGTCGCGACCCTCGGGGCCATGGCCCTCACCGGGGCCGGCTTCGCCTTGTTTTCGGCCCCCAACAGCAACGCCATCATGAGCTCGGTGCCGACCAGGCGGCTGGGCCAGGCCTCGGGCGTCATCACCGTCACCCGGCTGTGCGGCCAAATCTCCAGCATGTCCGTGACCACCTTGGTCTTCGGGCTGATCATCGGCCCCGGCGTCATCACCCCCGAAAAGCACCCGGCCTTCCTCCACGCGGCCAGCGTCAGCTTTCTGCTCTTCGCGCCGCTGTGCCTGGCCGGCATTCTGGCTTCGCTCGCGCGCGGCCGCGAGCCGGCGGAGAACATGTGACCCGCATCCTCTTTTTGGGCGACGTCTTCGCCCGGATCGGCCGCCGCCTGGCGGCCAATCGGCTGCCAGGGCTCGTCGGCCGCGAGTCGGTCGATTTGGCCCTGGCCAACTCCGAAAACGCCGCCGGCGGGCTGGGGCTGACGCTGGAGTCCGCCCGCGAGCTTTTCGAGGCCGGCCTCCAGGGCCTCACCGGCGGCAACCACACCTTCCGGCACAAGGAAATCGAGCCCCTCCTGGACTCCGACGCCCGCCTGGTGCGTCCGGCCAACTACCCCGCCCCCTGCCCGGGGCGGGGCTGGACCATCCTGGAGACGCCCGGCGGAGTCAAGGTGGGCTTGGGCAACCTCATGGGCCGGGTCTACCTGTCCTCGGCCCTCGAATGCCCCTTCCGGACCGCCGATCGCCTGCTGGCGGAAATGAAGCAGGCCGGCGCCCAAATCACCATCATCGACTTCCACGCCGAAGCCACCAGCGAAAAGAACGCCCTGGCCTGGCACCTCGACGGCCGTCTGGGGGCCCTCGTGGGCACCCACACCCACGTCCAGACCTCCGACGCCCGCCTCATGCCCGGCGGCCTGGCCTTCATCACCGACGTCGGCATGACCGGACCGCGGCAGTCGGTCATCGGCATGGCCCGCGACGAGGTGCTGTGGTCCTTTTTCAGCGGACGCCATCGCGTTTACCAGCCCGCCAAGGGCGATCCCGTCTTGGAGGGCGCGCTGCTGGACTTCGACGAGCAGGGCCGCGCCCTGTCCATCAAGGCCTTGAGACTGGAAGGCTTTTCGAGCTGAAGGCCTGGGCTCGACGCGCGCCACGGCAGGCGTCGCCCGGACCAGGCGCCTAAAGCGCGCCGCTGGCCTCCGGCGCCTTGGCCTCCGGCAGGCTTTCGCCTCCGGCAGGCCTTGGAGACTCGACCAAGGCCCCTCTTCAAAGGCCCCTCTTCAAGCGAGCCGGCGCCGGTCGGCCTGGCCGGCTTGACGCCTCCCCCCTCCGACTGGCCGGCGTGCTGTCGCTTCCCTCGCCGCCGCGGGACTTCAGGACTTTTTTCCAACTTGACAATTCGGAGGCCGCCTGATCTCCGGGCTGAGCGGCGGCCCTCGCCAGCCTGGCGGCCGGGTCGCCCCGCGGACGGAAGCCAAGGCGGGCGCCGCTCCGCGCGGTCAGCTTCAAGCTGAAACGGGCCGCCGGCTTCCCGCCAGCAGGGGCAGATCGCCGTTTGCCGGGCGCCTTGGCCGAAGGCAATCAGGAGACTTCGGGCTTCGGCGGACCTTGAGCTCCGTTTTTTTTGCGTCCTCTGAAATTTTTTTCGGCCCCTGGCGGGGCCTTTTGGCCCGCCTTCGTCGCTTGGCCGGCCGTCGAGCTTCCTGGCGCGGTTTTTTAGCTTGCTGCGAGTCCTGCTTGACTCTTCGAAGACAGTCGACGGCGATTGGCGCCGGAGGGCGACTCGCCGCCGGCCGACTGACGGTCGAGGGGGCGCCGGCGAGGCGGCGCCCTGGTTCGAAATTCAAGCCACTAAAAAGTAAAAAAATAAAAAAAATACTTTTAGGTGTTAATTTTCGGCCCCTTGACGGCTTGCCAAAAAACGCCCTTTTTGCTAGAAATAATGCTACGAAAGCCGCGTCGACCAAGGACTTGCGGAGTTTAGCCGGAAAGAGGGAGGGGCTTTTCCGGCCTGGCGGCGGCTGAAAATTCTCCGGCCGAAAACGTCGAACTGGCTCGAGCGTTTCGGCTCGCCAGGTTTTGGCGGCGGACGGCCCGTCGGCGCGGCCGTGACGGCGATGGCCGCCGGCTTGCCGCGGCTGCCGGCTGGTCGCGGACTGCGGCGAGGCTACTTGATGCAGGAGGTGGGCGATGAGTTCAGCGGCGACGACAAGTTCGGCGGCACCGAGGCGATTGGTTTTCAGGCTTTGGAGCTGGCCGTCACGGCTGGGCTGGTCCCTGTTGGCCGGCGCGGCTCTCGTCGCGTCCTCGGCGGCCGTCCCTGCCCAGGGCGACGGCGCCGTGGCCTTCAGCGCGCCAGGCGCGAATGTTCGGCCTTTCGTCGGGGCCGGTCGTCCCGGCTTCAACAGGCCGCTTGGCCGTCCGGAGCCAGGCTGGCGGCCCGGGCATCGTCCGGGCGGCCCCGGGCATCGTCCGGGCTGGCGGCCCGGGCATCGTCCGGGCTGGCGCCCCGGAAGCCGTCCAGGCCAGGGCGGCCTGCGGCCCGGGCAGGCTTGGCACGGCCGCTACGGCTACAATTACGGCCGGACGGTGTACGTCAACGCCGGCCAATGGCCTCGCCCGCGTTATTTCGATCGCCTTGATCGTCGTCTGTTTCCCGCCGTTTTTGAGGATTTTAGCTTAGGGCTGTTCGGGACTTTTTTGAAGTGGCATGACTCGCCGTCCATTGTCGGCCACTCGCGGGCGCTTCAGAGGCTTTTCGGCTTTCTCGACAACCGCCTCGCCGCGCGGCTGGCCTACGCGACGGACGCTTCGTCCGAGCGCCGTCGGCAGCTGGCCTACGAGCTGGTCAGGGAGACCTTGCAGCCGCTGGTCGATTCGGTGGCCTTCGACGGCCAGAGCTACCACGTGCGGTTCAAGCTCAAATACGGCGGCCGCAGTCCCTGGGTTTTGGCGCCGGTGGTCCGTCACGCCGTCGGCGAGAACTTGGCCCAGGCCTCTTGGTTAGGCGACTTCAGCGACGGCGGCTTCACGGATCAAAGCTTTGGCGCGGTCCCCAGCCGTCAATTGCTCTCCGTGCTGGCGGCCGGCGCCTCCTGGCCCCGCTGAGCGGGGCGAGCCGGCCCGAAGCGCCGCGGGCCGCCGATCCGAAGCGCCCGGGCCGCCGACAAAGCCGTCAACTCATGACGCCGCCAGTCTCCCTGCGGGGGCGGGCGGCGTTCGCCGTCAGGAGCGCAGGGCCGGCCCTGATGACGTCTGCGGCCGCAGGGGCTCCGTGGTTCGAGCGGGCGGCCCCGGCGGGTCGCCCGGCCAATGAGTCGCCGTCAGGCTCAAGAACCGGCCGGAGAATCGGCCGGCGGCGGTCGGCGAAGCTTCGGTTTTTGGGGGGCTCAGGCCTTGACGAGCGGCACGGCGACGCGAAAAATCGCCGGAGGACCGACCCACTCCAGCCGGCCCTGATAGGGGCCCAGAATGGTCCGGGCCAAGCTCAGGCCCAGACCGGTGCCGCCTTGATGTTTTCTGGTGGTGTAGAAGGGCTGGAAAATTTTTTCGGCCTCCTCCGCCGTCAAGCCGGGGCCGTCGTCCTCGACCAGAATGTGGGCCCAATCGCCGCTGCGGGTCAAGGTCAGCCGAATCTGCCCGGCCCCGTTCTCCCGGCTGTTGTCGAAAAGGTTGACCAGCACCGTCTCCAGCACTTCCCGGGCCACGGCCGCCTCCAGGCGAGGCGGCTGAGGCGCGAGGCTGACTCGGAACCCGGGGTGGGCGGCCATGGTCCGTTCGGCCAGCTCGGCCGCCAATTCGGAGGCGTCGGTCTTCTCGTCCCCGGTGGGCGAGACGGCCTCCGCCCGAGCCAGGGCCAGCAGCCGCCCCACCAGCCGTTCCAAACGCTCGAGGTCCAGGCGGATGTTGTTTTGGAATTTGCGAAAAACTCCGCCGTCCATGTCTTGGCCGTGCTCGCCCAAGAGCTCCAGCGCCCCTTTGATGGCCGTCAGCGGGGTCTTGACTTCGTGGGAGACGCCGGACGCGAAAATTTTGAGGTAGTCCGACCGCCGCTTGAGGCGTTCGGACATGGCCGCGACGCTTTCGTTGAGCTCCGCCACTTCCCTGACCACCACCAGCGCTCCGGCGCTTTTGCGCGACAGGTCCGGGGCCTGATCGTCGGCCACGCGCCGGGCTTCCCGAGCCAGGCGCTTGACCGGAGCGATGATCAAAAGGGAGGCCGTCAGGCTCACCAGCACCATCAGGGCCAGCACCACGGTTCCGGCCTGGATCAGGTTGGCCCGCTCCTGGTAAAGGGCCCTTTTGAGCTCGCGCGGGGTGCGGGAGAGGTGGACGACGCCGGCCAGCCGGCGGCCGTTGAGGACGGGAAAGGCGGCAAAAACGCGGTAGGGCGTGTCGCGGCTGGCCGACGACAGGCTCGTGGGCTGCTCGACCTCGCGGGCCCGCAGCACGCTCCAATAGCGGCCTTCCAGGGCGTGGGCCACCTCCTCGTTGCGGGCCAGCGACAGGCCTTGGCCTCGTCGATCGCCGACCGCCAGGCCATGGAAATCCAAAAAATCCACGGTCGACAGGGTGGTCAGGCCGGCTTCGCGGAGCGTCGGGGCCAGGGCCTCGGCGGCCGCGAGGGCCGTCGGGTCGGGCTCGCGGTTGGAGGGCGTCAGAGCCAGGGCTCTGGGCAGCACGGCCGAAGGCGAGTATTCCAGGCGCGGCGGGGTGATCCTCAGCTTCGACGAATCGTCGTCGCGCGCCAAGGCGGAGCTCCAAAGCAAAAGGCCGTAGTCGGGCCCGGCCAGGGCGACGACCTCCCGCCGAAACATGGCGGCCGCCAAGGCGCCTTGGGCGATGAGCTCGCTTTCGGTCTGGCGGACGAGCTCGTTTTCGTAGATCCGAAAAAGATAAAGCCCTGAGATGGGAATGGCCAAAATCACCAAATTGACGGCCAAAAGGATGAGCCTCAGGCTCGGGCGCCTGGCGGGCGCGGCGGTCATTTGACCTCGGGGCCCAGCACGGCCTCGACGAAGTCGGCGGCGTCGAAGGGCTTGAGATCCGAGAAAGTTTCGCCCAGGCCCACGAAAGTCACCGGCAGCCGCTGCTCGTAAATGATGGAGACGATGACGCCGCCTTTGGACGTGCCGTCGAGCTTGGTGACGATCAAAGAGTCCACGCCCACGGCCTCGTTGAAGATCTGCGCCTGGCGGGCCGCGTTTTGGCCCGTGTTGGCGTCGATGACCAAAATAGTCTCGTGGGGCGCTCCCGGCAGGGCCTTGCCCGCCACGCGCTTGATTTTTTTGAGCTCGTCCATGAGATTGGCCTTGGTGTGGAGGCGGCCGGCCGTGTCGACGATCACCACGTCCGCGCCGCGGGCCTGAGCCGCCGTCAAGGCGTCGAAGACCACCGCCGAGGCGTCGGCCCCGGTGGGCTGGGAGACGACGTCGCAGCCGAGCCTTTGCCCCCAGATGGTCAGCTGCTCGACGGCCGCCGCCCGAAAGGTGTCGCCGGCGGCCAGCAGCACCTTTCGCCCCTCGAGCCGGTGGAGCTGGGCCAGCTTGGCGATGGTGGTGGTTTTGCCGACGCCGTTGACGCCGATGACCAGCAGCACCCAGGGCTTGGTCCGGACGGGCGGCTTGGCGGCGGGGAGCTCGATCATCTCGGCGATGCGGGCCTTGATGGCCTTTTTGAGGGCGGCCGAGTCCTTGAGCTCCTTTTTGGCCACTTGGCCGCGAATTTTGCGCAACACGTCCTGCGAGGTCTTGACGCCCAAATCCGAGGTGATGAGGATTTCCTCCAGCTCGTCGAGCACGTCCTCGTCGATTTCCCGCACCGAACTGAGGACTTTTTCCAAACGGCCGGCCAGCATCTCCCTGGTGGAGGCCAGCTTCTGCCTCAAGCGGCCAAACCAGCCTTTTTTGGCTTCGGCCGGCTCGCCGAGCTGGGACGCCGGAGCTTCGGGGTCCGTTTCTTGGTCCGGGGCGCCGGCGGCCGCCGCGGCTGAAGTCGCTTTGGTCGTCTCCTCCGCGGCGGCTTTTTCGCTTTCTTTCTTGGTTTTTCCAGCCTTGGTTTTTCCAGCCTTGTCAAGGGCGCCGGCCTGAGCCGTCGCCGGTTCGGCCGCCAAATCGGAGGCCGGGCCCGCGTCGGTCCGGGCGCCCCTCAGGGGCCCGTCGGCCGGGGGCTCGTCGGCGCGGCTGGCGTCTCCTTCGGCCGTCTGGACCTGGACCTGGGCCTGGGCCTGGGCCGTGACCTGGGTCTGGACCTCGGTCGGGATCCGAGCCGTCGAGTCCTCGCCGGCCGGGACGTCGTCGGCCGGGACGGCGGGACTCTCCAAGGCCGCTTCGGTTTTTCTTTTGAACAGCCGCAGCCAGCCGCCTTTGGCCGTTTCGGCTTTTTCGTCCGGGCGCTCGGCGGTCGCTTCGGGCTGGTTGGCGGGCGCCGCGTCAGGCGTCTCGGTTGAGGCTTGTCGGGACGTTGGCCGGGATGGCTCTTGGGACGTATTTTGGGCGGCCTCAATGGCGGCGGCCTGGGCGGCGGCCTGGGCGGCGTCTGCCGTTTCGGGGGCCGACGTCGTCTGGGCGTCGAGAACCTGGGGCGGCGGGGCCTCGCCGGCCGTCTCGGGCGCTTGAAGGTTCGGCTGATTGGCGTCGATGGGGGTCTCGGCGGAAGGTTTTTTCTTTTTAAAAAATTTAAACATTGGTCAGGACCTCGGCTTCGGCCAGGTTGACGGTCACCAGCCTGGAGACGCCAGGCGTTTCCATGGTCACGCCGTAGAGGGCGTCGCTGATCTGCATGGTTCTTTTGTTGTGCGTGACCATGATGATCTGCGAGGCTTGACTTAAATTGCGCAAAAGGTTGTTGAAGCGGTCTATGTTGGCCTCGTCGAGCGGGGCGTCGGCCTCGTCGAGCAGGCAAAATGGGCTGGGCTTGATCAAATACAGGGCGAAAATCAGGCACAGGGCCGTGAGGGCCTTCTCGCCGCCCGACAGAAGGCTCATGACCATGATGCGCTTGCCTTGCGGATGGACATGGATCTCCACGCCGCTTTCCAGCGGATCGCCTTGGTCGGTCAAGGCCAGCCAGCCTTGACCGCCCTCAAAGAGGACCGGAAAAATTTCCCGGAACTTTTTGTCGGCTTCATTGAAGGTCTCGCTGAAGCGTCGGCGGCAAGTTTGGTTGATCAGGTTGATGCCGGCCTCCAAATCGTCGATGGCCTTGGTCAAATCGTCCCGGCTGGTTTTTTGAAATTCGAAACGGCTCAAAAGCTCGGCCTCTTCCTCGACGGCCCCGTGGTTGACCTCGCCCAGAGCTTCGAGGCGCTGCCGGAGACGAGCGATGAGGGCCGGGGCCTGTTCGGGCAGCTCGCGCTCGGCCAGTTCGGCGGACGCCAAGCGCTCGGGCGGCGGAGGCGGAGGACCGGCCTCTTCGTCCGGCCCGTCGGGCCGGCCGGCCTGGTCTGTTTGGTCTGCTTGGTCGGGCTGGTCGGGCTGATCGGGCTGACCACTCGGTCCGCCGCCTGCGGCGTCAGGCGCGGCCGAACTTTCGGCCGGATTCGCCTCCGACGATGGCTCGGACGAGCCGGCTGACAGCTCGCCGGCGCCTTGAGCTTGGCCGCCAGAGGCGCTGTCGGCGGACCCGTCGGCCTTCGTTCCGTCAGGTCCGTCAGGGCCGTCGGCGTCGAGCTCGTCTTGTCCGGCTTGATGTTTGTCGTCTGAAGCCGAATCTTGAGCCGAATGTTGAGCCGAATCTTGAGGCGCCGGGGCCGGCTCTTCGGGCTCCTCGGGCTCCTCCGGACCGGCCAGCTCGACGCGCCACTCCCGGAGCAGCTCGGCCTTGAGCTTGTCCAGCAAG
>JAISZC010000169.1 GCA_031269485.1 Deltaproteobacteria bacterium
CCCGCCAGTCGGAAAAGCGGCGCGCACCTCCCGTGAAGCGCTCTCTCCCCTGACGCCCGGCGCGGGTGGTCAGGCGCCTGGACCAAAAAGAGGGCCCGGGCGCGCCCAACCGGCGGGTCTTTCGTCCGCGCCGCCTCCTCAAGGGGAGCGGCCTGCTCGGCGTCAGTCGTTTTTGACGTCAGTCCGCCGCAGACCCGGCCTGCTTCCAAATCGGCCCCAAAGCCCGCTTTCTTTCCCCTTTCCCCTCGTCGGCGCGCGCAACCTCGACCGGAAAGCGGCGCCGGAATCGGGCCGGCGAAGCGCCATGCAGCTCAGGTTCCGCGGGGGCTGGCTTGCCTTCGGTTTTTCGCGTCCGGCTTGCGCGTTCCCTGAGACGGGGCCGAGTCGCGAGCCAGCTTTTGGGGCCGCCGCAAGGTCGGCTCAAAGTCGGCCTGGGCTTCCGGCCCTCCTCAAGCGCTCTCGACCTCCTCTCCAACCTCGCAAGTCATCCTTTTTTCCGCCTCGGCCGGTCTTGCCGTTCCCTTGCCATTCCTTGGCCATCAACTGGCCATCAATTGGCCATCCCTTTGACCGGTTCTCCAGGGCGGCATCATTAAAATTTATTATCGCCTCCAAACCAATAGCCATGACTTAATTTTGAATTTACAAGAGCATATACGACCTTTAATCATATAACTAGCGACTTTTTTATGTTTAAAGACCTGGCAAGGATTGCCGATCTGGCCGCCCAAACCCGGCTCCAATGGTTGCCCCAAAATTGAAGCGGCCAACCTCTTTCGGGGCCGACCGCTTCTGTCGTTTTTGATTTTGAGGCCGATGCGTCTCTGGCCTTGCGCTTCTTCTGCGGCGAGGCTTTCTCCGCGCTTTTTTTTCGCCGCGCCGCGTCTTGGCCGCGCGTCTCCTGCCGGCCTGCCGGCCTGAGCCTCTCAGCGCTTGGCCAGCCTGAGGCTGTTGGTCAGAGGCATACGCCGATGTTGGCGAAGACGGTCGTCCACATGGCGCTGAGGCCTACGAGGGTCAGCGCGAGAAAGCTGAATTTGACGCGCAGGGTGAAGGCGATGTTTTAGGAGGCCGCACACGGCCCGCGAGAGCCTGATGAAGGCCGGTATTTTGGTCAAGTTGTCGTCCATCGCCGCCACGTCGGCCGCCACGTCGGCCGCCACGATGGCCATCTCGATGGCCATCTCGATGGCCGCGCCGGTCCCGGCCAGGCCCCTGGAGAAGCCCGCCGCGGCCTTGGCCGGCGCGTCGTTGACGCCGTCGCCCGCCATGCCCACCGGGCCGTCTTGGGACAATTCCTCCACGGCCGCCAGCTGGGGGCATCAGATCGCCGCGAAAGTCGTCGAGTCCGGCGCCTTTCAAGGTCCGACGGATGGGCTGGCTGCGTCGGCCCGAGACAAGGCGAGCTGCTGGCTGAAGTTTTAAGTTAATAAAATTGTTCTTAAACTTTTAAAGAGAGCTTTGAGGACAATAACAGGCGGCGAGGACAAAAAAAGGCGGCCGGGCCTCGAAGCCCGGCCGCTTGGCGTTTGGCCGGCTGGCGCTCTACTTTTTCTTCACGCCGATGATGACGTGCGAGCTCTTGACCAAGGCGCTGACCTTGACGCCCTTTTCGAGCTTGAGGCGCTTGAGGCTCTCGTTGGTGACGATGGCCGCGACCTTTTTGCCGGAACCCAAGTCCACGATGACCTCGCCGTTGACCGCTCCGGGCGAGACGCTTTCGACGACGCCTTCGAGGTTGTTGCGGGCGCTGGTGATCAGGGTCGGCTCCAGGCAAATCAGCGCCCAAGAGGCCTTGAACAGGGCGTAGGCCTCGTCGCCGACTTTGAGGTTCAGATTTTTGACGCTGGCGTTGGTGATGATCGCCGCGATGGTCTGATTGTCGCCGATGTCGAGCACGACTTCGGAGTTGACGGCGCCCGTGGTCACGGCGACGACGCGGCCTAAAAATTGATTTCTGGCGCTGTTGGCCATCAGTTCGCTCATTGTGTTCCTTTCGCGTGGGCGCGCAAAGCGGCGCCTTCGAGTCAGCCCGCGGGGTCGGCGAGCTTGCGCCTCAAGGCTCGAAAGCGGTCGTAGCTGAGGCCCAAGAGGGCCGCGGCCTTGCGTTGGTTGAAGCGGGCCTGCTCCAGGGCCCGTTCCAGCAGCCGGCGCGCTTTTTGAGCCAAAAGCCGATCAAAGTCGCCGGGCGCCAGAGGCAGCGGCTCGTCCGGGCCCGGCCGAGCAGGCCGAGGCCCGCAGGAGCGTCGGTCCGGCCTGCCGTCCTCCGACAGCTCTTCGGCGGCGCCGCCCTGGCTCGGCGGTTGCGCGAGCTCGTCGTCCGGTCCGCCTGCGGTCGGTCCGCATTCTGACGGCCCGCATTCTGGCGGAGCAGGCTCGCCAAGCCAATCGGGCTCGCCGGGCCGGGAGCGTCCGGGCGAGCCTGTCAGCGGCCGCCCGCCGAGGGCCTCTTCGAGCTGAAACAATTCCGGGCCCAGCAGCGGCCGGGGGTCTTCGGCGGACCGCCAGACGGCCCGCTCCACGGCGTTTTTGAGCTCTCTGACGTTGCCGGGCCAGCTGTGGGCCTCCAGCCGCGCCAAGGCCTCCGGCGAAAAGACGGGGACGCCCGCCAGGCCCAGCTCCTGGGCCATGCGGGCCCCGAAGCTGTGGGCCAGCAGGGTCACGTCGCCGGGGCGCTCCCGCAGCGGCGGCAGCGTGAGCACCTCGAAGCTGAGCCGGTCCCAGAGGTCTTCCAAAAAAAGTCCCGCCTGGCGGCGGCGGCGCAAGTCGGCGTTGGTGGCGGCCACCACGCGCACGTCCACCCGGCGTTCGGCCGCGCCGCCGACCAGCTGAAAGACGCCGTATTCGACCACCCGCAGGATGCGGGCCTGGGCGGCCAAGCTCAGGTGGCTGATTTCGTCGAGGAACAGGGTGCCGCCGTCGGCGGCCTCGAAGCGTCCCGGCCGGCGTCGGGCGGCGCCGGTGAAGGCCCCGGCCTCGTGGCCGAAGAGCTCGGCGTCCAGCAGGCTCGGGGCCAGGGCCGCGCAGTTGAGGGCCACGTAGGGGCCTTGCCAGCGGCGGGAGAGGTAGTGGAGGCGCGCGGCGGCCAGCTCCTTGCCGGTGCCGCGCTCGCCCAGAATCATCACCGGACGGTTGACTTTGGCGGCTTGGGAGAGGCGCTCCTTGACCCGCAGCAGGCTTTCGGAGGCGCCCAGAAGGTCGGGCAGGATCAAAACAGCCGGCTCACGCCGGAGGCGGCCGCGGCGGCGCTGACGGCCTCGGCCATGGCCGTGACCAGGCCCGGCTTGGCGGCGTTGGGGACGATGAGCTCGGCGCCTAGCTCGGCTTCGGGCACCATTTTGGACAAGGCCAAGGCGGCGGCCATTTTCATGGGGGCGTTGAAGGCCAGGGCGCGGGCGTCGAGGGCCCCGCGCAGCAGGCCCGGCAGGGCCAGGCAGGCGTCGAGCTGGTTGAGAGGGCCGTTGGGGGCGGCCGAGACGGTCGCGCCGAAGAAGAAGCTGTCGGGCTGGTCGACCAGGCTCAGGATGATCGAGTTGGGGGCCATCAGGGTCGCGGGCGACTTGGTTTGGAGCGGAGCGCCGCCGGCCAGAAGCAGCAAGGCGTCGGCCCCGGCCAGGGCCTTGGCCAGCGAGCCGCGGATCTGGCGGGGGTTGGTTTTCTGGGCCAGCTCCTCCATGACCCAGTTGGTGGGGCCGGGCCGGCCGCGGCAGATGGCCCCGGAGCGGTCGCAGACCACCACGTCGCCCAGGCCCGCCAGCCTCAGGAAGTCAACCAGGGCCAAGCCTTCCGTTTCGGCCCCGGAGATGACCAGCCGCACGTCGGTGATTTTTTTTCTGACCGCCTTGAGGGCGTTGGTCAGGGCGGCCAGGCAGACCACGGGCAGAGCGTCGAGGGCGTCCTGGCAGACCGGCAGATCGCCCAGATCGGTCAGGCGGCGCTTGAGCTCCATCGCCTCGGTCTCGACGAAGGCTTCCAAGTTGACCGCCCCGAAGGACTGGGCCAGGCTGGCCACGGTGCGGACGGCCTCGTCGAGGCTTTTGACGTCCAGCACCAGAGGGCGGGCCTCCAGGCCGGCGAGGCGCCGCAAGGCCCGGCACTTTTCCTCCACCAGCGGCAGAGCGGCCAAGGGGCCCGCCGCGCCCAGGCCGGGCACGGCCGAGCCGTCGGAGATGACGGCCACGGTGTTCCAACGGGCGGTCAGCTGAAAGGCTTGATCCGGATCGGCGGCCACCGCCTTGCAGGCCTCCGCCGAGTTTTTGACGTAAGCCCACAGGTCGTCCGCGGCGTTGCTGGCAGGCAATTGTAGTGTCATAAAGCTCACGACAACAAATCCGTGACATTAATAGAGAACGTGACATTAATCTAGGAATGGAGCCTTTAATATCTTAAAATGCCTTTAATAAAGACGAAAAAGACGTTAAATTGACGGCCGTCAGGCGCCGGCTGGTCGGCGCCCTGAGGGCCGTCGCATGTCAAAGCGTCGAGGCGTCAAGTCCCGCGCCTCAGCCGTTCGTCCGGGCGGCCAGCTTGGTCATCTCCTGCTCGTAGTTGGTCCGCTCGATGCGGTGCTGAAAGGAGCGGCGCGACAGGCCCAAGGAGGTGGCCGCCTCGGTCTTGTTGTCGCCGCTCTTTTCCAGCGCCAGCCTGATGAAGCGCCTTTCCACGGCGTGCAGGATCTCGTCGAGGTCGATCTCCGAGCCGTTCCATTCCGGGGCCAGCTCCTCGGGCAGGGCCGGCCGGGGGTAGCGGTCTCTGGGGATGGAGGCCAGCTCCATGGGGTTGAGGTCGGAGAGGCTGAAGGCCACCAGGCGCATGCGCAGCCGCCAGGGGCTGATGCGCAGCAGCGACGCCGCCCGGCCGCGGGTTCCGCTGGCGCTGATCAGGGAGTTGAAAAGATAATGGCCCTCCAGCGAGGTCAGCAGATCGTCGAGGCCGCCGGGCGGCAGCTGGAAAGCGGCTTCGGACGCCGCCGGGTCGGCTAAAGCCGCGGTTTCCGGGGGGGCCGGCGGGCCGCCCGGTCGCCAGCCGTTCAGAGGCGGCGGCGCGGCCGACAAAGGGCCGGCCGCGCCGGCGAAGGGCGGCTGCGGCGGCCCGGCGAAGGGCGGGTTGAAAGTCGACGACTCGCGCTTGAAATCGGCCAGACGCAAGCTTTCCGGCAAAATGATGTTGGACTGCTCCAAGGCCACCGAGCGCTCGATGATGTTTTCCAGTTCCCGGACGTTGCCGGGAAAATGATAGCGCGACAAGATGTCCAAGGCGTAGGTCGACAGTTTGCGGACGTCTTTGCTTTGCTGCAGGCTGTATTTTTCTAAAAAGTAATGGGCCAGCAGCGGGATGTCCATCGGTCGCTCTCTCAGCGGAGGGATGCGAATGTTGATGACGTTGAGGCGGTAATACAGATCTTCGCGAAAGCGTCCGGCGATGATTTCCGACTCGAGATTTTTGTTGGTGGCGGCGATGAAGCGCACGTCGGCCGTCAGCTCGGCGTTGCCGCCCACCGGCCTGAAAGTTCTCTCCTGCACCACCCGCAGCAGCTTGACTTGCATCGGCAGCGTCAGCTCGGCCAACTCGTCGAGAAACAGCGTCCCGCCGTCGGCCGTCGACATCAGGCCCTGCTTGTCGGCGTTGGCGCCGGTGAAGGCCCCTTTTTTGTAGCCGAAGAGCTCGCTTTCCACCAGCTGCTCGGGCATGCCGCCGCAGTTGATGGCCACAAAGCTTTTTTCGGCCCGGCTGGAGTTGAGATGGACGGCGCGGGCCACCAGCTCCTTGCCCGTGCCGCTTTCGCCGGTGATCAGGATGCTGGTCGACGTCTGGGCGGCCCGCTTGATGAGCTCGTAGACCGGCAGCATGGCCGGCGAGGCCCCCACCAGCCCGCTGAAGCGCTGGTTGCTCGAAACCATGTCGGCCAGGGCTTGGCGCTCGATGTCGACGTTGCGGTGCGCCAGGGCCGAATCGACGACCGCCAGCAGGTCCGCGGGCTTGAAGGGCTTGGGTATGAAATCGTAGGCCCCCCGGCGCATGGCCTCCACGGCCGTCTCCTCGTTGGCGTAGGCCGAGATGAGCAGGAACGTGGTCTGCTTGGACGTCCTGAGGCTGGTGAGGACCTCCAGGCCGGAGAGCTGCGGCATGCGGATGTCGCTGATGATCAAATCGTAATCCTCGGCCAAGGCCAGCTCCAAGCCGGCCTGGCCGTTTTCGGCCAACGTCACCTGATGCCCCGAGTTTCTCAGGAGCGTCTCCATGAACTCGCGCAGGCTCAAATCGTCGTCTATGACCAATAATTTACCCAATGTTGTCGCCCCAAAACAGCTTTTAAAAAGCTTTTAAAGTCTTATATTTTTTAAAATAGACAGCGCCTCATCTTTCGGCCGTCAACGAAAAAAGTCAAAAATCTTCCGCGTAGCGGCCGGGTCGGGCGCCGCCGCGCCGCGCCGGCGGCGCGGCGCTGGGGGGCCGCAGCTCGTAGAGGTTTTTGAGAAAATTCATCAACGGCACGGCGGTCTTGAAATGATCGAACAACAATTTGGCCGCGCCGGGGCCCCAGAGCTCCGGACCGGCCGGAGTCAAGGTCCCCGGCCAGGTGTAGAGGCCCTTGCGTCGCAGCCAGGGGCTGGCGGCCTCGGACGAGCCGGCGGGGGCCCGCTTGAGTTCGGGCTCGTTGAACGTCAGGCCGGCCCGTTGGAGCTTGGCGGCCAAGTTGAGCCAGTCGGCGGCCTTGTCCTCCGTCGCCAAGAGGTTTCGCCAGGTCAGCAGCGCGGCGTCGGAAAAGCGATAGCAGCCCGCCGACCACAGCCAGCCGTCAGGCTCCAAATGGAAATAGAAGCAGGGGCTTTCGAGCTTGCCTTCCGGCCGGTCCAGCCACCAAATAAGGCCCAGATGGCTTTTGTAGGGGTTTTTGTCCTTGGAGAACCGAGTGTCGCGTCTCAAGCGATAGATTGAACGGTCTATTCTTGGCTCGGCCACCAGGTCGGGCAGAATGGCGGACAACATCGCGCCGGTCTCCACGACCAGCCAACGGGCCGGCGCCAGCAGAAGCTCCTCGATTTCGTCGCGATGCGCCTCAAACCACTCCCGGTTGTTGTGGGCCCGCAGACCGGCCAATAATTTGTGGGAACGCTGCGAAAAATAGTCCATCGCTGACTGGTCCTTATGAGAAATCGCTAACGAACAGCTGTAAAATTGCTAAGCAAGTTGCTGTAAAATTATTGAGCGAGTTGCTGAAAAAAAACTAAGCTAATTGCTGGCGAAGTGACAGGCTAGACGCTGGTCGCCAAGCGATTCGTTGAACAAACCGTAGAGTTAACGAGGCGCAAACTAACGAACAGTTGGACTGATAAAAAATTAAGCGGCCTGGCGCTGAGATAATTGTTGATCATTTAATTTTTTTATGGGCCAGACGCTTTAAAATTGTTTTTAGACATTAAAGCGAAAATGGACTATGTCGCCATCGGCCACCACGTACGTTTTGCCTTCCAGCCGAAAGACACCTTTTTTTTTGGCTTCGTTAAAGCCGCCGCAAGCCTTGAAATCATCAAAGGACACCACTTCGGCGCGGATGAAGCCTTTTTGGATGTCGGAGTGGATTTGGCCGGCCGCCTCCCAGGCCGTGGCCCCGCGAGGCACGGGCCAGCTGCGGCACTCGTCCTCGCCGACGGTGAAAAAGGTCAGCAGATCGGTCAGCTCAAAGAGGGTCCGAGCCGCCCGCGCCCCGACCAGCTCGGCGAGGTCGTAGTCGGCCATCAGCTCGGCCGCCTCGGCCGGCTCAAGACGGCTGAACTCCTCCTCGAGCCGGCCCCGAATGGTCAGCTGGGGGACTTGGAGGGGGAGTTGGGGCGCTTGGGCCGTCTCGTCGGGGTTGTTGATCACGGCCAGCAGGGGCTTGGCCGACAACAGCCCGAAGCCCCGCAGCTGGGGGGCCTTGGCCGTCTCGGGGCGCAGCCTCAAGGGCCGGGAGGCCTCCAAGTCCGCCAGGGCCGTCGTCAACAGGGCCGCCTCTTCGGGGTCGCCTTTTTTGCCGCGCTTTTTGTCCTCGTCGAGGCGCTCGAGGCGTTTGGACACGGTCAGGTAGTCGGTCAGCAGCAGCTCCGACTCCAGTTCGGCCGCCGCCTGAGCCGGCTCGGGGCCGTCGTGGCCGGGGAAATTGGCCAGCACCATCATCAGCGCGTCGGCGTCCCGGGCTTTTTCCAAAGCGCCCTTGAGGGGCTGGTCGCCCGACGGCTTGGGCAGCGCGAGCTCGAGGCGGGCCGGCGTCCGTTTTTTGGGCTGAAAAAGATCCGAGAGCCAATCCAGGCGGGCGTCGACGACCAGGGCCTCGCCTTGCCTCAGAGCCTGGCGGCTCGGGCCGGCCGTCAAGCCTGTCAGGGCCTGAAATATCGTCTCGCGGCCTGACCCGGGCCGGCCCAGCAGGCAGACCTTCACAAAGCCGCCTCGTCGAGCAGCTTTTTGGCGCATTCCTCGCAGTAGCCGTGGCTGCAGGAGACCTGGGCGTACATCTCCAGCCAGCGGTCCAAGGGCACCCAGTGGCCGTCGGAGGTCTTGAGCTGGCGGCAGTCGGAGCAGATCTGCACCACTCCGGTCATCACCTTGAGCCGCAGCTCGGAATTTTCCCGAGCAAGGCGCTCGATTTCCTGGCGTAATTTGACGTTTTCGGCCTTGATGGCGAAGAGCTCAGTTTTGGGCATTTCGTTTCCGTTGAAAAGAGGTCTAGGGGAAGGACGGTCCGCGAGTCGCGCCGCTTCGGCCGCGGTCACGTCGCGGGGCGATTCTCGGCCGGACGGCCCGCGGGCGACTGGTCCAGCAGCTCCTCGAGCAGCTGCAAGGCCGCCTCGGCGGCCGACAGGGCGACGACGTCGCGCGGCCCGTCAAAAAAGAAGCGGCGGCCCAGCCAGAGGTCCGGGCCGGCCGCGGCCGCGTGGACCAGGCCCACGGGCTTGCCGGGCGTGGCCCCGTCCGGTCCGGCGATGCCGGTCGTCGACACGCCGATTTGGGCCCCGATCCGGTTTCTGGCCCCTTGGGCCATTTCCCGGGCGCACTCGGCGCTGACCGCGCCCCAGCGGGCCAAGGTCTCGGCCCGCACGTCCAGCAGACGAAGCTTGGCCTCGTCGGCGTAGGCCGTCGTGCCGGCCAGAAAGACGGCCGAGCTGCCCGGACGCGACGTCAGGGCCGTGGCCAGCCGGCCGCCGGTGAGGCTTTCCGCCGTGGCGACGGTCAGCCCGAGCTCGGAGAGCCTAAAGCTTAGGCGCCGGCCCAGCTCGTCGACCGAGGCCTGCAAGGTCGACGCCGCGTCGTCGCTCATTGGACGAACATTTGGGGCAAAAAGGGATTTTTGAAAAGAGCCAGCAACGCGGCCACCACCCACATGGCGGCGCAGGCCAGCAAGCCGGCCAGCACGTCGTCGAGCATGACGAAAAGACCGCCTTCCGTCCGGTCGACCTTTTTGAGCAAACCCGGCTTCCAAATGTCGAAAAGGCGAAAAAGCGCAAAGCCCCAAAGGGGCGCCAGAGGCAGAAAGGCGTCTTGCGGGGCCAAAAACATGGTCGTCAAATAGCCGGCGGCCTCGTCGATGACCACCCGGGAATCGTCATGCTTTTTGTAAAAAATGTTGGCCCGATGCGAGACCAGCCAGCCGCCGAAGAAGACGGCCAAGAGGACGATCAGATAAATTTTCCAATTGCCGAATTTCCATAAAACCAGATAAATCGGCACAGCCCCGACGGCGCCCCAGGTGCCGGGGGCCATGGGCAACTCGCCCAAGCCGCCCACGGTCCAGACGGCTTTGGCTATCTTGTCGGTCAGGCTGACGGGGTCGGTTTCGGACATCGTTGGGCCTTCAGGTTTGGTTAAGGCTATTCGCTTTTGCGGCGAAGAAGTGCAGTCGGTTTCGGACATCGCTGGGCCTTCAGGTTTGGGGGCGCGTTTTTTGGTTCGAGGCGGCTTTTTGCGCGAGCTTTCGCGAGTTCGCGTCCCGGGGCGCTCGGCTCGGCCGGGCGCGTGGATCGGCGCTCGGCCGAGCCGGAGACGGCCGTCAGGCGGACGGCTTGAGCAGGGCCGCCACGGGCTTGAGGCCGTAGGCGCCGTTTTCCAGAGCCGTCAGCACGGCGCCGCCGCCGGTGAAGAAATAGCAGCTTTCGTCGTCGAGAGCCGAGAGATACAGGCCGGGGGTCAAATTCTTGAGCTCGGCGAGCGTGTCGCCGCCGCCGAAGAGCTTGCGGGCCTGGCGGTTTTTGCCGATTTCGGAGTAAAGTCTGGCGCTGCCTTCGGGGAAAAAAGGCGTCAGGCCCATGACCGCGTTGACGAAGATGGTCTTGGCCTGGGCCAAGGCGGCGGCCAGCCGGGGCTCGTCGAAGGAGCGCGGGTCGACGTCGAGAAAATAGCCGCGCTTTTGGCCGGGCCGGAAGTCGGCCTTGCTGACCGCGCGGACTTTGGACGGATCGCGCCGGTTTAGGACCTCGGACTCGATCAGGACGGCGGGCTCGAGGATCTTGCCGACGTTTTCGTCCTTTTGGACCAAACCCTTGGCCAGCTCGACGTCCTGGGGGTCCACGCCGGCCACCTCGACGCCGTATTTGGCGGCCAGGTAGGCGTTGTAGATGACGCCGCCGAGGATGACGTGCCGGGCCAGATCGTAGATTTTGTTGAGCGGGCCGATCTTGGTGTCGTACTTGGCGCCGGCCACCACGGCCAAGAAGGGCTGGTCGGGGTTGAGGGCCAGATCGAGGTGGAGCAGCTCCTTTTGCAGCAGAAAGCCGGCCGCCGAGGGCAGCCGGCCGGCCACGTCGTAGGTCGAGGCGTGGGGCTGCCAGGAGCCGAAGGCGTCGTTGACGTAGACGTCGGCCAAGGCGGCCAGCTGGCCGGCCAAGACTTGCGTTCGTTCGTCTTTGGACTCCTCTCCGGCGAACCAGCGGGTGTTGGGCAAATACAGGCCGCCCACGCGGCGCTTTTTGAGCTGCTCCAAATGCGGGGCGAGCCGGTCCGGCTCCAGGTTCTCGATGCCCAGCTCGGGGTGGACGGGCAGCTCAGGGACGACGAAGCCGCCGGCCAGCTTGCGGTTGAGGTAGTCGACAATCGGCGCCGTCGAGGTCCCGGGGCCAGCGTTGATGTGTCCGGTCTTCTTGTCCCTGGTCCGGCCGACGTGAGTCATCAGGATCGGAAAGCCGCCCCGGGCCGAGATGTGGTGAATGAGACCGAAGGTGGCGTCGATGCGGAAGGCGTCCTTGACGAGGCCTTTTTCGACCACGTTGTGGTCGACGCGGGCCAGCACCACCTTGCCGGCCAGATCGAAGTCCTCAAGGCGCGGAAGGCGAGGATCCAGAGAGCTCATGATCAAACCTCCAAAAAGTCCTGCCTGGCCGAAGGACCTGTCATTTCACGGTTTCAGCGTCGGCGAAATTGACGCCGCACCAGGGGCAATACTTGAACTCGCTGCTGTTGAGCTGCTCGCGGCAACTTTGGCAGACCAGGGTCAGCTCCTCGGCGCAATAGGGGCAATAGGTGAAGGTTTTGAAAAGCGTGACGTGCTCGGGCTTCAGGGAAGCGATTTTCTCGCTGCATTCGCTGTCGTGGCAGATCTTCTCGATGCTGCTGAGCTTTCTGTGAATTTCTGGCATTGGGGCTCCGGGATGGTTTGGGAGGGTCGAAGCGGCGCGGCCGCTTCGTTTTTCGCCATTATACACAATTGGTGCACTGAAAATCCAGTGGCCGGCGCGCAAAAAATGCCTGGCCCCGGAATGGGCTTGACGGCCGGCTTGGGCGGCCGACTTGGGCGGGCGACCGCCAGGCGGGGCGGCCGCGTTTCGGCGATCGTTCCGGCGATCGTCGTGGCGATCGTTGCGGCGCCCCCATCAAAGCAATTTCATGTCTAAAACTGTGATAGCCTGGCCTTTAATTTCCACTTTATCGTCAATTATATTAAATTTTAAAATTCCAGTGCGTTTAGATAATTGTTTCGAAATAAGTTTAGATTTATTTAACTTAGATTGCCAATAGGGGGCTAATATACAGTTAATGACTCCGGTTACCGGATCTTCAGTCACACCCAAATCGGGATGACAAAAAACTCTAACGACAAAATCATAGTCAGGCCACGGTGAAGGGGCCGTTACTGCTAATATTTCAGCAAAATTTTCTTGTTTCAAGACATCAAAATTAACAGAAATATTAACGATATCTTGCCAATCAGCAAACCTTGCTACCACAAAATTATTATCGCTTTTAATGGCTTCAATAGGTATTAAATTAAGAATATTTTTAAATTTAGAGAGTGAGTCAAAATATTTAATATCATAAACGGGAAAGGTAATCGTAATCCAATTATTATCATTATATACTAAAATATCATTTTTTGTAGCATGTAAGAGGCATTTATCCTGAAATTTTATTATATTTTGTTCGTATAATATATGCGCTCCAGCTAGGGTGGCGTGGCCACATAAAGGAATTTCTTTCGCAGGGGTAAAGTACCTAATATTAAAATTACCATTATTTAGTTCAATAAACGCCGTTTCAGAGGCATTAATCTCTGATGATAACGACTGCATTAAACTTACCTCTAAAAATTTATCGGTAAGGCAGACTCCAGCGGGATTGCCTTTAAATTTTTGAGAAGTAAAGACGTCAACTTGAAATAATTTCATAATTTAAGCTTTTATGTGGTTAGTAAAAGGTAAAATATCAATTTAACATAAAGGCGGGCGGTCGCCCCAGGACGCCGAGCCTGCCGCTCAGGCTCGAGGCGCAGAAAACCTGGTCAGGGCCAAAATAGTCAAGCTTTGACGCCTAGGGGTTATGTTAGTCATCAAGCTGAAAAGGGGGGGTTGGCGCCTCGATCAACCGGGCGTCTCGGCGTCGCGGCGTCGTGGCGTTGGGGAGACTTTGCCACGCAAAAGCCGAAAAGTCAAGGACCGCGCCTGTTTCGTCCGTTCGCCAGGCCAACGGAACTTCGTCGGTCAGGCGGCGGCGAGCAAAAAGGCGGCCGGAAGGGCCGCCTTGAAAGCCGCGAAAACGCGCGTCGTCGCAGGCTGGCGCCGGGCGTCTCAGGCGAGCGCGCCGTAGGCTTCCACGAAGTCGGCCGACTCGATGGCGCCGGTTTTGAACGACTTGACGGCCTCCTCGTGGAGCAGTTCCAGCGCCTCGGCCTTGAGAGCCAGATAGGCCGGCGAGCTTCTGAGCTGGTCGGTCCTGGGGCGTTCGAAGGGCACGTCGAGCAGTTTCTTGACCTTGGCCGGCCGGTTGGTGAAGATGGCCAGCTGGTCGGCCAGCGCCAAGCCCTCGTCGAGCTCGGAGGTGACAAACAGGCTCGAGCCGCGGTGGCGCCGAAAAATCGTCAGGCAAACGTCGCGCATCAGGCCGCGGGTCATGGCGTCGAGCCCCCGGAAAGGCTCGTCGAGCAGCATGACCTTGGGGCGGTTGGCCAGGGCCCGCACCAGCTCGGCGCGGCGCTGCATGCCGCCGGAGAGCTGGGCCGGATATTTGTCCCGAAAATCCTCCAAGCCCACCAGGCGCAGCAGTTCCATGACCGCGGACTCCAGCTGGGCGCCTTTGAGCTCCTTGCGGATCTTGGGTCCGTAGGCCACGTTCTCGAAGGCGGTCAGCCAGGGAAACAGGGCCGTTTCCTGAAAAACCGCCAACCGGTCCGGTCCGGGCCCGGCCGTCGGGCGGCCGTCGAGGACGACGCGGCCGGCGGTGGGCGGCTCGTAGCCGGCCAGCAGGTTGATCAGGCAGCTCTTGCCGCAGCCCGACGGGCCCATGACCACGGTGACGCGGCCGGCCTCCAAGGTCAGGTGGAGATCTTTCAAAACTTCCCGGGAGCGGTCCTGCTCGACGTAAGTTTTGCCCACGGCTTCCGCGGTCAGTCGGCCGATCGCTTCCTCGGGAGGTCCGTCGGCGACGTCCGCGGCGCGGACAGGTTCCAGGGCGTCCACCGCAGCTCCTTAATTTTTGAGCCAAGGGGCGAAATGGAGCCCCACGCGTCTGATCAGGCCCGAAGACAGCCAGCCGGCCAAGCCGATGCTGAGCATGCCCACCACGATGAGAGGAAACTCGCCGGCCACGTAGCCCCGCCAGGTGAGAAAGCCCAGGCCCGTGTCGGTGGCGATCATCTCGGCGGCCACCACCACGCACCAGGTTATCCCCATGCCCACGGTCATGCCGGTCAACACGCTCGGCAGGCTGGCCGGCAGCAGCACGTGCCAGAAAAGCCCGCTTTTCCCGGCGCCCAGCGAGGCGGCCGCCCGCAGGTAACGCTCGTCCACGGCCGCGATGCCCTCGACGATGTTGAGGATGACGGTGAAAAAGGCGCCCAGGAAGGTCACGAAGATCATGCTCAGCTCGGCCGAGGGCCAGAAGATGACCGACACCGGCACCCAAGCCAGCGGCGGGACGGGCCGCATGATCTCCACCAGGGGGAAGATCACCTCCCGGGCCCGGCGGCTCCAGCCCAAAAAGAGCCCCAACGGGACGCCCAGCAGCTGGGCGGCCGCAAAGCCGATCAAGATCCGCGCCAGGCTGCCGCCCCAGCTGCGCCAATATTCGGCCCGAAAAATTTCCTGGACCAGGCAGGCCGCCGTTTCGGCGGGGGAGGGGACCGCCCCCAGCACCGGGATTTTCAGGCGGGCCGAGAGCTCCCAGAGGACCACGAAGGTCGTCAGGGAGACGAGGCTGCGCCGGGTCGTCGCCGAGCCGAAGGTTTTTTTCAAGCGTCCGGCCAGTCGCATGAGACGCCTCCGAAAGCGAAAAAAGCCAAAAAATTTAGGACGACAGCTCTAATAAAGTATTTCAGGGTCTGGTTTTGATCGGCTATAAAAATATCGTTTAGCGCATTATTAGGTCTTTTGAGGCGGCTTTGGCGCGTCTTGGCGCGTCTTTGGCGGCCGCTGACCGCCGCCTCAGAGCTCGCGTTCGCCGGTCCGAAAGGCCTTGACGGCCTCCTCGCCGATGATGTCCTGGCATTGGGCGCGCAAACGCTGATACTCGGGCGAGGCCAGAAGCCGAAAATTACGGGGCCGAGGCAGCTCGACCTCGATGACTTTTTTGACCGCGGCGGGCCGGGTGGTCATGACGTAGACCTTGGAGGCCAAGAAAACGGCCTCGTCGAGGTCGTGGGTGATGAAAAACACCGTCGGCCGGTCCCGATCGTAGACATCGAGCAAAAATTGGTGGGCCACCGTCTTGGTCAACGCGTCGAGAGCCCGAAAAGGCTCGTCGAGCAGCAAAACTTTGGGTCGGTTCATCATGGCCCGGGCGATCTCGGCCCGGCGGCGCATCCCCGAGCTGATCCGGCCAGGGTAGTCGTCGGCCAAG
>JAISZC010000199.1 GCA_031269485.1 Deltaproteobacteria bacterium
CAAATCGCCGCCTCAGACGCGTTGGCAGCCTCTTTCGCCGCCGCTCCAGCCGAGCGGACGGGCATCGAGGTCGTCGAACTGCGCAAAGACTACGGCCGCAAGAAGGCGCTGGCGGGCATCTCCTTCAAAGCCGAAAAAAACGGCTTTTCGGTCCTGCTGGGCCCCAGCGGGGCCGGCAAGACCACGACCTTGAGGTTGCTGGCCGGCTTGGAGCCGCAAAGCGGCGGAGAAATATATCTCGACGGCCGGGAGGTCTCGGATTTGCCGCCCCGCAGCCGCGAGCTGGCCATGATCTTCGACAATTTGGCGCTGTATCCCAACCGCAACGGCTTTGAGAACATGGCCAGCTCCTTGAGCATGCGCGGCGTCCCCAGAGAGGAAATCAGGCGGCGAGTTTTCGCCATGGCCGACAAGCTCAACCTGACCCTGACCTTGGAACGGCTGCCCAAGACCATGAGCGGCGGAGAGCGGCAAAGACTGGCCCTGGGCCGGGCCTTGATCAAGAACCCCAAGTTCTATCTGCTCGACGAGCCTTTGAGCAGCCTCGACGCGCCGCTGCGGTTCAAGCTGCGCACCGAGCTCAAGAGGCTGCAGCGCGAGGAGGGCCGGACCTTTCTGTTGGCCACCCCCGATTTTCACGAGGCCCTGGCGGTGGCAGACGAGATCGTCGTCCTCCACGAAGGCCGCGTGGCGCAGAAGGCCGCCCCGCAGGACCTCTACGACCGGCCGGCCGACGTCCGGACGGCCCTGCTGGTTGGTTCGCCCAGAATTAACCTTTGGCCGGCCCGGCTCGGCGACGACGGCCGCCTGCGCTTCGCCGGCTTCGCCCCGCCTCTCCCGCCGCGTCTGCAAAAGCGGCTGGCCGGCTGGAGTCCCCGCCGGCCGCTGTCCGTCGGCCTGCGGCCCGAAAACCTTCGGCTCGGCCCGGTCGGCCGAAGGAGCCCAGGCGGGCCGGAAGGCGCCGGAGGGGCTGAAGGTTGGGGCGGACCGGAAGGCTCAAGCGGCCTGACGGGCGGCTTGGCCGACCAAGGAGGCTCAGAGGGCCGGCTCGGCCTGGACGGCCCGGCCGAGGACCAGCTCGGCGGCTTGACCGCCGAAGGTCCGCTCGTCGACGTCGAGTCATTGGGCCGCGCGGCGGCGGCCACCGTCGAGACGGAGGGGCAAAAGGCCGCCGCCCTGGCGTCGGCCTCCGTCTTGGCTGGCGGCTTGGCCGGCGGCTTGGGCGAGCGCGTCTCGCTGACCATCGTCAATCTCGGCAAGCTCATGGTCTTTGACGATCAAGGCCGCAATTTGGAATAAACCCTTTTGGACCCCGGTCCAATCGACCGTCCCTCTTTTTCCGCCCACGGCCGCGGCGTCCCGCGGTCAGCCAAGAGGCCCCCATGACCCTCGTCCTTGAAAACGAAAGAACCATCACGCCCCAAGAGGCGTGGCGCGAAACCCAAAAAAGCCCTTTGGGACAAAATGTCTTGCTGTCAATTCATCAAAAAATAGCAGAACACAATATTAAATATATTAGATTCGAACAATATGATTTATATGGCATACCACGCAGTAAAAATGTTCCAGTGGCCTATTTTCAGCATTATCTGGAGCACGGCCTGAACTTTTACGGCGGCATCATGACCTGCGACGTCCAAACGCGCTGCGCCCCCGGCACGGGCTACGGCGAGGAGGTCACCTACGGCGACGCCCGCACCATTCCGGACTTGAACACCTTCATGGTCTTGCCTTGGGCGCCCAACACGGCCCGCATCATCGTGGATCCCCACTGGTACGACGGCCGGCCCCTGATGGCCACGCCCCGGATCCTGCTCAAGCGGACCTTCAAAAAGTTCGCCGACTTGGGCTACACTGTCCGTCTGGGCTTCGAGTTCGAATTCTATTTGTTCAAAGAAGGCACTTTGACGCCGGTCTACGGGTCGCAGCCCATTTTCGTCACCCAATACAACAATTTCGACCTCGATTACCTTTACGGAATGATGGACGTCCTGCAGGCCGCGGGCTTCAGGATCATCACCCAAAATTCCGAGCAAGGCCCGGGCCAGCAGGAAATCAACCTCGACGCCCGCGACGGGCTGGAGGCCGTCGACGAGGCCATGGCCTTCAAAAACGCCATCAAGGAAATTTCCAAGCAGCACGGCTATCTGGCCTCCTTCATGACCAAACCCTGGATCGACCGCTGCGCCTCGGGGGCCCACGTCCATGTGAGCCTGTTGGACAAAAGGACCGGCGAAAACGCCTTCCTCGATCGCGGCGACGCCGACGGCCTCTCCGGGGCCTGCCGACGCTTCATCGCGGGACTGGTCGAGCACGCCCCGGCCAACATGGTCTTCGCCGCGCCCACGGTCAACTGCTACAAGCGCTACCGCCCCGGCGCGTGCGCTCCCACCTCGGCCACCTGGGGCTTCGAGAACCGCAGCGTGGGCATCCGCGTCAAGAGCGCTCGCGGCCAAGGCACCCACGTCGAAAACCGGCTGCACTGCTCGGCGGCCAACCCCTACATGTCGGCGCTGTCGACCCTCGTCGCCGGCCTGCTGGGCCTCGTCGGGGCCAAGTCCGCGCCGGCGCCCGTCCTGCACGACGTTTGGGCCGACCCCTCGATTCCCCAGCTGCCCGCGACTTTGGAGGAATCGCTGGCCGCCTTCGAGGCGGACGAGGAGCTCAAGGCGGCCTACGGGCCCGAGCTGGTCAAGGTGGTCGGAGCCATGAAGCGCTGGGACATCCAAACGGCGCGGGCCAATTGCCCCAATTACGGGGCGCCGGATTTCAAGTCGGCCATTTCGCCTTGGGAACTGGAGGAATTTTTGGAAATTCTATGATGTTGATCATTTAACCGACTAAAAGGCTGCATATCACGTTCAAAGCTGATATAGTCTTGAATTTTGTGACAACTTACTGGTAAATTGCAAGTTTTTAATATTTTAGCCAGTATGATTGCAATATTTTAGGATTATAATGTTGAAAAATAATGATATTTTAATATTATATATCATATCAGCCGCTATCAATATCTTAAAATA
>JAISZC010000006.1 GCA_031269485.1 Deltaproteobacteria bacterium
TATTTTGAGGGCACGCCGCAGGAGCTGGAAATTTATAAAATCTTCGGCCGCCATGAAGGCCCGACGATGATGATTTTGGGCGGCATCCAAGGCGACGAGCCGGGCGGTTTTCTGTCGGCCGATTTGTACGTGGACTTGGCTCTCAAACGCGGCAATCTCATAGTCGTGCCGCGAGCCAATTTCAAGTCCATCATTCTCTACGATCGTGGCCCAGACGGGGACATGAACCGCAAGTTTGACGGCGTCCAAGACCATGACCCGGACCGCGATGCGGTTGAAATTTTAAAAAATTTGATGGCCGAAAGTGATATTTTGCTCAATTTGCACGACGGGTCAGGCTTTTTCCGGCCAGTTTGGGAAAGCGACATGGCCAACCCCTCGCGTTATGGGCAGTGCATCATCGCCGACGCCGAAGTCTACGTTCACCCGCCCACCGGCCGGGTCATGCATTTGGGGCAGGAGGCGCGGCAGGTCGCGGACGTCATCAACCTCGACATCGCGGAAGAAAAGTACAAATTCAGCTTTTCCAACCATGACACCTTGTCCAAAAGCACCAAGCATCCTGAGCAGCGCAAGTCGGCCACTTACTACGCTTTAACCAAGTTGGGCATTCCGGCCTACGGCATTGAGACCTCCAAGCAGCTGCCGACTCTGGAAATGAAGATTTTGCAGCACAACTTGGCCGTCAACGCCTTCATGGAGCTCTACGGCATCGTGCCCGAGCAGCCGCGCATCCATTTGGATTCCCCCATGCTCAGCTACCTCGTCATTTCGGTCAACGGCCAGTTGCCGGTGGCCGTGGCCGACGGCCAGACGCTTTTGGTGGCCCCGGGCGACACCGTGGAGGTGGTTCACGTGGGGGCCAACTATGATCGGGGCTTGTCGGTGGACGTGCTGGGCCTGGGCAGCCTCAACGACGTGCGCGTCCCTCTCGTGATCAACCGGCCCACCGTCGTCATCGCCAGGCGCGACAACGTCAAGTTCGGACAAGTCAAGCTCGAGCTGCTGCCGCCTGGTCAGCGGGCCTCCTCGCCGCAGCTGCTGGCCCTGGGGCCAGCCGAGGTCGTCAAGGCCGACGCCGGCCAACTGCCGGGCGCGGCGCCGGCCGTTGAGGCCGCGCCTGGCCGGTCGGCCGAAGCGTCGCCAGGCGCCGAGCCGGCCGGCGCCGCGCCGGACGAGCCGGCCTTTTTGCTGGAGGTCGACGGCCAGCCGGCGAGGCTGGCGGCCGAAAAGACGCTGTCCGTCCGCCGCGGGGCCCGGGTCAAGATGGTCGGCCTGGCCGGCCAGTTCCCGAGCGGGACGGTGATGAACCTGCGCGGCTTCGTGGGAAAGGCCGGCGACGTGACCGGCGACGACTTGGGCGCCACGGCCGACACGGCCCGCGACATGCTGCCGCGCTTCGCCTTGGCCCGCTCGCCTCACTTCGTTTACCAGCTGGGGGCCGAAGACGGACCCAGAATCCTGGCCAAGGCCTATTTGGCTTTGGTTTCGCCCAAGCTCAAGTCGGTGACCTTGGAGGTGGACGGGCAAGGGAAGGTTTTGTCTTTGGGCCAGCGTTGGGGGCTCAAGCCCGGAACCAAGCTGACTCTGAAGGCCGTGGAGCTGGAAGGGGAGCTGCCGCTCGTCGCGCCGCGCTTCACCCTCGGCGGCCGCGCCTTTCCGGCTGATCTGCCTCAGGTTTTGACCATGCCCGCCATCGCCGTCTCGCTGGCCGTCTTCTCCGACGGCGAGCTGGCCGGCAAGGTCGTGCTGGCGCCGCTCAACTGAGGTCCCGGTCCGACGCGGTCAAGCCGGCCATCGTCCGTTGCGCCGGCGGCCGGGCTTTTTGGTCCCCGGGCCTTTTTTTTTGGAGTCCGCCTTGAAGGCCGCCGTGATAACTTTCGGCTGCAAAGTCAACCAGGCCGAGTCGGCCTCCTTGACCCAGGCCCTGGCCGCAGCCGGCTGGTCGCCAGGCTCGCCGGAAGAGGCGTCCTTGGTGGTGGTCAACACTTGCGCGGTGACCGGCCGCGCCGAGCGCGAGGCCGTCAGCTTCATCAGGCGCCTCAAGCGCCGCCGGCCGGAGACCTTGGTGGCGGCCACCGGCTGTCTGGCCCAGTTCGCCCCGGAGCTTTTGGCGCAAAAAGGCTTGGCCGACCTGGTGCTGGGCCAAGCCGAAAAAGCCGACTTGGCGGCCCAGCTGGCCCGGCCTCGCGGAACGGTGGCCGTCTCGCCCCACGCCTCGGCCATGCCCGACTTCGTCGAGGCCCGCTCCTCGCGCACTCGGGCTTTTCTGAAAATTCAAGACGGCTGCGAGGCCGGCTGCGCCTATTGCGCGGTGCCTCTGGCCCGCGGCCCTTCGCGCAGCCATCCGCCGGAGCGGGTCTTGGCCGCCCTGGCGGCCCACTGGGCGGCTGGAGTCCGGGAAGTGGTCCTGACGGGCGTCCACTTGGGGCTTTGGGGCCGAGATTTGGACCCGCCGGTCAACTTGGCCGGCCTGCTCGACGAGATCCAGCGGCGACTTCGGCCGAGCCCCGGCCAGGTCCGTCTCCGGCTCAGCTCCCTTGAGCCTCTGGAGACGCCGCTGGTCTGGCCGGCCCTCGAGCGGCTGCCCTGGCTGGCCCCGCACCTCCACGCGCCCCTCCAAAGCGGCAGCGACCGCGTCCTGGCCCTCATGGGCCGGCCTTACCGCCGCGCCCAGCTCCTGGACCTGCTCGTCCCCCTCCAGGCTCGCCGGCCCGACCTCAATTTGGGGGCCGACGTGATGTGCGGCTTTCCTGGCGAGAGCTTGGCGGACTTCGAGGACAGCGTGTCTCTGATCGACAGCCTCCCGTTGGGCTACCTGCACGTTTTTCCCTTCAGCCCCCGGCCCGGCACCCGAGCCTGCGAACTGCCCGACCCCGTTCCGGAGGCGGAAAAAAAACGGCGGGTCGATCGGCTCAGAGCCTTGGACCGCCTCAAGCGGGCCGAATTTTTGGCCAGTCAGCTCGGCCGCCGTCGAGAGGCTTTGATCGAAAACGCGCCTCACCGGCTCAGCGGCCGCCTCCGGGCGTTGACCGACAACTACGTCCAGGCCCTTTTGCCCTCAGGCGTCCGGCTCCCCGCCGGCGAGCTCGTGGCGGTCGAGCTGGCCGCCCCCGACAACCCCTGGGGCCTGGCCGAGGCCCGCCTGTGAACGTCGACGTGCGGGAGGCGGGCGGCGACTCCCGCCGGGTGTCGCGCTTTTTGGCCGTCAACGATCCCGCGGCCGTGCTGGCCGCCGAGCTGGGCCGGCCCTTCGAGGACTACCGCCGACGCTGGGAGCTGGCCCGCCGCTTTCAAGAAATCCCGCCCTTTCCGCTGCACGTGGACTACGAGCTCAAGTTCGCCTGCAACTTGAGATGCCCCATGTGCCTGTGGGGCCTGCCCGAGCCGCTGAGGCGCCACGCCGGCCAAAGCGACGCGGAGCTGTCGGCCGCCGTCGCGGCCGAGCTCATCGACGAGGGCCTCGAGCGCGGTCAGGCCTCCATTGGCTTCGGCGGGCTGTGGGAACCTCTGACTTCGCCGGATCTGGCCGAACTGGTGGCCTACGGGCGCGGCCGCGGACTGGTCGAGGCCATGTTCAACACCAACGGGCTGCTGCTGGGCGGGGCCGTCTCTCGCGCCCTGATCAAGGCCGGCCTGACGCGGCTGATGATCAGCCTCGACGCGGTCGAGGAGTCCACCTACGCCCTGATGCGGCCCGGTTCGGACTTGCGCCGGGTGGAGGAGAACATTCGGGAATTTTTGGCCCTGCGCCGCGAGGCCGGACGGCGGCTGCCGGTGGTGCGCTTGAGCTTTTGCCTCACCAGCCTCAATGAAGGCGAATTCGACCGCTTCGTCGAACGCTGGGCCGGCGTCGTCGATTTTTTTTCTCTCCAATGCTACGGACGCTACTCCAGCGACGCGCCAAGCCTTTTTCCCGCTCGAGGCGTCGACGACAAGCCCTCCGGACGCTGCGCCCAACCCCGCAAAAGGCTGCTGATTCGCCACAACGGTCAGGCGCTGCCCTGCTGCGATTTGTCCGGGCTGGACTTGGCCGTCGGGGAGATTGGACGCGGCAGCTTGGCCGAAATCTGGGCGGGAGAGCCTTTGCGGACCTTGAGAGCTCAGCTGGAAGGGCGGTCAGATTCGGCGCCGCCGGAGAGTTGCCGGCGCTGCCAGGCCAAATATGAGCCTTGAGCCGTTGACCGGCGCGGCTTGGACAAAAGCTGAAAAAGACCGTAAAAAAAGGGCCGTAAAAAGCGAAGAGCAAGTCAGGCGCGAAACTCGGCCGGCGTTTCGGCGCTCGGCCGCGGTCAGGCTTTATAAGCCTTTAAGCTTTGTCCGGTTGGCGTTTTTTTGACGAAAACTTGTCGACAGCGCCGAAGCGCGGCTTTGCTGCTTCATCAAAATGCGCTGCTCAAGGGTCGAGAGGAGAAATTCGACGGCCGTACCGCCGCCCAGGTCCATCAGCTCGCCGTAATGAGTCGGCGCCGGCTCGTCCGGCTCGACAAGGTCGTCGAGTTCAACCAGCTCGTCATCGTCTTCGAGTTCCTCATCTTCGAGCGCCGCATCTTCGAGCACCAAGATCGCTTGGGCCGCGTCAGACGACGGCGCCTCCGCCTCTTCAATCATTTTTTCCGCCGACTTGGCCGCCGGCTCGGCCATGGTCTTGGCCATCGTCTCGGTCGCCGGCTCGGCCATGGTCTTGGCCATCGTCTCGGCCGCCGACTCGGCCGCCGGCTTGCCCATTGTTTCGGCCATCGTCTCGGCCGTCGTCTCATCATCGTCTTCGACGCGGTCGGTCAGTTCCAGCAACTCTTCTTCTTCGTCCGCCAAATGGTCCGCGTAGGCCTGCGGCAATTCGGCCTCGTCAAAGAGGAGCAAAGGCACGTCGTCCGTGTCTGGCGTCGGAGAGGTCGGCTCGCCGCCGGACGTGTCCGCGGCCTCCGCGGCAGGCCCGGCGGGAGACTTGGCGGCCAGGTCCGTTGTTGGCGCTTGAGGCGGCGCGGCGACCGGAACTTGAGGCGTCGGAACGGCGGCGTTGGAGGCGGCCGAAGCGTCCTGAACAATCGAGGCTGCGGCCGGCGGCGTCTGCTGGCGCGTCTGGCCGGCCTCCGAGATCTGGCTGGCCTCCGGGGCCGCGGCGAGCGCCTCGGAGGGCTCGGCGACTTGAGCCTTTTGCGCTTCATGGCCCTGGGGGCCGGGCGATTGAGCCGGCGAGGCTTCAGCGGTCCGGTTTTCGTTCTCGTCGGCGGGGCGCGAGGTCAGGCTGGCCTGCTGAGCCGCGGGGAGTTCGCCTGTCGTCTGGGGCTCGGGAACTTGTTCGGAAATTTGTTCGGGAACTTGGCTGGGAACTTGGCTGGAAACTTGTTCGGCAATTTGGGCGGAAGGCTCGGAGGCCAGGCCGTCCTTCGCGTCCGCGGCGACCGTCGCAAGAGTCCGCGCCTCCGGACCGAGATCCGCCGCGGCTTGATCCCCTTGAACTTCTGGCGGGGCGGGCGAGGCCGTCGGCTCTGGCGCCGAAACCGAGGCCTCGGCCGGTCCGGTTTTCGGCGGCGTGACGAGCGTCCCAGAAGCCTGGACTGCGGGCGCCAGGCTCGTCGCGGCTTGAACCTCAACGGTCTGAGCTTCGGCGGCCGGCGGCGCGGAAACAGGGCGCGCGATCACGGCGAGCGGCGCCGGCTCGGCGGAAAGAGTTTCGCAGGCCGGCGGCTGCGGGCGTTGGACTGGCGTTGGAACGTCAGGCAAGGCGGCGGCGGGAGCTGGACTCGGAACTGGGGCCGGGCCGGCGGTTGACGCCGGCTGGGTCTCGTCAAAATAAAATTGATTGTTTTCGTCCAATCTAAGGTTGAACAGGCGGTTACTGACTATCAATTCACGGATGATGGCTGCGCAGTAGATGCGGTAAGTGGTGGCGCCATAAGTGTAATTAAAATTTAGAGAATCGATGTTGGCGGGAGTTAGCGATTCTTCGAAGTCTTTAGGCATGGAAAGAAACACAGGCACGCCGTCGGCTTCAGTAAAAATGCGACGCCATAGGTTTTTAGAAATTTTTTTCTGGACGACGATTTCGGTCAGTTCTTGACGCAGATCGGACTGGAAAACGATCAGCTCTTGCAGCGTTCGGTCGTCAGGCTGAGGATGCGCATAGCGGTGCAAAGCCGGCCGGCTGTCGGGCTCGGCGGACACGCCCAGCGTCGCCAGCAGCTTGACGTAGCTCCGCCAGTTGAGCTGCCAGCGTTCGGCGAAGGAGACTTCTTCGTCGATGACGACCTTCGTGGTGGTGGGCAGAATTTCGAAGCGGAAATTTAAAAAAGCCGTCAACTCGACTGACATCAAGCTTACTCCGGGGAGCGAAGGGCGCGTTGATAGCCGCCTCGGGGAGGCGGCGAGGCGGCTCCGGGGCGCGAATAAAATAGGGACCGTCGAGGTCGCCGCCTTTTGGAGGCCTCAAAACTATAACTTTTCATTCGCGACAGGTCAAGCGCGGCGGGCCGAAAAACCTGAGGGTTTTCGGGCCGCCGCGCGGAGTTGGGGCGCCCCACGAATGACTT
>JAISZC010000017.1 GCA_031269485.1 Deltaproteobacteria bacterium
TCTGTGGAGAGGAAGGCTCTGGCCTTGCGGGCAGTCACAAGGTGAAACCGGCCTCTATGAAGCAGAAAGTCAGCACCAAATCAGATGGTTAGATTTGGATAGGTCTGACAGAACGGCGCCTCTACGGCCTCTTATCAGGCTGCGCTTATGGTCATCAACCTGTAATCGAGCAATTTGGCTTTGTCCCGGCGGGCGGGGCGCGACCGCCCCGCCTGCCAGGACCAGAGGCGGAAGGTTGGCGGAGCTCAGTGAGCGGAGATTTTGGCGTGGTCGGCCAAAAAGGCGGCCAGACCCTTGTCGGTCAGGGGGTGAGCGGCCAGCTGCTTGATGACCGCAAGGGGAATGGTGGCGATGTCGGCCCCGATCAGGGCGGCCCGCACGACGTGCTGAGGGTGTCTGACGCTGGCGACGATTATTTCCGTCTCGTAGCCGTAATTGCCGAAGATGACCGAGATGTCGTCGACCACCTGCAGGCCGTCGACGCCTATCTCGTCGAGGCGGCCCACGAAGGGGCTCACGTAGGAGGCGCCGGCTTTGGCCGCCAAAAGGGCCTGCATGGCCGAAAAGACGAGAGTGACGTTGACGCGGATGCCTTCGCCGGAGAGCACTCGGGTGGTCTGGAGGCCGGCCATGGTCAGAGGCAGCTTGACGACCACGTTGGGGGCCAAATTGGCCAGACGGCGGCCTTCCGTCAGCATGCCGGCGGGGTCGGTGGCCAACACCTCGGCGCTGACCGGACCCGGGGTCAGCGAGCAGATGGCCCTGATGCGTTCGTTCTGGTCGCTGATGCCTTCTTTGGCCATTAAGGTGGGGTTGGTGGTCACGCCGTCGAGATAGCCGTAGCCGGCCGCGTCCTTGATCTCGTTTAGGTTGGCCGTGTCGATGAAAAACTTCATTTTATTGTCCTAACCTCCGACCGTGGAGTAAAGGTAATCCGAGCCAATTTTAGCGTTCAGACCGATTAAGCGCAAGTGGCTAGCGGCTAAGTTTGCATAAAACTGGGGCGGCCTTAGGCCAAACGCTCCCCAGGGCCATGAGGGCGACCAAAAGTTGCTTCGGCCGCAGCGGCCCGGGCCGGCGATCCGAGCCCCGGCGCGTTTAAGTCAAGCCGGTTTTTTCGTCGCCGGCGGCCGGAGCGTCCATGTCGGCGCGCCTTTGGAGCGGGGCGGCTCCGAGGAAGAATTTATAGCACATCTCGGCCGGCCGGGCCAGACATTCCGAAAAAAAACAGGAGCGGAAAGGACGGCGCCGACCTGCTCGCGAGGTCCCAAGCCGGGCGACGGCCCGTCGGCGTCGCGCCGTCCGCGAGGCCGGCGAGGCCGGGGGTTCAGACGAAGCTGACCACGCCTTTGATGACTTCGTCTTTGTGGTCCATGTTGTAGAGCATCCCGGCGACGAGGTCCTTGAACGGGAAGATGTGAGAGGCGATCTTGGCCAACGGCAGGCCGCCGGCCACGGCGCTGACGGCGGTCGGATACAGGTTGCGGTAGCGGAAAATGGTCTCCACGCGCGCCTCCTTGGCCGAGAGGGTGGCCACGTCGAGCTTGAGCTCGGGGTCGGCGGCCATGCCCACCAGAACCACGACGCCGTTGGCGGCCACGGTCTTGGTGGCCTGCAAGGAGGCCGCGGGGTGGCCGGCGCATTCGAAGACCAGCGGAAAGCCGCGGCCCTCGGTGGCCGCCAAGGCCGCCTGGACCGCGTCAACCTGATCGCCGCGGATGACGGCGGTCGCGCCCAGTTCCTTGGCCTTCTCCAGGCGCTTGCCGATGACGTCGACCACGGTCACGTCGTGGACGCCCGCCGATTTGAGCGCCAGCATCGTCACCAGGCCGATGCAGCCCGAGCCGAAGATCAGCGCGCTTTGACCGAGCCAGGCGCCGGATTTCTGCGCCGCGTAGAGACCCACGCACAAAGGCTCGCACAGCGCGCCTTCGAGGGTGCCGACGTTTTCAGGCAGCTTGTAGGCCATCTTGGCCGGATGGGCCACGTATTCCAGAAAAACTCCGTCGCGCTCGTCGGGTATGGCCATGAAGCTCATCTTCGAGCACAGGTTGTAATGTCCGGCGCGGCAAGGAAAGCACTCGCCGCAGGGGACGCCAGGCTCCAGGGTCACCTTGTCGCCGACGGCGAAGCCTTCGACGCCCGGCCCGAGCTCGACCACCTCGCCGGCCGACTCGTGTCCCAGCACCAGGGGTTTTTCGACCACCCAGTTGCCCAGGCGGCCTTCCTCCAAAAAGTGCATGTCCGAGCCGCAGATGCCCACATGCTCGACTTTGACCAGCAGCTCGCCGGCGGCCGGCTTGGGCATGGGCCGCTCCTCCATTCTTTGGTCGCGGGGTCCGTGCATGACCACCGCCTTCATCGTCTCGGCCATAAGTGTCCTCCCAGGCCGCCCGCGGCCTGCGGCCGCGAGCCTTTTGCCGGCGAATCGTCCGGCGTTTTTTTTTGGGCCAAAAAAATTGGCCGTGATCAAGCCGAGCCTGCGCCTCAAGTCGTCTCGTCGCCTCAAGCCGGAGGCCGGTCGGCGCCGTCGAAGCGTCAGGCTTCGATCGAGCTTGCGGCGAATCGGGCGCCTCGGTCTGCGGGCGCTTTTTGGCGGCGCGCGTCTCGCCGTCCATCACGCCGCCGGCGGAGCGGCCAAGCGGCTGGCTTTGAGCTTCAGGCGTCCGGGCTCAAAGCCCTCGCGAGCGCGCGGGGAGACTCGGGCCGCCAAGGACGGCCTTGGCGGCCTGAGCGGCTTGGTTCCGCCCGTCGGCGGCCGGAGGGGCGCAGGCCCGCGCGGCCGCCGACGGGGCCGGGCTCACTTGTAGATGGTCGTGAGCAGCTCGTCGACATTGTCCTTGGTGATGAGCTTCATCTTGATGAAATTGATGCGCTCGGCCGGGGGATTGCCGGTGGCCACCTGGTAGGCCACGCGGACGCCCAGGCGCCCCTCGAGAGCGGCGTCCTGAAAGACCGTGGCGTCCAGACGACCTTCCTTGATGGCCTGGCAGGCGTCCTTGATGGCGTCGACCGAGCCGACGGGCAGCTTGAGACTCTTGGCCTCCAGGGCCTGGATGGCGCCGAGGGCCATTTCGTCGTTGTGGGCGATGACGCCGTCAATCTGGCCGGGATAGGTCTGGAGCCAGTTTTCCATGGCGTTGAGGGCTTCCTCGCGGTTCCAGTTGGCCGGCTTCTGGGCCAAAATCTTGACGTCGGGGTGCTTCTTCAGGACGTTGAGGTTGCCCTCCAGGCGCTGGAGTTGGGCGGAAGTGCCGATGGGGCCTTCCAGGATGACCACGTTGCCCTTGCCGCCGATGGCGTCCACCACGTACTGCGCCTCGAGCTCGCCGGCCTCGACGTCGTTGGGGCCGGCGTAGTAGTAGGGCTTATCAGTGTTGATGAGCATGTTCACGCCCGTCAGCGGCACGCCGGCCGCCTCGGCCATGTCGAGGGCGGGCACGATGGCGTCGGCGTCGACGGCGGCCACCAAGATGACGTCGTTTTTGGAGGCGATGAGGTTTTCGACCTGGCTGAGCTGCTGCTGGGCGTCGTTGTTGGCGTCAAGAATGGTCAGCTTGACGCCCAGCTCCTTGGCCTCGGCCTCCATGCCGCCGACCATGAGCGTTATGAATTCCGTCATGTAATATACGGTGGAGCCAATGGCGATTTCCTTCTTCTCCTGAGCTTGGGCCGCGGGGAGGCCCGAACAGAGCAGGGTCAGGACGGCCAGGGCGGCGACGGCGAACTTTTTCATGCGATTCTCCTCAATGGGCTGGTTTTGTTTTTTGCGGGGCGGCCGCGCCCCTTCTGGGAGGGCGGCCGCCGACGAGGCCGGGCTCGTCGGGCCGACGAAGCTGGCCTCCGTTTTTAGGCTGCGTCTGAGGGCCGCGGTCCGCCCCGGGTGGCGGATGGCCCTGCGGGGCCGGCCTCTTCGGGCGGCCGGCCGCGGCGCGCCGCCTCGTCGGCGGAGTGGAGAGGGCGCGCCAGTTTTTTCGTCCTCCTTGTTCAGGTTGGCGGTCCGGCTCGAAGCCGGCCGGGCCGCGCGGGAGCTCATTTTTTTTGGTGTCGGCCGAAGGCCTGCGTCGGCCGGCGGGTCGGGCCGGCAGCCGGACCGTGGCGCTCAGCTGCCGTGGCGTTTGGAGTCAATGAGCACGGCGCCCAAGATGATCACGCCTTTGACGATTTGCTGATAAAAGCTGGAAATTTCCATCAGATCGAGTCCGTTGTTGACCACGCCCAGCAGCAGCGCGCCGATCAGCGTGCCCCACAGCCGGCCGCGGCCGCCCGAGAGCGACGTCCCGCCGATGACCGTGGCCGCGATGGCGTCGAGCTCGTAGGATTGGCCGGCCTGGGGCAGGCCGGCGGAGACTCGGGCCGTGAGGATGACGGCCGCCAGGCCGCACAAAAGGCCGCTGAAGCTGTAAACGAAGACTTTGACGAGCTTGATGTTGATGCCCGAGACCACGGCCGCGGTCTCGTTGCCGCCCACCGCGTATATGTAGCGGCCGATGCGGAAGTGGCGCAGGATGACGTAGCCGGCCAGGAACGTCAGCAGGAAGATGATGACCGGTATGGGGACGGGCCCAAGGCTGCCCTTGCCCAGAAACAGGAACTCGGCCGGCAGCGGCGAGATGGGCCGGCCCTTCGAGTAGACGAAGGTCATGCCGCGGGCCGCGGTCATCATCGCCAGCGTCACCACGAAGGGGGCGGCCCGCCAGTAGGCCACGAAATATCCGTTGACGGAGCCCAGCAGCATGCCGGCCGCCAGCGACATGGGCACGACCATGAGGATGGGCCAGTGGTGGTCGCGCAGCAGCACGGCCGTGACCACCCCGGAGAAGGCCACCAGGGAGCCCACCGAGAGGTCGATGCCCGCGGTCAGCACCACCATCGTCATGCCGATGGCCAGGATGCCGTTGATGGACACCTGGCGGGTGATGTTGATGATGTTCTCCTGGTTGAGAAATCTGTCGGTGTAGACGCTCAGGGCCACGCAGATCAGCAGCAGCACGACGACGATGTTGTATTTGAGCAGAAACTGCTTCCAGTCGAAGGCGGGCCGGGATTCGCCTTCCAGGCTTCGGCTAAGGGCGGAGCTCATGGCGTTCTTCTCCTTGACGGCCGTCTGGGGGCCCGTCCTCGCGTCCGCCAAGGCCGGTGGCGTGCAGCAGCAGCAACTCCTGGCTGGCCTGGCCGCGCTCGACCACGGCCACGCCGGCGCCTTGCCGCATCACCACGATGCGGTCGCACATGCCCAGGATCTCCTTCATTTCCGAGGAAATCAGCACGACGGCCACGCCCTCGGCGGCCATGTCGACGACGAGCTTGTAAATTTCGCTTTTGGCCCCCACGTCGATGCCTCGGGTGGGCTCGTCGAAGATCATCACCGAGGGCTTGGTGGCCAGCCATTTGGCCAAAATGACTTTTTGCTGGTTGCCGCCGGAGAGGTTTCTGACCAGCTCCTTGGGGCTGAAGGTTTTGATGCGCAGCGCCTCGATGAAGCGGGCCGTCTCCTTGGCCGCCTGCTTGAGCTTGAGCAGGCCCAAGGGCGTCGACAGCTTGGGCAGCGAGGGCAGGGCGATGTTGTCGTGGACGTCCATGGTCAGCACCAGGCCCGAGAGCTTGCGGTCCTCGGTCACCAGCCCCAGGCGGCTGGCGATGGCCGACCGGGGGCTGCGGCAGGGCAGCTTGACGCCGTCGACCAGCACTTGGCCCGAGTCCGGCGGCGTCACCCCGAAGATGGCCTCGACCACCTCGGTGCGGCCGGCCCCCACCAGGCCGGCCAGGCCCAGGATTTCGCCGGCGCGAACCTCGAAGGACACGTCGGCGAAGGCCCCGCGGCGGGTCAGGCGGTCGACCTTGAGCCGGACGTCGCCGAGCTGGTGGGTTTTCTCCGGAAACATTTCGTTGAGGTCGCGGGCCACCATCAGGCGGATGAGCTCCATTTCGTTGATCGAGCCGGTGTCGTAGGTCCCAATGTAGCGGCCGTCCCTGAAAACCGTGATCTCGTCCGAAATGGCGAAGACCTCGTCCATCTTGTGGGTGATGTAAATGACGCACTTGCCTTCGCCCTTGAGGCGTCCGACGATCTCGAAGAGCCGGTCGACCTCCTTGGAGGTGACCGCCGAGGTTGGCTCGTCCATGATGATGATGTTGGCGCGGTAGGAGACGGCTTTGGCGATCTCGACCATCTGCATTTGGCCGACGGTCAGCTCGGCCATCCGCCGGTCGGGGTCGAGATTGACGCCGAGGTCGTCGAGGAGCTTGACGGCTTCGCGTCGCATGGCCCGCGAGTCGACGAAGAGCCTGCGGCGCACGAACTCGCGGCCCAGAAAAAGGTTTTCGGCCACGGTCATCTCGAGCACTGGATTGAGCTCTTGGTGGATCATCGCGATGCCGAGCTCGATGGCCTGCCGGGGGCTCTCGAGGCGTTGCATCTTCTGGCCGTCGAGGAATATTTCGCCTTCGTCGGGGCAGTCGAGGCCGGCCAAGATTCTCATCAGCGTGGACTTGCCGGCCCCGTTTTCGCCCATCAGGGCGTGGACGCGACCCGGCACGAGCCGGAAGTCGACATTGTCCAGGGCGGTCACGCCGGGGAAACGCTTGCTGATGCCCTTCATCTCCAGGAAGGGCCGGACAGGCGCCGGATCGGGGCCGCCAGCTCGGCCGGCTTGGACGGTCTGACCGGTCTGACCGGTCTGGCTGGTTTGGACCGGGGCGCTCACGATCGGCCCTCGGAGCCCCGGCTGGCGTCTGCATGGTTTGGGTTCATGGAATCCACCCAGGTTGGCCCGCGACGCAGGTCGGGGCCTAAATATGGTTCAATGCCAACTGTCGAAGATGGCCGTCGAAGAATTTTCGGCGGCTGGCCGCGGGATCGTCGCCTTTCCAGGGCCGGTCGGTCTGGCCAACCTGCTGTCAAGCTGACCGACCGGTCGGTCTGGCCAACCTGTTGTCAAGCCGACCGACCGGTCGGTCAGGCAGGTCGAAAGTTTTCCTCTTCGAGGCGCTTGACGGCCGCCAACTTGGCGTCGGAGGGGCCGCTGCGGTAGTCGAGCTCCAGCCAGCGCTCCAAGAGCTTCAACGCCAGCTGGGGCGCGACCACCCGGGAGCCCAGGGCGACGACGTTGGCGTCGTTGCTCAATGCCGCCCGCTCGGCCGAGTAGACGTCGTGAATGAGGGCGGCGTAGATGCCCTTGAATTTGTTGGCCGAGATGGTCATGCCCAGCCCGGTGCCGCACAGCAGGACGCCGCGCGCGTTCGGGGCGCCGGCCAGCACGCGCCGGCAAACCTCGGCGGCCACCAGCGGATAGGGGGCGTCGTCGGAGGGCGCGACGACGTCCTCGACCTGGTGGCCCAGTTCCTGCAGGCGGGCCGTGACAGCCTGCTTGAGGGCCGTTGCCGCCGAGTCGCAGCCGACTACGATGGGTTTTTTCATTGTCGCTCCAAAGTGGGCGTTGTCAGGTTCGGGAGAAGGCCGTCCGGTTCGCCGCCTGGCCGCTTAAGCTCGCCCTGCGGCGGCCAGATCCTTTTCGGCCTGCGCTTGGGCCGCGGCCACGGCCTGGGCGAAGTCGGACGTGTCGAGGGCCGCCCGTCCGATGAACAGGCCGCAGACGTTTTCTTGGGCCAGCATCTCGGCGGCGTCGCTCAGCTTGACGGCGCCGCCGTAGATGATCCTGACCTCGCGGCCCTTAGGGCCCAGCCGTGCGACGAGCCGGTCTCTGACGACCGCGCAGCCGCGGGCGGCGTGCTCCGGCGGGGCGGCCTCGGCGGCGCCGATGGCCCAGCGGGGCTCGTAGGCCACGATCAGGCGGGCGGGGTCGTCGAGCCGCAGATCCGAGACTAGCTCGTCCATTTGGCCGGCCAAAAAGTCTTCGGCCCCGCCGCGCCGGTGCACGTCGGCCTCCTCGCCGACGCAGACCAGCGCCCGCAGCCCCGAGGCCAGCGCCAGCTCGATTTTGCGGCGCACCAGCCGGTCGGTCTCGCCGAAGTGAAGCCGGCGCTCATGGTGTCCCAGCTCGGCGTACGTCAGGCCCAGCTCCTTGAGCATCAGCGCCGAGACTTCGCCGGTGTAGGGGCCGCGCTCCTCCCAAGCCATGTTTTGGGCGCCCAGGCCGATGTTGGGCTTGGCGATCAGCCGAGGTCCCTCGACGAGGGCGAAGAAGGGCGGGAAAAGGGCCACGTCGACCAGGCCGACGGACGGGACGTCGCGGTTCATGCCCCTGAGCCACTCGAGGGCTTCGAGATACGTCAGGTACATCTTGATGTTGGTGCCGACCAGGTAGTTCATGGGTCGTTTTTCTCGTTGGAGGCCTGGCCGGGAGGCCGCGCTCGCCGCCAGGCCGTTTTCGGCCGGCGTCTTTCAGCCGGCGGACGCCGCGAACCGCGCCAAGGTTTCCAAGATGATGGCCGTCGAGGTGGCGCCCGCGTCCTGGTGGCCCAGAGCCCGTTCGCCCACATATCGGCTGCGGCCTTGGCTGGCGACGTATTCCTTGGTCTTCTCCGCGCCGGCCCGGGCGGCTCGGGCGCCGGCGGCCAGCACGGCGGCCAGGTCGGCCCCTTGAGGCGTCGCCGCCAGGGCCTCCATGGCCTCGACGGCCGGGTGGAGGGCGTCGACCATGGTTTTGTCGCCCGGTTTGGCGCCGCCCCTGGACTTGGTGGCCTCCAGCGCGGCCCGCCACCATTGGACGGCCTCGGCGGCGGTCAGGGCCGGCCGGCCCTTGAGGACTCGGGCGCCTTCGAGAAATAGGCCGCCGAACAGCGGGCCGGAGGCGCCGCCCGCGCCGGAGATGATGGCCATGCCGAAGACGCGCAACAGCTTGGCGGCCTCTTCGGCCTCTTCGAACTCGAGCTTGTTTTTGGCCGCCGTGAAGCCGTGGCTCATGCCGACGCCGTGATCGCCGTCGCCTATGAGGGAATCCAGCCGGCACAGCTCGTCGCGGCTGTCGATGATGATTTGGGCCGTCTCCAGGAGCATGGCCTTGATTTGAGCGGGATTCAGGTAAGCGGTCATGAAAGGGCCTTGAGGCGGACGAAAGGCGTCGCCGGTCAGGGTTGCGGAAAGGTCGCGGCGCGTCAGACCGTCCAGCCGGGCGCGTGGCGGTTGTAGGCCAACGAGCTGCAGGGGGCCAGCCAATAGCGCTTGAGCTCCTCGTCGAGCTTCATCAGCGTCAGGTGGCAGCCGCCCATTTCCTGGGTGGTCATAAGCTCGCCGACGTCGGAGGCGAAGATCTCCACGCCTCTCTTTTTCAAGGCGCGGTGGGACGCCGCGGCCATGATGTAGAGCTCCATCAGGGTGGTGGCGCCCATGCCGTTGGCCATCAAGACGACTTCGTCGCCGCTTCGGAGCGGAAAGTCCTCGCAGAGCTTGCCGATCATGAACTCCGCCAGCTCCGAGGCCGGCCGCATCTTGTCCCGCTTGATGCCGGCCTCGCCGTGGGCCCCCATGCCGATCTCCATTTCGTCGTCCCCCAGCTCGAAGGTGGCCAGGCCCGTCTCCGGGAGCGTGGCCGGCGTCAGGCACACGCCCAAGGTGCGGGAGTTCTCCATGGCCAGGCGGGCGGCCCGTTCGACGCCGTCGAGATCCAGCCCCTCGGCCGCGGCCGCGCCGGCGGCCTTGATGGTGTACACGTCGGCCGTCACCCCCCGGCGGCGGCTGCGGTCCGGGCCGGTGGAGATGTCGTCCCAGGTGCGCACGCTTTTGACCTTCAGGCCCTCGTCGCGGCACAGCTCCTCGGCCATGTCGAAATTGAGGATGTCTCCGGCGTAGTTGCCGTAAATGAACAGCACCCCGGCGCCCGAGTCGGCCGCCTGGGCCGCGGCCAGGATCAGATCCGGCGTCGGGGAGGCGAAGACTCCGCCCTGGACGACCACGTCGGCCAGCCCCGGGCCCAGATAGCCGATGAACATCGGCTCGTGGCCGCTGCCGCCGCCCAGCACCAGGCCCACCCGGCCCTTGACCGGCGCGCCCCGACGACGGAAGACGCTGACGAGGCCCCCGACGCGCTCCATCCGGTCGGGATGGCAGAGGGCCAGGCCATCGAACATGTCCTTGACGACTTCGGAGGGGTTGTTGAGCAGTTTTTTCATAAAAAGCCTCGCAGGGCCGGAGGCGGCGGCCTCCGGCGGATGGGTCAGGCCGGCGGGGGCTCGGTCAGGATGGCCGGGTACTCCTGCAGCAGCTCCTCGGTCCATTCGTCGGAGATGATGTCGTCGATCCGCTCGAGGCCCAGGAACTTCGACAAGCCCACCTGCCCGAATTTGGTGTGGTCGATCAAAAGCGCGATGCGCTCGGCCCGGTTGGCCATGGCCTGCTTGACTTCGATCTCGAATTCGTCGGACTCGGTGGCCCCGTCGCTCCTTGTCAGGCCCGTGCAGGAGCAAAAGAAAATGTTGGCGTGGTACTTCTCGACGCATTCCACGGCCAAGGGGCCCACCAGGGAAAACGACGAGGAGCGCAGCGAGCCGCCCACGCAAATGAGCCTCAGGCCAGGGCTGGAGGCCAGCTCGAGGACGATGCGCACCGAGTCGGTGATGATCGTCAAATTGTCGAGCCCCACCAGCTCCCGGGCCAAAAAGAACGAGGTGCTGCTGGCGTCGATGAAAAGGCGGTCCTTGGGCTTGACCAGCGAGACGGCCCGTCGGGCGATGATCTGCTTTTCCTGGACGTTGTTTTGGATGCGCGAAAAGAAGCTGATGGTTTCCAGCGGCTTGGCCACCGCTCCGCCGTGAGTTCTGATGAGGCTCTTGTCCTGCTCGAGCTTTTTCAGATCGCCTCTGACCGTCTCGGAGCAAACTTGGAAGGCCTCGCTCAAGGCGACGACGCTGACCTTGCCGTGCTGATGGATCTGCTTGAGAATTTCGCGGCGTCGCAGTTCTGAGGAGGCGCTCATAAGACACCCGGGCCCTTGGGACGATCGAGGGCGGAATGGTCGCGGCGGAGCGTGAAAGACTCGGCCGGCGCGCGCCAAAGCCCGGCTGGGGGCGACGCCGACGGTTCGATGGCGTCTTGGAGGTCCGGGCGGCGATGGCGTTCATTGGGCACAGGATAGCAAGTCCGCTTTGAAAAGGCAAGAGGAAAAAGAGAAAATCCAGAAAAAAATCAGTAAACCCAAGAAGAGGCTTTGGTCCTGACGAACCGGGCGGGCGGGCTGTTCAGACAACTGCCGAATTTTATTGAATTTTTTTTCAGGGAAGGCCTCGGACGCTCGGACGTCTGGGGGCGGTCGAGCAGTAGAAGCTTTTATTTGCCAGCCAATTATTTGCAAATCAAAATTAAATTTTTGGAAAACAAAAATCTATTCGCCGACTCAAATCCGGCCAAATAAGCCATGATCATAAAATTATTCAATGGTGGCGGGATGTTATCTTTTCAGGGCTTTTTCGCAGATGCCAACGCCTTGGCGGGACTAGCGCCCATAAACTATCATAGCCAAATGGAAAAACGCCCACGCCCGTCGGAAGACGCAGGCCGAGGCCGCAAGCTCAGGCCAGTGGCCCTCGACAAGGCCCGTACCCTCACCTGGGGTCGGCCGGCGCGCACGGACTACGCTGCTCTCAGCGGATGCGAGCAGGAGGTCCGGACCGTGCGCAACGACCTCGCCATTTTGCTCAACACGCGGAAATTCCAGATTTGCCCACGCGTCGAGGACGGCAATTTGAGGCGGAAGGTTGGGTTACGTTTTAATGGCTCAATATAGATTAAGTACAATGGTAGATATCTTATAGCCAATTAAATTAAATTATAATTGACTAATCATATTTTTTAGCATAAATCAACCACAGTTGGGCAAGCAAAAAAAGCCCCAGCTTCGACGGGCGGCTTGCCGCCGGTCGAAGCTGGGGGAGGCATGTTGCCCCTTGCCACCTTGCCCTCTGGCTGCTTTGGACATTTTCGCCTTGCCGTTCTGTCAGACCTATC
>JAISZC010000079.1 GCA_031269485.1 Deltaproteobacteria bacterium
CCAGCGCCGAAGCGTAGTAATGGAAACACCCAATGCTTTTGCAGCTTCGCCTATGGCAACAATAGTACCCATAATGGATATTTAGGTATGGATAGATGTCAAGAGAACTGTTCCAACCCCTCCCGGCAGAACACGCCGGAGAATTTCTTGACTGAGACTTTGGACAAGACGACTCGCAAGCGGGCGACAGGACAGCAGCATGGTCCCCAAGGCGATTTGTCGGCATAAGTTGCCTGGATTTCAGAAATTTTGCGAGCAGCAAAAAACGGGGCCGGTCAAAAATCCAAGCTGAGCCTCACGCCGCCTGAAAACCCGCGATTTTGGCCCAAGAAGCCTTGAAACCCGGCTTCCAGGGACCAGGGAACTTCCGGGCTGGGCTTGAGGCTCAAGCCGATCTCGGCGAGGCCGGTGTCGCCTTTGAGCTCGTCAGATCCGAACTCCTGGCCGAGAGCTCGGCCGAGGCTTTCGCCGTCGAACTCCCGCTCCCAATAAAGTCCGCCGTACCAAGACAGGCGAGAGTCGGCCTTGAAGCCAGTGTAGCGCGCGCCGGCCCTGACCCGCTGAGAGACGACCGGCGCGAAGGTCACCGTCTCGCCGGTGGACAACGCGAACGATTCGCCATTTTGCCGCGTCCAGAAGTACCGCCCGACAAAATCCAGCGCGGCGAATTCGCCGAGACGCCTCGTCCAGCCAAGCCCGCCATGAACGGAGAAGAAGGGCGTATTGGTTTTGTAATGCAGCGAATCGCCCGCTTCGTTGTCAAAATACACGCTTTCAAATTCGTTGACGAGGCGACCGACGCGGCCTGAGGCCTCAAATCTCAGACCGGCGGGCAAGCTCAGCCTAGTCAGGGCGCCCCAGGCGATGGAGCTCAGCTTGCCTTCGGCCTCGACCACGGGGGCGCCCAAAGTGCCGTATCCGGATTCCAGATCGTATTTGCCGTAGGAGGCTTCCAAAAAGCCGCCAACAAGCAGATTGGCTCGAGTTAAATTCGTGTGATAAACTGCGCCGGCCAGAGCGGTGACCGACTCGACGGTCACGTCTGAATTTCGGCCGGTCTCCAGCCACGCGCCGTCCAAGCCGAAGACGGGCAGCCACCAGCCTTGGGCCTCCCGCTCGCAGCCGCCGCAGGCGGCCAAGGCCAAGTCGGCCTGGAGGTAGCTGTGGTCGGCCAGCCAGGCGCCGGCGCGGCTCAAGAAAGCGGCGCCAATGGCCTGGCCTTCGGTCAAGATGCGGCTTTCAGGCAGCAGATAGGGCTCGTTTTCGAGATAGAGAACCAAATTTTTATTGGCTTCATCAAAAAAATTATCTTCAAAACCTACGGTATCGATATTAAAATTGTAGACTTTCAGCAAACCTTGTCTGGCGCTGACCGTGGCATTGGCTGGTTGGCCGACTAATCGTCCCACGCCAACCGTATCTATTAAATAGTATATAGCGTCATCAGCTTGGACTTGAGCGTTGACATTAAGACTATCCAATAAAATAGTCATTCCTTCGATATTAATTGGATTTGGTGTATCAATTATTAGTAATGCATCGTCATTTTTCGGTAAATTTTCTCTATGATATTGCGTTGTAGCATTATTATTAATATTAAACCATATAGTGCCAGCTAAACTTGCTTCATTCACTTTAATTTGATTGTGTCCGTCTATATTGAGGCGTGCACCTTGTTCTAGTCTAAAATTATGACCTTTAGCCTCCAAAGTCATTCCTGAAAGCAATGATGTCCTACTACCGCTCTGAAATATAACTAAATTATCTGCCGGATTTTGAGTGCCTGTCAGACTAAAGATATTTTTGCCACCCCATAGGAATTCTCCGCCATTGCCCAAGATATTCATTTTAAAATTTTTATTATTATTTTGATTGACATTAATTGGATCAAATAAACCAATATATCCGCCTTTTCTGGCGTCTATTTCTAGTTCAGCGTCTGAATCGGCGTCATCTTGACTAACCAATGCCTTGGAATCTATAAAATCTATTTCTGGAATAATTCCAAAATATAATGAATTCGTACGATGGACCCCATTTTCATATATATTATTATTTGAAAAAACTGTACTATTGCCATCATTAGCGATTAATATTACTTTTTGGATTGGATTCTCTGCATAATTATTCCCTGTATCTATAGTAATAACTCCATATACCTTTGGATCTAGGGGATAATTATTATTTTTATTTTCTTTATCTTTATAAGCGCTATTATCTGTAATATCTGAATAAAAATTGTTATTAACAAACCAACTATCATTTATAGTTAACCCACCTTGGACGCCATAACTAAAAACTAAACCACCCATGATTATGCCATTTTTTGCTCTTATAGTATTATTAGTAAATAAAGTATCTTCTATCGAACGTATCCCAGCAAATAATTGATTTCCACCAGTTACACCGATAATACCGCCACCATCTATATATAAATCTACAGTTATATTTGAATTTTGAAATATATTACCAGCACTACGCCACAAAAATGACATATCATCTTGACCAGAGCTAGAATTTAAGCCTATAATTCCTCCTCCTTCAATATATTTTGCTCTAATTGTATTATTAGTAAATATACTATTATCAATACCTCCAATAAATGACATTCCGCTTTCCGTATTAGCCCCAATTATGCCGCCGCCATATAGGCCATTAGCTGAAGTCACGGTGAGTTGATTGAAATAATTATTATCAAGACTACTAATTAATTGCCCTGTTACATCATCTATATCAACTACTAACATGCCGCTCAAACCGTCCTTACTGTTATTGCCAATTATACCACCACCTTTTATTAAATCACTATTAACCATTATATTATTAAATTTATTATTCTTTATTGGGCCAATTACGGCTGCAGTACCTTGATTTAAGCTCTCAACTACAGCTACGCCGATGACACCACCACCTTCAAGATTTTTATCAACATTTATTATAATATCCTCAAAATAATTATTATTAATTAGAGTAATCGACGAATCTTTATAAGAGCGTGTCCCTATTATTCCGCCACCAATCAGATGGCCAAGATTCATTGGAATAAGTGTATCAATATCAATTTTTATTTTTTTAAATATATTACTTTCTATCGTACCAATTATTGACATATTAGCATTTGACCTGACCCCAATAATTCCTCCGCCCTCTATCACTGAACCTGTGGAAATATTTATGTTATAAAATATATTTTGTTTTACTAAACCCAAATAAGTTGAAACATAATCTGACGCTGGATCAATTACAAAAGTTGATGCTTCTTCGGTGTCAAACTTTGGTGTAGAGTTGTCATATATACTTTTAAGATCTGCCTCATCAGAATTATTGGTTTGAAGACCTACTATGCCGCCACCTTTGATATAAGATGTTTCTGATGTAACATTTATTCCAGCAAAAATATTATTTGTTAATTCATTCAAAACACTCATTGAATTATTAAGGCCATTAAGACCAATAATACCGCCACCACGTATAGCATGTAAAGCATTGATAGTAATATTACCAGTTTCTCCATTCCCAAAAATATTATTTCTAGCTGTATTGAGTAATGAACAAGTTGTATTATCTGTACTTGTACAATCATATCCAGGAATTTGTATTGAAATTGGAATAAATTTACTATTATTGTTTAATCCAATAATACCGCCGCCTTGTATTATATCACTTGAATCAACAATTATATTAGTAAATAAATTACTATCTAAATCACCCAAAAATGCCTTCCCCTGATAATTTGCTGAAGAGGTGGCCACGGCATCTAAGCCTATAATCCCACCACCTTCTATATATGGGCTCATATTATGATTGGTTGAAATTTTATTATCTGTTTTGATACTAATTTTATCAAAATAATTACCAGTAATGGAACCTATTGTAACCGAACCTCTAGTCGATCTTAAACCTATTATACCTCCACCCGCTAAATAATTTTTATCTGATCGTCCCAACATTTCAATATTAATATCATGAAAATAATTATCGCCTATTGATTTTTGCACAAAATATTGCCGGACCCGTTTGTTGGTAATTCAAGCCATTTATACGTGTTTAAATTTGATGTTCCACTTATATTTCTAGTCAAATTATTTCCACTTAAATAGCTTAACGTCGGTAAATTATTATTAAAATTATTTACTGGATTTTTAATAATTGTTTCAATATTTATTCCTGCTATAGTTTCAATGCTTACCTGATCATATATATTTAATGACAAATTTTTAATTTTATCCGTAAAATAACTTTCATTTTTTCCTCTAATTGTCAGATTTTGCTTATTTATTGTTATAACAATATTATTAATACCAAAATTAATGCCTGAAACATTGAATTCAATGAAACCGTTGGCCGACGTCTGCGACAGGGCGGCGTCCAGGCCGTCTCTGGTGGGGGCCGTCACTGGCGCGGCGCCAGCCGGAGCGGGCAAGCCCGACCAGACGGCCGCCGTCAAAAGCAGCCACAGCCCCAGGAGACCCGAGGCCGAATGCCCGACCGGGCGCAAAACGCAGCTCGAACGAATCCGCATAGGAAACCCTCCTGCGAAACATTCATCCAGCCCCCAGATCGACCCCAAACCTGCTCATGGCCCAAAAACGCAGGTCAAGGCCGAAAATGCCAATGTTCAACAGATATTATCAAACGAAGATTTCGGTCGTCAAGTTGAAAATGAGCGGCCCGCTTAAACCGACGCAGAGGGCGTTGCAAGCGCCGCGCCTGATTTAGTCCTGCCTCAGACGGCCGGCGGCGGCCGGAAACGCTTGGTTTTTCGGGAGCGAAGAAGAACCGTCACGGCGCTCGTCTGGGCAATTCGCCGCTCAGGGCGCCCCCAAAAAACCAAGGCCTCACAAAAAATTTTGCCTCTACGGTCGTGGAGCGACACGCAGTCGGCCGCGAAAGCCTCGTCTGGCGCCTGAAAAACCTGCTTCAGAGACGCCTTGGGCAACGGCCGAAAATGCCCGGTCTTGGCAGGGTTCGCCGCCTAGCGAGGCGGCCGCCGTTTCCAAAGCCGCCAGGCCGGCCCGGGCGATCCCGCCGCCTGGAGGTCGCTGCAGTTGACAGGGCCCGGCGACTAGAGGCCAGTTGGTCGCAAAATGAAATTTTTACAATTATTTATAAAACTAGAAAGTAATTTTAGGCAAATTTCTTACTATTTTTATTGTTTCAAGATTCATTATTTTAATTAGTACAAATAAATCAAGAATATAGCGTTTTTGATTATGTTATATAGTCCAATCGCTTTGATTATTTTTAACTTCGTTATTATTATTAATTTTACTTGATAACAATTTAAAATTAATTATATAATCGATTTAGAATTAATTATATAATCATAAATTACTAAAGCAATTACAAAAATTTTTTGCAGTTGAATTATATTAAATAGTATTTTTATTGTTTTTATTGATAAACAAAGTTTATCAACAGTGAAATTGCCGTTATCCTTGCCCGTAATGGCTATGTCAGAGTATTGCCTTATAGTTTCATAATTTATATGAATTTTTGCCAAATCGCGGCCTATTTTAGATAAAATTATAAAATTATCTGGCATATCTACTAAAGATAATCTTGGAAGCATTTTTTTAAGGTGACTGAAAAAGTTATACGGTAATCTTCAGAATAAATTAGACTATAAACATAAAAAAATATCATTTTTAGTAATTCTAGGACTATATTTAGTTTGATATTCTTTTAATATATAATCAGTAATGGCATCATGATGAACATAGTCATCTATCATATTTAGAGATGAAAAGAGTATGTTATATTTTTTATCATTTTCATAATAATAACGTGGAAAACATTGCGTGCCTACATTTAAACAATTTAGATCAGGAATTATATTAGATATTATTGTACTATTTTCTTTTGATCCCCCGGCTCCAAAGACATAGATAGCTAAATTATGATATTTTTATATGGAAAAAGTTTCGTAGTTGGCAAGTCATTTTACTAAATAAATGATTAAAATATAAATATTATTTAAAAAATAGACTATATTACGACATTATAATAGATTAATTGATAAAATCTGAGAATTTATTGCTTTTCAACAGTTTAATTAAACCTAGTCCAGCTTATTTTTATTAAACTCATAATTTATAAATTATTATACTGATAAATTATTATCATTTAGTAAATTTAATTTAAACAACTTTCGTTGTTTATTAAAAATTTATTGACCTGCTGACAGTATTTTGTCGTATAATATTTGATTAATTATAACACTAAATATCTCTTTGTGTTTTAAACCATTGTGATAATATAGTTAAAAATATTTTTATATTATGTTTATCGTCAAACGGTATAAAATCTATAAAATTAATGGTCCACGAACGTCTTTGAGAAATCTGTTAGGCCGGCGGGCCTCCGCCGGCCCCAGGCCTGAAGGCCGCAATGGCGGGCAATCAGCCCCGCGCGGCCGGAAGGCTCGCTGGCTCGCGCCGGCGGCGGAGCTCTTTCGCGCCTCGACTATTTGCCCGATAAAACCTCTGGGCGCCCCAGCTTGCTCCTCCAAGCTTTCGATGCGAGCAATCGTTTCTTCGGGGGCCCCGCGCAAACGCGCAGATCGCCCCTTCGGCCGAACGTCGCTCCCACGACGGTGACAATCCAACCAGGCTTATTATCTCATAATATTGTCAAGGGTTCGCCGCCCAGTCTTTCCGCGGGCCGCCGCGCCAGACTCCGAGCGTCTTGGCCCGCCGACAATCCGCGACTTCGTCGACGACGCGGCCTGGCCAGCCAAATTATGCCATTTCGCCAGGTTGGCCGTTTTTCGGCCGCTGGACTTTCGATAGCCTCTGAGGTAAAATCAGCGCGACTTGAGGCCGCCTCGGGGCCGACTCGGGGCGGCGTTTTTCAGCCCCAAGCCGGCGTGACTTCGCCGCCCAAGGGCTTAGGCCTTCTCAGGAGCGCCTCAGAGCGCCATGGAACGATCTGAAAATTTTTACGCCCAAAGCCCGGTTCAGAACATCACAATCAAAGCTGCAGGACTGGACCACGAGACAACGCAACATCACGAGCAGAGCTAGGGGCCCGCGCCTTGGGCCTCGACGGCGACAACACAAGGAGACGGCATGGCTGGAGTAAACAAAGCCATTTTGGTAGGCAACCTGGGCAGAGACCCTGAAATGAGATTTTCGGCCAACGGCAAGGCCATCTGCACTTTTTCCCTGGCCACCTCGGAACGCTGGGGCGGCGAAGAACGAGTCGAGTGGCACAACATCGTCATGTTCGATCGGTTGGCCGAAATCGCCAACGAATACCTCCGAAAAGGGCGCTCGGTCTATCTTGAAGGCCGCATTCAGACGCGCACCTGGAACGATCAGGAAGGCAACAAGCGCTCCACCACAGAGATAGTGGCCTCCAACATGCAAATGCTGGGCGGGCCCAGAAACGACGACCGCCGCGACGATTCCGGAGGCGGCGGCTATTACGCCCGCAATAGGTCCTCCCAAGGCGAGGACCGCGACAGCGGCTACTCTCGCGGCCCCGGCCGAGAAAACCGCGACGACGGCGGATATTACGGCCGCGGCCGCCCGGCCGCCGACGCCTCTTCCACTTCTTCCTCCACGACCACCGCTTCTTCGCCCGCGCGCGACAGCGGGGATTATTACGCCCGCAGCCGGCCCGGCGCCAGCGCCACGCCCGCCCGCGACAACGGCGGATACTACGACCGCAGCCGGCCCGGCGGCCAAGCCGCGTCGCCGGCCTCGCCGACGGCTTCGGCGAGCAAGGACGCCAAGGACGACGCTCCGGAGGCGCCAAAATCCGTCTCAGCCAACGAAGACGCGGCGGAAGACAAGCTGCCCACCGACGAAGACATGCCCTTTTGAGGCCTTTGGCCGCCCCGCGGCCGGGCTCGGACTTGGATGCCTGAAAGCTGAAAGGCCCCCTCGCGGGGCCTTTCGGCTTTTTTATTTGCTCCGCTTACGGCCGGGCCTGCGGACCCCTGAGGCCGCCGTCGACGAGGCGACCATTTTCGAGCCGACGCTCTGAAAAGGCCTCCTGCAGGGTCAGAGATCGCCCGTTTCGTCCGCAGGCGTCCCCCTGCGCAGCAAAGGAACTCTGAATTTTGTCGAGGCGGCCAAAGACCTGTCTCCAGCCTGCTGGGCTTTCCGTTTCCGACGGACTTGGCCGGTTTTCGCGCCCTTAAAGCCAGCCTTGAGCCATCATCGGCCTCGACCTGTCCGCCCGCCCGTCGCCCGACCAGAGCCCTTCGCGCGCCTGGCGGCTTGAGCTCCTTCGGCCTGCCCGGCCGAAGGCTTCTTGGCGTCCACGACGCCTTCGGCGGCCGCGCCGCGCCCGGCTTTGGCCGCCTCGGTCGCCGCAATGGTCCCCCACAGGCTCCAAGCGGCCGCAAATTTGGAGCAAGGCCCGACGGCCTTTTCCCACCCTTCGGCCGCCAGCAGCCTCACGGCGACCGTCTCGGCCCCGAAGGCGCTGTCCGGCCCGCCGGCCTGATTGGCGGCCACGTAGTCCAGGCCTTTGTCCTCCAGCTTGCGCCGGGCCCTGCGGGCCCTTTCACCTTCTTCGGTCGCGTCCTCGGCCGCGAAGCCCACCATGAGCGTCGAGCCTTTGCGGGCGCGCACGCTCTTGAGGATGTCCGGGGTCCGAATCAGCGGGAGCGAAGGCGTTTTTTCGCTTTTCTTGATCTTCCCCTGGACCCTTTGCGCGGGCCGAAAGTCGGCCGGGGCCGCGTTCATGACCAGAGCCCAGGCGCCGTCGAGCCTAGCCAAGACCTGGTCGAGCAGATCCTGGCAGGTCTCAAAGCGCGCCACCGTCAGGCCCTCCAAGGGCCCCGGCGGCTCGGCCGCGCCTGGTCCGGCCAGCAAAACCGTCTCGGCCCCCAAGAGCCAGGCCGCCAAGGCCAAGGCCGAGCCGAAGCGGCCGCTGGAGCGGTTGGACAAAAAGCGGATGTCGTCCCAGGGCTCCCGGGTGGCGCCTCCGGCGACCACGACCTTTTGGCCGCGCAGCGGCCCGGCCGACAAAAGTCTGGCCGTCTCAAGGGCGATGATCTCCGGCTCGGCCAGCCGGCCCGGCCCGCTGGCGCCGCAGGCCAGCCGGCCCTCGGGGGCCGACAAAACCCTATGCCCTCGACGGGCCAAAAGAGCCAAATTGTCCGCCGTGGCCGGATTGAGGTACATGCTCGCATTCATGGCCGGCGCGGTCAGCCGGGGGCCGGAAAAGGCCAAGGCGGCGGTCGAGGGCCAGTCGTCGGCCAGGCCATGGGCCAGCTTGGCGACAAAGTCGGCCGACGCCGGGGCCGTCACCAGCGCCTCGGCCCAGTCCGCCCAGGCGACGTGGGCCGTGGGCTCCAGCTTGTCGGGCCGTTCCCACATCTCCGAGACCGTGGGCTGGCCGGTCAGCGCGCTGAAGGTCAGCGGGGCGACGAAACGCTGGGCCGCGGCGGTCAAAGCCGTCCTCACCAGCGCCCCCTGCCTGGTCAGCAGACTGGCCAGGGCGGCGGCCTTGTAGGCGGCCACGCCCCCGCAGACCGTGAGCAAGATCCGCCGGCCTCTCAATAATTGGAGCGGCTCGTTGTAAATCGCCGCTTGTTCCGCTAAAACCATCAAGAAACATCCTGCGCCGTCAAGCGCTTGTCTGTCAGCGGCCGGACGCCTGACGCCCTGGACCGGACACCTGACGAAAGACGCGCTGCTCGTCGAATCAAAGATGACAAAAAACGACGCGCCGACCGGCTCCTCAGAATGATAGGCTCAGCAAGAGAGATTCAAGAAGAGAGGCTCAAGACGAGAGGCTCAAGAAGAGAGACTCAAGAAGAGAGACTCAAGAAGAGCCTTGCGCGTCGCCAAGCTAAAAAACGCCCGCCGGAGTTGACCGACCGACAGGCGGCCCAAGGAAAACCGATCCAGGCCGACAATTCGAGCCGGCTCGGCTTCGGCAAACCGCCGGCTCCGCCTTGCCCTCAGCTTCGGCTCAACTTCGTTTACGCGCTGGACAAGCGTCGCCCCGCCGCCGAAAGCCCGCTCTTTGGTCCGAGCCGCCGTAAAATTTCCTGTGCGCCCGCGGCTCCTCTCGCGACTTAAAGAGCCAAAAAAGCGGCGGACGGCCGCCTCCGACCACCGGCGGCGAACTTGCCGACTCCGAAGGCGATCAAATGTCCTCTTCGGTCACCGAGCCCTTAGGCTTGGACGAGCGCACTGGCGTGGTGCTGCGGGCTTTGCCGCCGGTCGTTTCGTAGACCACGCGCTTGCCCAGATCGGACTTGAGGTGAGGCGGGGCCACCCACAATTCGAGCCGCACGTCGCCGCCAAGCGACAGCGTCACGGGAGAAGCGATCAAGGTCAAAACGGCCGCGCCCTTGGTCCAGGTGGAGACCAGCTTGACGTTTTGGGCCTCGGCCAGAGGCGACCAGCCGTAGCTCGGCAGATGGACGTCGAACCAGGCCCCCAATTCCTCGACGTTCATGCGGCCCACCACGGCGACCACCCCCGACAACACGCCCCGACGGGAGTAGGTGAAGGTGCCCGAAGAGTCCAGACTCATGGCCGAAGGGAAAGGGACGTCCATAAAATCATAAAAGCTTTCGCCGTCCTTGGCCGAGGCGCCGCCTGAGCCGCCGGAACCGTTCGAGCCGCCGAAGTTGCCGATGGTCAAACAACCAGCCAGCCACAGGGCGGCCCAAGCGGCGGCGAGGAGCCGCCAGCCGGCCGACCGAAAAAACGGCCGGCGAAAAGCCGTCCGGCAAAAGGCCGCTTCGCCCGCCGTCAAATCGCCGGCGCCGTCAAAGTCGACATTTATTGGTCCCCGCAGCATGCCGCGCTCTCCTTGCAAAAAAAAATGAAAAAAGCCTGACCGAAAAAAGTCGCCGGCAACCAGATCAATCAAACAAACAAACAAACAATCAATCAATCAATCAACCAAACCAATTAGCCAGCCCACCAATTAGACCAGCGGAAATTGCAAGACGCTCCGAGCTTGACGCGCCGTCCCAACGCTCCCAGACCTTGGCGCTCGCTCAGCTGCTGCGTCTGACCGCGTAGCGGGCCACTTCGGCCAAAAGAGCCTTGGCGTCGGAAGGCGGCAACGGCCCCAAGGCCTCCGCCGCCTGCTCGGCCAGGTCGTCGGCCTCGTGTTGGGCGGCGGCCAGCCCGCCGCCTCTTTCGACCAAAGCCAGAACTTCGGTCCAGTCGGCCGCGCCGCGGACGATCTTGGCGCCCAGCTCCAAAAGACGCTCGCGCCCTGCCGGATCCAGGCGTTCCCGGGCCGCAATGAAGGGCAGCGTGACGCGGCCTTCGGCCAGATCCTGACCTGCCGGCTTGCCGAGCTTGTCTTCGGAGGCCTGGTAGTCGAGCAGATCGTCGGCGATTTGAAAGGCCAAGCCCACCAGCCGTCCGTAGTCGGTCAAGGCCCGGGTCGGCTCGGGGCCGGCGCCGGCCAGCACGGCCGCCGTCCGGCCGACGGCCTCGATCAGCACGGCCGTCTTTTGACGCACGATCTCCAAATAGGCCGTCTTCGACAGCTCCACGTCGCCGCGAGCTCTCAGCTCGGCCAGTTCGCCCAAGCTCAAATCCCGCAAGACGTCGACCAAAATGACCATGCTCTCGAAATTGCGGCGGACCAAGCTCAACGAGGCGGCCTTGGCCAAAAGATAATCGGCGGTCATCACGGCCTCGGGGATTCCGAAGATGCGGTGGGCCGAGGGACGACCCCGGCGAGTGTCGGCCTGGTCGATGATGTCGTCGTGCATGAGGGTGGCCATGTGCAAAAATTCGAATGTCGAGGCCAGCTTTAAGATTTCCTCGTCGATCGCCCCGCCGAGAGCCTGGTGAGCCAGACAAAATATCAAAGGCCTCAAGCGCTTGCCGCCCGCCAGAAGGCTGTAGACGCTCACCTCGCCGAAAAAGCCGCCGTCTTCGTCCAACGTCCGCCTCAAGGCGTCGTTGAGACGGGCCGTCAGCGGCGCCACGGCGCTTTTCAAGTCGTCGCGTGGGGGCAAGCCAAACCCTCCTGAAGGTCTCAGGCCTGAATTGGGGCCGGTTCGTCCGATCCCTCCGACCAAGCCCGGCCAATCAGCCTCCTCGGCCGCCGAGCCAGCCTGACTCCCCGGCCGACCGAGCCTTAGCGCCTTGACGGCCGCGCGGCCGAACGGCCGCCGGACAGCCTCGGGCGGAAGCCCCAAGCTCCCGGTCCGTTGACCGTCGCCGGCGAGCAAGCGCCTCGATCAAACCGGCCGGCCTGGTCCGGCGAGCAAGTTCTTCAGGCAAGTCCGGCGAAAAAGACCCGGCCCATTTGGCCGACTCCTAGGGCCAACCCATTGAGCCGACCCATTTGGCCATCTCGACGCGAGCCGGCGCGTTGCGCCGGCCTACGAAGCGTCGCCCTCGAACTCCTCCAAGCAGGCCGTCAAATCGTAGGCCCCGGCCCCCGTCAGGCGGGCCTGGACCAGCTGGCCAGGCCGGGGCTGATGCCCGTCAAAATATATCAGACCGTCGACTTCCGGGGCCTGAAAAGAGGCTCGTCCGGTCATGACCAGGTCGGTCTCCGCCGCGGGGCCTTCGACCAAAATCTCGACGCGCTGGCCGACCCTGGCCCTATTGAGAGCCAGCGACACTTTTCGCTGGCGGGCCATCAGGGTTCGCCGCCGTTTCTCCTTGACGGCCGCCGGCAGCTGGCCGGCGAAGCCGGCCGCCCGAGCGCCCTCTTCGGGACTGAACTTGAAAACGCCGGCCTGATCGAAGCGGCCTTCTTCGACGAGGCGGACGAGCTGGTCGAAGTCTTCCTCCGTTTCGCCCGGAAAGCCCACCATCAAGGTGGTCCGCAAGGCCAAGTCCGGCCACCACGACCTCAGGCGTCTGGTCAGGGCCAAAGCGTCGCCGGTCCCTCGGCCCATGCGCTTGAGCACGTTGGGAGAGGCGTGCTGGAAAGGGACGTCCAAATAAGGCGTCAGACCGTCGATCCGGGCCAAGGCGCGCACCAATTTTTCGGCGAGCCGCTCGGGATAGGCGTACATGAGCCGCAGCCAGCGCAAGCCCGGCACGGCGGCCAGCTCGCGGGCCAAGAGAGCCAAATCGCCCGCCGGCTCGGCCCGGACCGCCAGGCCCCTGGGGCCTTTTGGGCCGGCTTGAGCTTTTGGGCCGCCGGCCAAGCGGGCCTGGCCCGCCAGCCCGCCGCGCCAGGCGGTCAGATCCTGGGCCACCAGGGTCAGCTCCTTGACTCCTGACGCGACCAAAGCTTGGGCCTCGGCCAAAAGCTCGTCGAGAGGCCTGGGCCGCAACGGACCGCGAATGGCGGGAATCAGACAATAGGCGCAACGGTTGTCGCACCCTTCGGCCGCCTTGAGCCAAGCCCGCCACGACGGGGTGGCCGTCCGCCGGGCCCATTGCTCGAAAGACGCGGCCCACGGTCCGCCCGACGAGTCAGGCGGCCGCCGGCCCAGCAGTACGGAGACTTTTTCGGCGAACTGGCCGTACTCGGCCGGCGCCAGAAGCAGATCGGCCTCCGAGAGTTCGCGGGACAATGACGCCCCGTAGCGGGCGGCCAGACACCCGGCCACGACCAGACGGGCTCCGGGCTTGCGCCTGGCGGCCAGATCGAGGATGGTCTCGACGGCCTCCTCGACGGCTGGCTGGATGAAGGCGCAAGTGTTGACCAGCAGCAAATCGGCTTGCTCCGGCTCGGCGGTGGGCCTGAGCCCCAGGCCATCGACGCATCTGCCCAAGAGGCGCTCGCTGTCAACCAGATTTTTTGGGCAGCCCAAGGAAACCAGACAGACCGTCTGCGCCGCCAGGGCCGGCGCCGACCGGCCGGCCTGGCCGTCCTTTTGGCCTTTTTGAGGCGCTGGTGGCTTTCGTGGGGCTTGGGGCGTTTGCGGCTTCGGCGACTTCAAGGCCTCTTGACCGTCCACATGGCCCAAGGCGTCCAATTTTTCCTGGGCGATACGCTTTTTCTGACTTTGGGCCACTTTTGAAGCTTTAAGGTCCATTCTTTCTTGCCGGGCCTCTAAGCCTTCGGAGATGTCTTCGAAGCTTTTTTCGCCGCCGTCTTCAGCGGCGTCTTGGGCGTCGGCTTCGCGGACGTTTGAGCTTTTTTGACGCCACGCCCTAGGACGGCCCCGGCCGCCGAACCTTCGACGTTCTTGGCCTCCTGCCACAGCCGCTCCAGTTCCGTCGGCCCGACCTCCTCAGGTTTCAAGCCCCGTTGCGCCAAAGCGGCCTCCATGGCCTCAAAGCGTCCAATGAAGCGTCGATTGTAGGCGTCCAAAGACTTTTCGGCCGAAAAGCCCAGCAAACGAGCCAAATTGACGACGCTGGCCAAGACGTCGCCTATTTCGTGCTCAACTCTGGCCGCGAGGGCCTTGTCCAAGCCCTTGCTCTTGTCGAAGGCGGTCAAATCCCCCAAAACGGCCAGCTCGGCGTCCAATTCGGCCAGCTCCAAAGACAACGCGCGCCTGACGTCGGCCGCATGCGGAAAATCGAAGCCCGCCCGCCCAGCCTTCTGGGCCAGACGATGGCAGCGGGTCAAGGCCGGCAAGGCCGTGGGCACCGAGGCCAGCACGCCGCCCTGAGGCTTGGCGGCCCGTTTGAGGCGGTGCCACAGCTTGAGGAAACTTTCCAAATCCTCGGCGACTTCCGTGTGGCCGAAGACGTGGGGGTGGCGACGCACCATCTTGTCGACGGCCGCGTCGAGCATCTGGGCCAGGCCGAAGTTCCAAGCGCTTTGAGTCAGACGGGCCAAAAAGACCAGCAAGAAGGCCACGTCTCCGGCCTCCTCCAGCACGTCCGCGGGCCGGTCTTCCAGGAGGGCTTGCCGCAGCTCGTAGACTTCCTCCAAAAAATCTTCGGTCAAGCTCTTGGTGGTCTGGCTGCGATCCCACGGGCAACCCTGCGCCGGATCCAGCAGGGCGTCGAGGAGCTGGCCGAGGCGGGCCAAGGCCGCCGCCGCGTCGGGGCTGGGCCCGGCAGGCGGAGGCGACGGCGGCGAGGCCGCCGCCGCTGGACGTCTGGCGCTCATTCTTGGGCCGGCCGCGGCCAAGCCGGGGCCGGCTCGGTTCTGACGGAGACGAAGAGGGCTCGGTTGTCCTGCACGAACTGCCGCAAAAGCTCGGAATCGACCTGCTCGGGGAGGAGCGAGGCCACGCGCTCGCGCCAAGCTGGCGACACGCGGTCGGCAAAGTTCTCCACGAGGGCCTTGAGGCTCGCGAAGTCGGTCGGCGGGGCCGGCGCGCCCGCCGGTCCTTGGCCAGGCGCCACGCGGCCCGGCGAGGGCCGGGCGGGCGGGACGGCGGCCGCGGGGGGCTGGGCGCCGCGCAAATCGCCGGAGACGACGGGGCCGCGCTGATTCATCAGACGCCGGAGCGTTTCGGGGACCCAGGTTTTGACCTGCTCGCACAACGGGGCGATTTTGGTCCAGGCCGCCGACTCGGTGTAAAAGGGCATGTCGGGTTTGATGAAGGCCGTCGCGGCCGTCAGCAAGACGATCGACAGAGCCGCGCCCTTGATGACGCCCAAGACGCCGCCGGTCAGGCCGCTGCACAGCGGCGTGATGGTCACTTTGACGATCTTGTCGACGAAGAGCGACATCAAGCCTATGAGAAAATAAATAATGAGGTAAATGATCACGAAGCTCAAAACAGAGCGGTAGATGTCGTTGTCAATGACCGGCCTGAGCTGCTCGGCGCCGGCGCGCCAATAGGCGCTGGCCGCCCAAAAAGCCACGAACAGCCCTAGAATGCCTACAATTTCCTTGACCAGACCTCTGAAAATGCCGCGTATGAAAAAATAGGAAAGAATGACGGAGAGGGCGATGTCCAGAGCGCTCATGTGGGGCGGTCTCCATGGGTCGGCTTGAAGGCGCCGGCCGGGGCGGCCGCCCAGTCTGGCGGCGGATCTGATCGCGGCGGTTGCAAGCCGCGGCCTTGACAGGTTCCGGACCCGGAATCCGGAGGAGGCCCAAGCCGCGGCGAGCCGACTGAGGGCGCGGAACACGGAAGAAAACGACGGGAGCGCCGCCGCGAGGCGTCGGCCGCCCGCCGCTCAAGGCGCAGGATCTTGAACTGTCAGGAGGCGCCTGAAGCAATGAATATATCCTAACTTAAGGTAGCATTCAAGGCGCTTTCGACGGCAGATTTCGTTTGGGGGAGGCCGAAAGGCGACCAGGAGCAGATTTCAAACGCGGCGCCGGCCGGCCTCTTGTCGGACCGTCGCCCGTGGCCAGGCTTCCGGCGTCGCCTGGGGCGCCATCGCGCAACCAATTCTAAAAGGTTAACTTGTTTTATTCTGTACAAATAATAAAATTAATATACTAATGCCATAATTTCTAATCTTCGTGTTCAGATGACAATGAACTTCATATGGTGATTATACGGAATATTGGCCAAGACGGCCCCAAAATTCTCTTAAAATAAATTGGCATCTTTGGCGGAAAAGGCCGACAACGCAGCCATGACCTGAATCAGTGTCTTAGCGGATCATCAAAAGACTCTTTAAAATCGAGCAATAACGACGTCATAGATGCTTTAATTTTTAAATTTAATAATATAAATGATATTTAGAGGCTAAATTTTCTATATCATCCAAACAGTCAGATAGCCGGGCTGAAATATTAATGCAGCACGCTTTAATTCACCTATATTTACAATATTAAAATTAATATTTCTATGATCGCCAATTTATTTTTAAAATAATTAAAATTTATTCTACGATCTTTAATTAATTTAATAAAAAAATGACAGCGAGCCTGATTATAAAAAAATATCTAATTTACTTTTATTAGTAATTTAGAACTGATCAGTGATTAAATACTCAAGTTTCACCATCCCACGAGTAACTATTATAGATATCGAGAATTTTATTTCTCAAATCGGTCATAATGTCAGTTGGAAATAACCTTTTTCTGTTTATATTTATCAAATAAATCTTTCGAAATATTCAAAAAAAATTAATTAATATATTGTATAACCGCAGATAGTTAGGTATTATTTTTATAATTATATTATTAAATTTATTAAAAGAAAAAAATTAAAAATATTTTGGCAAATCTATTAATTTCAGTGTTAAAACAAACCATTTAGTACATTTAGTTGTTTTTAACATATAGGAAAAGTTTTTAAGAATTTCTCGAATATTATTAGTCAACTCATATTAATTAAGTCAACGAGCTCAATTTAATCCATAATATTAGCATTGTATTCGTTTTATGTTCTAATTTTGCTAATTATGAGCTTCTCTTTTCGATAAAACATCTAAAGTTAAAAAACCAACTTAATAATTTTATTAACTTTAACATTTAAAGTTTTTATATTAGCCTTAATTCATGATCATCTAGTCCCTATTGTTGTTTTATGTTAGCTTTTATTCTAATAAACATACAATTAAATTTCTTTTTTTTACATAAAAATACTCATTCTAGTTTTTATTAATCAAGTTGCTTTGAATAAAACTATGTTTAACCCTCCAAGGCGAGCGATATGACAAAAATATCATTTGAAGGCCGCTCTGAGTCGCACAATGTTGACTTTGGGCGGATCTAACCCATCTTCGGCTAGCTCAGCTGCGTAGGCCTCCAAAGCCGCCTCGGCGGCCACGAGTTCTAGATCGTTTTGGACTTCCAGTCGGAGGGCTCCTTCGGCTAGGAGCACGGTATACTGATCACGTAGGCGTCCCAAGGCCTTAAGGACTCTCAGGGAGCCCTTTTCTGGATCTTCCAAGGCATTTTTAGCCTCTTGCAAAGTTATATCATCTAAACTATTGCCTGTATCGGACATTTTTTCGCCTTTCTAGGCCTGAACCGGCCGACAGTGGAATGAATGATTGATTGATTGATTGATTGATTGTCGGCCATCTGTCCTGATCTGGTTAGATGGCGTTTCAGGCCAAAGTTATAACTTATAAAGCAGACTGCCTTAAAATAATAGCTCCCACGACGATTTATTGATAAAAAGGCAAATCGTCCAAAGGCGCCGTCCGGAAGCTCTTCAGACGCTTTTCGGTCTCCCGGTCCAAGCCCAATGGTCTGGGCGAGCGCCAAGTTCCGACTTTGGTCTCGTCAACCACCCCCAAAATGTACAGAGGCGGTTCGACGTCGGTCCATTCCAAGCGGGGCGTCGCCAGCGCCAGCCGGCCTTCGTGGTCCAAGACGTACACAGCCAAAGCCGCCCCGCCGTCGCCAAAAATGGTCCCCTGGCCCCGGCCGCGGACGGCGACCAGTCCCGCCGAGCCCTGCCAACGGCGCTCGGTCCAGTAACGGTACCGGACCGCCGCCGACCTCGCCGGCCCCAAAAAAAGCATCTTCAGGTCGGGATCGCCCAAGGCCTTGGCCAGTTGAGCGGCCAACTCGGCTTGGGAGGCCGGGGCCGGATCTTGGCTCTGGCGGGCGGGCGGCGCCGGGCCGCAGTTGCCTCCGGGCGCGGCGCCCGGCCCGAAGCAGCCTGAGACGACCAGACACAGCGCCGCCGTCGAGAGCCTCTTAATTATTTTTTGGTTTAATTTTTTAATTTTTATTAAAATTTGGATCACGACCGCCCCTGAGAGGCCTAAAAAAACGAAGAACACCGGACAGACACGAAGGGAGACGCGACGGCAGAACGACGCCCAGCCGGCGTCCCTCCCCGGCGACTCCGCCTTGGGGCTGCATTCCTGGCGCCCGGTCGCCGGCGCGACAGCTGCCGCGGACGCCGCCGCCACATTGGTCGCCGTCGAAAACGTCGAATTTCCAAAACGGCAGTTTATAAAATTTACCTAATAATTTCCAAAGCTTGAATTAAAAAACGCAATCAGGTCGACGCGCGGGCCGCCTCGACCGCGCCGCCCTGGGACGTTCTTCAAACTGGCGGGGTCCCCGCCGGCTCGCAGGCTCTCGGCAGGCGTCGCGCCAACGCCTCCGCCGGAGCGCGGATTTTATTCCAGCTTGAACATTATATCATAGAGCCGGCCGGCGGCGGGCGTCGTGTGGACATTGGCAGCCCTCTGAGGTAGAATCATCCAGCTCAGGCCCCTCGCCGGAAGGGAGCCAGGCGGGCCGCCGCGGCGGCCAAGTCGCTCGGCCGCCTCCGGCCGTCGAGCTCATCGAGGCCTGGCCGGAAACCCCAATGAAGAAAAAAGACAAAAAGAAAAAGTCGCTCCCAAACGCCGCCGCTCAGGCGGCGGCCGTCGCCGCGCCGGCGTCTGCGCCGCCCGTCGCCGGCTGGCGTCTGCAAGTTTGGGAATACGGCAAGGCCATCGCCCTGGCCGTCGTGCTGGCCTTGTTCATTCGCTCGTTCATCGTCCAGGCTTTCCACATTCCCTCCAGCTCCATGGTGCCGACCTTTTTGGAAGGCGACCGGGTGCTGGTGACCAAATTTTCCTTTGGACTGCGCAATCCTTTCACCAACCAAGTGCTGTTCGGGTCAGGCCGCCCCCAAAGAGGCGACGTGGTCATATTCAAGTTTCCCAAAGATCCCAAGACCGACTTCGTCAAGCGAGTCATGGGCCTGCCTGGCGAAACGGTTCAAATCGTCGAGGGTCGCCTCCTCGTCGACAACGTCCCCATTGACGATCCTCACGGCCACTACGACACCCCTTACCGCGTCGTCAACCGAAACTTTGGCCCGGTGACCGTGCCGGAAGGCCATTATTTCATGTTGGGCGACAACCGCGACTTCTCCAACGACTCGCGCGGCTGGGGCTTTGTGGACGCTTCGTTGCTGCGCGGCAAGGCTTGGCGCCTTTATTGGTCCTGGGACTCGACCCGAGGCCTGCCATTTTTCCAAAGGCTCAGGCTCAATCGTCTGGGCCTCAAAATAGAATAACCGATGACGCGGCTGAATCAACCGCTCGTCCACTGCCCGGCGCGAGCCGAGCGCTTTCTTTTTTTCGCCTTCGCGGTCTCGGACCCCTCCTGAGAGGGGTTTTTTTTTGTCCGGTCCAACATGCGCCGCGGCACGGCGCCGGAGTAGAGCCCATGTCTTTGGAGAGTCTGGTCTGGCCCAAGGATCTCATCGATCTCGATCAATTGACCGCCGAGCACATCCACGCGACGCTGGACGTCGCCGAAACCTTTCGGGAAGTCTCGGAACGCGAAATAAAAAAAGTGCCCACGCTGCGCGGCAAGCTCGTGGTGCTTTTTTTTCACGAAAACTCCACCAGGACCCGCTTGAGCTTCGAAGTGGCCGCCAAGCGCCTGTCGGCCGACACCACGGCCCTGTCGGCCTCCGGCTCGTCGATGGCCAAAGGCGAGACGCTGCTGGACACGGCCCGCAACATCATGGCCATGAATCCCGACGCCTTGGTCATGCGCCACGCGGCCTCCGGAGCTTCCTCCTTTTTGGGCCAACGTTTGGCCTGCCCGGTTCTCAACGCCGGCGACGGGGCCCACGCCCACCCGACCCAGGCCTTGCTGGATCTGATGACCATCAGGCGCCTCAAAGGTCGCGTCGCCGGCCTCAAGGTGGCCATCATCGGCGATCTGGCCCACAGCCGCGTGGCCCGCAGCAACATGATCGGCCTGACCCGCTTGGGGGCCAAAGTGGCCGTGGCCGGTCCGCCCTCGATGCTGGTCGGCGGCTTGGCCGAAGAATACGGCGTTTCGGTCCACACCCGGCCCGAGCCGGCCGTCGAGGGGGCCGACGCGGTGATCATGCTGCGCATCCAGCTCGAACGGCAATCCGGCCGGCTCTTCCCTGGCGCCCGCGAGTACGCCCGAGTCTACGGCCTCAATCTCGAGCGCTTGGCCCTGGCCAAGCCCGACTGTCTGGTGCTGCACCCCGGTCCGGTCAACCAAGGCGTCGAGATGACCCCGGAAGTCTACGATCACCCGCGCTCGGTCATCCTCGAGCAGGTGACCAACGGCGTGGCGGTGCGCATGGCTCTTTTGTATCTGCTTATTGACAACGCCGAGCGCCGGACGCCGGCCGAGAGGTCATAAGCGGCCGAAGCCGGTCGTCGGTCAGCCCGCTTTTTTGCCGCTTCGAGGCGCCGGCCTTTTCCGCTCCGGTCTTTTTTCGCTCTTGCCTTTTCGCTCTTGCCTTTTCGCATATGGCCTTTTTCGCTCTTTCGCCAGCCGCGAGACTTTCCCGCGGCCCAGCTTCAAGGAGGTGCGGCCCCCGCGGGGGCCGGCTTATGCCCCAACGCCCCATCATCGTCAAAAACGGCCGCCTGATCGACCCGGTCCAGGGCTTCGACGGACCGGCCGACCTGCTGCTGGCCGACGGGCGGGTGGCCGCCGTCGCCGGCCCCGGCGCCATCCCTGCCGAAGACCGCCTCGTCTTCGACGCCCAGGGCCTGTGGGTCTTGCCCGGCCTCATCGACATGCACGTGCACCTGCGCGATCCGGGCCACGAGCACAAAGAAGACCTGGTCTCCGGCCTGGCCGCAGCGGCCGCCGGCGGCTTCTGCGCCGTGCTGGCCATGCCCAACACCTCCCCGCCCGTCGATCAGGCTGACTTGGTCAAGAGCCTCGTCGCCCGCGGGGCCCAAGCCGGCGGCGCCCGCCTGATGCAAAGCGCGGCCTTGACCAAAGGCCGCCTAGGCCAGGAGCTGACCGAATACGACGCTCTCAAGCGGGCCGGGGCGGCCGCCCTCACCGACGACGGCAGCTGGGTGGCCGACGCCGCGGTCATGCGCCGGGCGCTGGACTACGCCCACGTCTGCGATCTGCTGCCGCTGAGCCATGCCCAGGAGCCCACGTTGGCGCCCGGCGGGCTCATCCACGAGGGTCGGGTCTCGACCCGGCTGGGCCTGCCCGGCCAGCCGGCCCAGGTCGAGGAAATGGCCATTTTCAGGGATCTGGCCCTGGTGAGGCTGACGGGCAAGCCTTTGCACATCTGCCACGTCTCGACCGCCTCGGGCCTGGCCCTCATCCGGGCGGCCAAGGCTGAAGGTCTGCCGGTCTCCTGCGAGACGGCCCCGCACTATCTTTTTTTGACCGACGAGGATGTAGGCGAATACGACGCCAACTTCAAAATCAATCCGCCTCTGCGCGCTGCGGCCGATCGGGAGGCCTTGCGGCAGGGCTTGGCCGACGGAACCATCGACGTGGTGGCCACCGACCACGCGCCCCACTCGTCGCTGGAAAAGGAAGTCGAATTCTCCGACGCCGCCTTCGGGGCCATCGGCCTGGAAACGGCCTTGCCGTTGACGTTGGAGCTGTTGAGAGCTTTGGCGCTGCCGCCTTCAAGGCTGGCGGAGGCGCTTTCGGCCCAGCCGGCCAAGCTCTTGAAGCTCCCCGGCGGCACGCTGCGGCCTGGCGCCCCGGCCGACGTGACGCTGGTCGATCCTCAGGAGGCGTTCGTCTATCGAGTGGCGGAATCCCTCTCCAAGAGCCGCAACAGCCCCTTCGACGGCCGACGTTTCCAGGGCCGGGCCGCGGCCGTCATCGTCGACGGCGAAATTCGCTGGCGTCGGCCGACGCTTTGACGAACGCCCCGACGCCTTCGGCCGCCGACGCCGACAGAGTCTTGGCGGCCGGCTGACTGTCGAAGGTTTTGACTCAAACGCGCTTCCTGTTCAGGCCGGCGCCCAAACAAACGGCCATAAAAGCAAGACGGCGGATCCTTTCGGATCCGCCGCTAAATAGGCAGGCGACGGGGCACGCCCCGTCTGTAATGGAATGGAATATGTGCAGTCGTATAATAGGCAGGATACCAATAAAGGTTGGTACTGAAATTGGATCGGAATAGGCGATCGGTCGCCCGACCCCATTTCTCAGCCTTGAGCCTCGCCCGCAGGGCGCCCAGCCACGGCGCTCCGCTTGGGCCCTTGCGGGCCCCGGGTTCGGCCGGCAGCCTGAGAAAGACCTCGGGAGCCGCTGCCTTTCGGCCGTTTTTCCCTCCGTCAATTATAAGATAAACACTCTTTAGCCCAAATCAACCCCCGGCGAAAAATTTATTTTCGCCTGCTCGGACCAACCGGCGCCACGCCAGCCGCCAAAGTCCGCTCCCGTCGAGGCTTGCGGCGATTGGGGGGCGGCGACAGGCCGGCGACAAAAAGTCGTCGAGAAAGGCCAATGGCGCCCGGAGCCTTATGTCAAAGAGGCGCGGACAGCCCCCGGACCGCGCGGGGAGGTCCATGGCGTTGAAAAACGCCCTGGATAGGCGGAAATGTGCTAGGATAAATCCCAGGCGCAACATTGAAATGGAGCCGCCGCCTGAGGCCGACCGTCAGGAGCCGACCGCTCGCCGCTTGCAGCCGAGCCAGGGCGCAACCTCGGCGGTAATTTTTTTACGCCTCATCCTTAAAATTTTTTAAATTCGCAAATTTCTATGCCTAGCGTGGACAAGGAGACCTTAATGATTTTTAAAGATAAAGACGCCGTCAAGGCGACGATCGACAAAGCCAAAGGCGGAGTCGGCCAAATTTTTTCCAACACTTTTTTGAACGACGCAAATCGTCCAGAGCGGACCAGAGCGGGCATGGTCGCCGTCAACACCTTGCCGCCCGGCGCGAGCCTGGGTTTTCACGTCCATGAGACCAACGAGGAAATATATTACTTCATCCAAGGCCAAGGCCTCTACACGGACGCCGACCGCCGGCAATATCCAATCGCCGCGGGCGATCTCACCTTGACGCGGCAAGGCGAAGGGCACGCTTTGGACAACGCTGGCGCCGAACCGCTGGTCTTTGCGGCCGTCATCATCGACGAAGGACGACCCTGACCAGGACCGCGGCCGACCGCGCGACAACCGGACGCCGCCGATCGAACGGCCAACCGATCGAACGGCCAACGGAGGCGGCGGAGCGAAAGACAACTGGACGCCATGGCAGCCGCGCAAGCCAGAAACAACTTGTCGTCCGACAGACGTCGGGCCGACGGAGGTCCGGTCAAACGCGGCCCGGGCCCTGCCTCGACAGTTCGGCGCAGCCGCCGAACGCGCTGAGCGGCGTGTTCGGCGGCCCTCGACGCGCCCGCCGGTCCGCCCGCGACGCTGGCCGCCTGGCTTGGCGCGTCGGGCGAGGCGGCCTCGCCACCCAAACCAGACAATCAATAATATTACGCCATTTTATTTTGGAGTTTTTATGACTTTAAATAAAATTTATTTAATGCTTTTTCTTGCCATGTTTTGGCTGGGCCTGCCGGCTTGCCAAGAGTCCGCGTCTACGGCCCCGTCGGCCGGCGACGCTCAAACGAGCTCTCAGTCGGCCGACGCCCCGCAGAAGAACAATTTGGCGGCCGCCTCCGCGCCTAGCCCGTCGGACGAGCTTTCAACCGCCGTCCAGTCGGCGCCGACGGCCGCGCCAGGCACGGGCCTCAAAATCCTCAACTTCCTGCCGGACGGCCAGGCGCAAAAGTTCAGCCAGCTGGTCGTCATGTTCAACCAGCCCATGGTCGCCTTGGGCGATTACGCCAATGTCGACCAAGACCTGATGATCCTCGAGCCGCCTCTCCCAGGACGCCTCAGGTGGCTCAATCAATACGTCTTGGCTTTTTTGCCCGACAAGCCCCTGACCGGCAGCCTTGTTTTGAAGGCTCAGCTCAAAGCCGGCCTAAGAGCTCTTTCTGGCGACGTGCTGGAGGAAGGCAGCTCAGTTACGGTGACCCTGCCCTCCGTTGCCGTTAAAAACTCCTATCTCTCCGGATCCATAACCGCCGAAACGCTAAAAAGACCGTTGTGGCTGATTTCCTTCAATCAAAAGATCAATCTAGATTCGCTCAAGGCCAAAAGTCGCTACGTCTGCACGGATCAACAAGGTCAGAAAAGCGAAACGCCGGCCGAATTCCCGGCGGACGATGAAATTGATCGCCTAAACCAACGCTACGCTCAATTCGATGTCCTGACGGCGCCCGTCCAAGATCTGCCCAGAGAAGCGGACTGCGCGCTCGTCATCGACGCCGGCCTGATCTCTCTCGACGGGCCGACGGCAACCTCGGAGGCGATCAAGGCTTTTTCTTTCCGTTCCCACGGCCCGCTGCTGGTCAGCCATCGCGGCCTAGAGGAGCGAGGCTCGCAGCTGGTGCTCGACCCGCCCGACAGCTGGTTCTCCCTCAACTTTTCCAATCCTGTCGTTCTCGCCGAGCTTGTCGATCATCTCGAGTCCGAGCCGCCTCTGGCGGCGCTGACGGAGCTCAAGCGACGCCTGGAGGCGGAGCGGGCGGCTGAACGGCACGACGGCGCCGAAAAGAGCGGCGACGAGACCGAAGGGGCCGAAGGGTCCTATTCGGATGACAGCCACGAAAATTATTACGGCGCTTTCTCCGAGGCCAGAACTTCTATATCCTTCCACGAGCCCCTCCAAGGCGGGGCCGACTATCGGCTGACCTTGAAGCCCGGCTTGACCGACATTTTGGGCCAGAGCTTGGGCGAGGAAAAACGGCTGGTTTTTAGCGCCGCTCCTTACGCGCCCAGAGCCTGGCTTGATGACGGGCACGGCCTGTTCGAAACCGGAACCGCCCCCAAAACCGTGATCAAGACCGTCAATTTGCCGGAAATAAAGGTCTTGGGCTACGCCCTCGAACCGCGGCAGGCCATGGAACTGCTGCGGCTCAGCGGGGCCGATTTCGAATTCGGCAATTGGACGCCCAACGCCGTCGAGGTCCTCAAATTTCTCAAAAGTTCGGTTCAGCCCAAGACCCTAATCCTCAAGCCGCCGAAGTCGTCCATGACCATGCCGACGACCCTGCCTCTGGATCTGGCCGAACTGTTCGGCCCGGATCTGATCGGCAAGTTTCTGGTGACGGTCCTGGAAAGCCAGGAAGCCTCCTTCACCATGCACCAAGTCTCCGATCTCGGTCTGACGGCCAAGATCGGCAGCGACAGCTCGACCGCCTGGGTCACTGATCTTTCAAGCGGGCGCGGCCTGGCCGGCGCCGAAGTGGAGCTTTTTTCGACCTCCGGTCGTTCGCTTTTCAAGACCGTCACTGGCGCCGACGGCTTGGCCCCCTTGCCCGGCGGGCTGGAGCTCAACGAGCTCGTCGCCGAATACGGCGGCCGGCCCCAAGAGGAGCTGGGCGACTCGTCCATGTCGTTAAACGTCGTCGCCAGGGCCGCCGGCCAAATGACGCTGTGGAACGTCGCCTGGAACGACGGCTTTTCGCCTTGGCGAGTTGAGCTCGACGGCCAATGGCGTTGGCCTTTGGACGCAAGGCGCTCGGCGAGCTGGCTTTTGACGGCCCAGCCCATCTACAAGCCGGGCGAGACGCTGCGCCTGAAGATCATCAGTCGTCAGGAGAGCGGCGACGAGCTGGTCGATCTGCCGAGCAAGCGGGTCTCGGTCGTCTTGGCCGATCCCGATTATTCGATCATCGCCCAACGGACCGTCGACGTCAGCGCCTTCGGAACTTTTTCCTTCGATTACGAGTTGCCGTCCCAGGCCAAGACCGGCGACTACACGGTATATTTGGCCCCAGACCCCAACGTCGAGCTGGAGATCGCCGGACGCCTCGCCTACGAAATCGACGAGCTCGAATGGATCGGCTACCTCAGCGTCCAGCACTTCCGGGCGCCGGCCTTCGATCTGACCTTCCAAAAACTTCCGGAAGCGGTCTACGACGGCCAGAAGGTCGCCGTCTCCGCGGAGGCCCGCTACCATTTCGGCGCCCCGGTGACCGAACAGCCGGGCGCCTACGAGGTAGGCGTCGTCTGGGCCAGCGGCTTCAGCTTGCCGGGCCTGGGAGGCTTCAGCGTCGTCAACGACCTGGCCAAGCTGGTCGACGGCGAGGAAGACGAGGATTATTGGCCAGCCGCCCAAACGCTGGCTTCCGGCGCCGCCAAGCTCGACCGCGAGGGTCGGCTGACCTTCGAATTCGTCGCCGAGCCCGACCGCCGGCCCAAGCCGCGCCTGCTGTTGATCAACATCGGCGCCCAAGACGTGGACGGCCGCGAGATTCACCGCCGACAGGAGCTCCTCGTCCATCCGGCCGCCGTTTACCCGGCCCTCAAGCTCCGCTCCTTCCTCAACCGCAGCGGCCAGCCCATGGCGGTCGATCTGACCGCGGCCTCGCCAGACGGCCAACTGGTTCAAGCCGACGTCGAGCTGACCCTCTATCGCCGCTCCTGGAACACCGTCCGCCGCAAAGGTCCGGGCAGCGCCTTTCTTTACAGCTCCAAAGCCTCGGACCAAGAGATCCTCAAGCTGTCCCAGCCGGTGAACAAAGACGTGGCCCCCGTCGAGCTCACGCCCCCGGCCCCCGGCTTCTACTGGCTCAAGGCCGAGCTTAAAGACTCCGAGGGCCGGCGCAACGAGGCGGCCGTCTCCTTTTACGCCACCGGCGACGGCGCGGTGGGCTGGCGCTACTCGAACGACGAGCTCGTCGCCTTGGTGGCCGACAAGCCGGCATACGAGCCCGGCGACGTGGCCAAAATCCTGGTCCAAAGCCCCTTCGCCTCCGGCCAGGCCTTGGTGACGGTCGAACGGTCCGGCGTGCGCTCCTCCCAGGTCGTGGACGTCGTCGACCACAGCCCGGTCTTCGAGGTGCCCTTGACCGCCGCCGACGCCCCCAACGTCTTCGTTTCCGTCATTCTCAGCCGCGGCCGCATCGCCGAAAAGCCAGACGAAAACAACGTCGATCTTGGCAAGCCCGCCATCCGCAAAGGGTACGTCACGCTCAACGTCCCGCTCGATCTCGACGTCCTCAAAGTCGAGGTCAAGCCTCAAGCCCAGCAGTACCGCCCCGGCCAAGAGGCGGCCGTGGACTTTCAGGTCTTCGACCGCGACGGGACGACCCCTTTCGCGCAAGCCGAAGTCGCTCTGGTCGTGGTGGACGCCTCAGTCGTCCAAGTGGGCGGCGAAGACACCTATTTCCCTAACACCTTGTTTTCGCAGCTCCGACCCTTGGCCGTGCTGACGGCCAACCCCATCTCCGCGCTCGTCGGCCGCCGCAATTGGGCCGAAAAGGGCGCCTCGGAGGCCGGCGGCGGGGGCGAGCCGTTCGACAGCCAGGCGGCCTTGGCGCTGCGCTCCAATTTTAAAAATCTGGCCCATTTCGTCCCGGCCGCGGCCTTGGACGATCAGGGCCGCGGCTCGGCCTCCTTCAAGCTGCCCGACAACCTGACCACCTTCAAGATTTTCGCCGTGGCCACCGGCCACGGCCGGCGGTCCGGCACTGGCCAAGGCCAGCTGCTGGTCACGAAAGATCTCCTGCTGCGCAGTTCGCTCCCCGCTTACGCCGGCTTAGGCGACCGTTTCTTGGCCTCGGTCGTCGTCTCCAACCGCAGCCAAAACGCCGGCCGGGCCAAGGTGACCTTCAAGGCCCAAGGCCTGCGAAGCCTCGACGGACAACTGACGCGTGAAATCGAGCTATCGCCCGGCGAATCCAAAGAAGTCGGCTTTCCCGTCGCGGCCGAAACCTTGGGCCAGGCCGAAACGACCTATTGGGTCGAAATGGGCGACGAAACCGACCAAGTCCTCTGGCGCCTGCCCGTGCTACCCGTCAACCGCCAAACCTCCCAGGCCAGCTACCTCCAAATCGGCCCCGGCCTCTCCACGACGGTTTTGGCCCCGCCCGAAGGCCGAGATCCCAACCGAGGCGGCCTTTTCGTCGAGTTGTCGCCTTCCCTGGCCTCGACGCTGACCGCGTCCTTCGAGTGGCTGGCCAACTACCGCCACCAATGCGTGGAGCAGACGACCTCCATGGCCTACTCCTCGCTTTTGTGGTTGCGGCTCAAGGACCGCTACCGTCCCGACCCCGAACGCGAGACGCGCAGCCGCGCCCAAGTCCAGCGGCACATCGCCTTCCTCCAATCCATCCAAACCAACGGCGGCTTTCCAATCTGGCCCGATTCCGACTCGTACAAACGACGTTTTTCGCCAACGGTCACGGCCTACGTCTTGGATTTTCTGCTGTCGGCTCGTCAAGACGGTTTTGAGATCGAACCCACGGCAATCACCTCTGCCACCAATTTTTTGTTGAACTTTTTGTCTAATCCCGAAGACGAATTATTCCGGCACATCGACCAGCGTCCTTCGACATCTATTTACGTCAACTCCGTGCTGGCGAGGACCAATTACGTCCAAATCATCTATCTAGAACCGCACCTGGCCCAGGCGCACGCCCTGCCGACTGCCGATCTCCTCAATTTGACCTTGGCCGCGGCTTATTTGCCTAAATCCAACGCCAGAAGCCAAATGCTGTTGCAGCTTTTGCCTCTCGTCCTCAACCGCTTCGACGTGTCCGCCGGCCGGGTCAGAATCACCGGCGACAGAGCGCCGTGGCTGTGGCTCGACGAAGACAAGCTGACCGCCTTGGCTCTGCTGACATTGACCCAGGCCTCGCCTCACAACGAGCTTATGCCGGGCCTGGCCCGCGAGCTGGTCGACCGCACCAAGGGCGGCCATTTTTCCACCACGCAGTCCAACATTTACGGTCTTTTGGCCCTGTCGGCCTATCTGGAATTGACCGAACCGGAAAACCCAACCTTGGAGGCCTCCGTCCGCTTGAGCGCCCCGGAGGACGGCGACCAAGCCGGCGCTCGACCAAAAACCGCCTCCAACGGACCAGCGACCGAGCGCGAAATAATCTCGGCCTCCTTCAAATCCTTCCGGGACCGAGCGGTGTCCTTTGAGCTGCCCATGACCGAACTCGACGGCGCGGACGCCGTCAATTTCGACCTCGCCGGCCAGGGGCAGCTTTGGGCTTCGATTCGCCTCGCCTCGGCCCCCCTCGAACCCGACTTGACGCCGGAAATCTCGACGTCGCTGATGCTCTCACGCTCCTACGCCGTAGTGCGGCCGACCGAAGAAAAGCCAGGTCGCGTCATTTTCAGCCGAGGTCAGGTGGTGCGCGTCACCGTCACCATGATGAACGCCGAAGACCGGCGCAACCTGGTTTTGGAGGATCGGGTGCCGGCCGGCTTTGAGACCGTCAACTTCACTTTGCTCGACCAAGACCAAACCCTGATTCCTCTGACCGACCAGGACGACGACTGGGACTTCCCCCGCAACAACTGGTACCAACGCCAGGAGTTTAGGCCTGAAAGCGTGGCCGTCTACGCCGATTTCGTCCCGGCGGGCGTTTACACCCTCTCCTATCTGGTCCGCCCGGTCACGCCCGGCCGCTATCCGACGCCCGGCCCCCAGGCCGAGGAAATGTACGCGCCGGAAACCTTCGGGCGCGGCGCCGGCCAGGTGCTGACGGTCGACTCCGACCACAATTGGAGCGACGCCGACCAGTCCGTCCGCGAAGCGGAACAAGACTGACGCAGGCCTCAAAAAAGCCGGGGCCGCCGACATCCAGCGGCCCCGGCTTTTTTCTTATCGTTTTTCTTTCATGCCCCTTCCATCGCTTGGCGGAGGACAACCTTGACCCACGGCAACCAGCAACGGCTCGGCGTCGTCCTGACCCTGCTCGCCGCCACGGGCTTCGCCCTCAAAACCGTCTTGGCCAAGCTGGCCTACCGCCACGGCGTGGACCCCCTGACTCTTTTGACGCTGCGTCTCAGCGTGGCCGGCGCGGCTTTCAGCTCGGTGCTTTTTTGGCAGGCGGCCAACGGCCGCTGGAACCTCCGTCTGGGCGCCCGACGCTGGGCTCTCGTGGCCGTCTTGGGCTTCGTGGGCTACTACGGCTCGGCTTATTTGGATTTTTCCGGCCTGGTCCACGTCGACGCGACTCTGGGGCGCATGATCCTTTTTCTCTACCCCACGTTGGTGGTCCTCATCGAACTGGTCCTCACTCGCCGGTGGCCGTCGTCGTCCTTGCTCGCGGCCCAAGCCGTCTGCTACTCCGGCCTGCTTTTGATGCTCTGGCCACACCTGAGTTCGCCCGGCGCCGGCTACCTTAAAGGCTGCCTGTACATATTCGCTTCCGCCTCCCTATACGCCGCCTATCTCACGGCCGTGGACCGCTTTTTTCGCGCCGCAAACATGGTCATGTTCATTTCGCTGATCATGACCGTCGCCAGCCTCGCCGCCTTTGTCCATTTTTTCCTCGCTCGCGACTTTTGGGCTCTGCAAGTGCCCTTCGCCGTCTATCTGCTGGCTGGCCTGATGGCCGTCTTCTCCACGGTTTTGCCCTGCTACGCGCTCAGCGTCGGCATCGCCTTGCTGGGAGCCTCCAAAGCCGCCTCTTTGAGCATGATCGGCCCGGCCGTCACGCTCCTGTTCGGTTTTCTCCTCCTCGACGAAAGCTTAACTGCCCTCCAAGCCGTCGGCTTGGCGCTGATCGTCGTCGGCGTCTCGCGCGTAAAATAGCCTTGACGCCAGCGTCAACCATGGCGCCCGAGACTCGCGCCAAGACCGCCTCAGGCGCCTCTCCGCCCTGAACGCTGGCGGCCATCTCTCCGACGTTCAATCCAAGTCGCCCAAAACGGCCCCCGTGTTGGCCGACGTCACCTGCCGGCGATAACGGCTCAGGCAGCCGCGCGTCACCGGCTTGACCTTGGGCCGCCAAGCGGCCCGACGGCGCTCGATGACCTCCGGCGGCACCAGCAGTTCCAGGCGGTTGTTGGGGATGTCTACGGCTATCTCGTCATTTTCCTCAATTAGGCCGATCAGTCCGCCGGCGGCGGCTTCCGGAGAAATGTGGCCGATGGAAGCCCCCTTGGAGGCCCCGGAAAAACGCCCGTCGGTGATCAGCGCCACGCTGGAGTCCAAGCCCAGCCCGGCCAACGTGGCCGTCGGCGTGAGCATTTCCCGCATGCCCGGCCCGCCTTTGGGTCCCTCGTAGCGCACGACCACCACGTCGCCCGGCTTGACGCGTCCGGCCAAGAGGGCTTCCGTGCAGTCCTCCTCTTGGTCGAAAACCCTTGCCGGCCCGCGATGAGTCATCATTTCCGGCAGCACGGCCCCTTTCTTGACCACCGCCCCGTCCGGCGCCAAATTGCCCCACAGCACCGCCAAGCCGCCGTCCGCCGAATGGGCCCGCTCCAGGGTCCTGATCACATCGTCGTCGTAAACGGCCGCCGACCGCAAATTCTCTCCCAACGTCCGGCCCGTGACCGTGAGACACTCGAGGTCCAGCAGCCCCAGCTCGGCCAAGCGCTTGAGCACGCCCTGAACGCCACCGGCCTGGTCGAGGTCGGCCAAGACGTCGGGCCCGGCCGGGCTAAGCTTGACCAAATGCGGGGTCGCCTTGCTCACGCCGTTGATGTCCTCCAATGACAGCTCCAAGCCCGCCTCATGAGCGATGGCCAACAAATGCAAAACCGTGTTAGACGAGCAGCCCAAGGCCATGTCCGCGGCCAAGGCGTTGCGCAGGCTTTGCGCCGTCACGATGTCGCGGGGCCGCACGTTTTGAGCCAGCAGGCGCATCACTTGGCCGCCGGCTTGCTTGGCCAACCTGATTCGCCCGGCGTGGACGGCCGGAATGGTGCCATGCCCCGGCAGTCCCAAGCCGATCGCCTCGGTCATGCAGTTCATGGAATTAGCCGTGAACATGCCAGCGCACGACCCGCAGCCGGGACACGACTCGTCCTCGATGAACTTGACCTCCTCGTCGTCGAGCCGGCCCAACGACGCCAAGCCCACGGCCTCGAAAGCCGACGACACCGTCAGCTTGCGGCCGCGCTTCCAGCTGGGCATCATCGGACCGCCGCTGACGAACACCGACGGCAAGTTGAGCCTTATGGCGGCCATGATCATGCCCGGCACTATCTTGTCGCAGTTGGGCACGAAGACCAAGGCGTCGAAAGGATGCGCCATGGCCATTATTTCCACTGAATCGGCGATATGCTCCCGGCTGACCAAAGAAAACTTCATGCCCTCATGTCCCATGGCCAGGCCGTCGCAGACGCCGATGGACGGAAAGGCCAGCGGCGTCCCGCCGGCGGCGGAGACCGCCGACTTGACCGCGTCGGTCACGTTGTCGAGGTGGACATGTCCCGGTATGACGTCGTTTTTGGCGTTGACGACGCCGATTATTGGTCTAGCCACTTCTTCGTCCGTCAAACCCATGGCCTTCAATAACGACCGGTGCGGTATCCTGGTCAAACCTTTTTTCATCAAGTCGCTGCGCATTACGTCTCCTCTTAGACTTAAAGCAAAAAAATTTACGTCATTAAGTGTTCAGTCCCCGGCCGTCCCGGAGACCGAAATTTGGCCGGCCTCCCCCGGCCCTCAACTAGACTTATCTCCCCGGCCGCTTTGGCCTCGTCGGAGGGCCTCTGCCATGGCTTTTTCGAAACCGCCCAAGGAACGAGCGATCTTATCCTCGCTGAGGCACAGGCTGAGCCTAAAATAGCCACGCCGGGCAAAACCTGTCCCCGGCACGGCCAAAATCAGCTCTTTTTTCAAAAGCTCCACGAAGGCCACATCGTCGGCCAGCGGGCTTTTGGGAAAAAGATAAAAAGTCCCCTGCGGCTTGACCACCTCGTAGCCCAGCTTGGTCAAGGCCGACCCCAGCGACTCCACGCGCCGCGCATATTCGCCGACGTCCACGCTCTCGTCCACCAGTTCGGCCGCCGCCCTCTGCATCAAGGCTGGCGCGTTGACGAAGCCCAAAATCCGGTTGGCCAAAGCCGCCGCCGCCGCGAATTCCTCCGCTTGCGGAAAATTCGGATTGACGCACAGGTAGCCGAGGCGCTCGCCGGGTATGGACAGATCTTTGGAAAACGAGCTGACCGCCACCGTGGCCGGATAGGCGGCCAAGGCAGACGGCGCGGACGTCCCCCCGTAGACCAGCCTGCGGTACGGCTCGTCCGAGATCAGCGCGATCGGTCTCCCGTGGATACGGGATTTTTCGGAAAGCGCCTCCGCCAAGCCTTGCAGTTCTTGGTCGGTGTAGACCGCGCCCGTAGGGTTGTTGGGCGAATTGATGATTACGGCTCTGACGTCTGGCGTGAGAGTCTCGGCCAAGGCGACGGGGTCGGGCCTGAAGCTCGCGTCGGTCTCGGCCACGATCGTTTGACCGCCATGATTTTCAACGTAAAATTTATATTCCATGAAAAATGGCGCCAGGACGACCGCCTTGTCGCCCGGGTCCAAGATGGTCTTCAATGCCACGTTCAAGGCCCCGGCCGCGCCCACGGTCATGACGATCAGCTCCGGACGAACCTCTACGCCGATGGCCTTTTGAAGGCTTTCGGCGAGCTTGGCCCGAACGCCGGTCAGACCCGCGTTGGGCATGTAGGCGTGCGCGCCTGGCGGGTCCTCGTCAATCAAAGCAGTTAAAGTTTTTTTCAAGGCGGCCGGCGGCGGCAAATCTGGATTGCCCAGCGAGTAGTCGAAAACCTTCTCCTCGCCATGCAAGGCCTTGAGCCTCAAGCCCTCCTCAAACATTTTTCGTACCATCGAGCCGTTCTTGACGGCCGTCTTCATTTTCTCGCTGACCGGCATGCTTGGTTTCCCCCTGACAGGCTGTCGCGCGGCCGCCTAACCGACGGATGCACCGACCTATGTCCGAAACCGCTTCCGTCCCAATCAACAGCTGGCCAGACCTAGGCGGGACAGCGCCAGACGAGCCCTTCGACGGCGTTCAATTCTCGCCTCCCTCAGGCGTCGCCCCTCAGCCAGACCGACAACTTCAGACGCGCCACTCGCCCTCCCGCCAAGAACCGCCGCGAACCCTAGGCAAGGCCTGGAGGCGCCACCAAAAACATTCAGCTGCAGACAACCGAACTCCGGACCAGTTGGCTCGGAGTTTGACTCGTAAGAGCAATTTAAAACCAAATTTACTTTTCATTCGTAAATATTCCATTAACATCGTTTAGTAATTCTAGTTTGGTTTTTTCGCACGTTTGGTGAATATTTCCTCCTTAATTAGCTTTACATCAGACTTATTCACCAAATTGTTGAGCTCTACACCGAAACAGTAGCGTTTTGTAGTGCAGTTTCGCACAAAAAATTTGCCTTCATCTTTTATTTTTAAACAATGATGTTTAATTTGTCCTATTTTATTTATGTTTTAATACAATTTTATCTTCGTAACAATCAATATTCTCCATACCATTAAACTCGATTCAACCTCTTTTTTTTACTTTTAATAATTATTAGCTCGATAAACATAAAACGCACCGTCCTTCCCTAATTCTATTTTTCAGCCGGCGTGGCGTGGGGTGGGGCCGAGGTTGGGCGGACTTGTTCCAGCTTAACGAAGGTTCCCTCGGCCAGCTTTTGACGGCGCTGAAACGAGAGTTGGTTTGTCGCATGACCAATGTTTAACGTCCTGTCAGGCAATGTTCAGGATTCAGGCAATGTTCAGGATTTTTGCGATTGACTCCATTGTACCAAATTTTGACGGCGCTTGTCAGTTAAGAGGCGCGTTGCGGTCAATAGGCTACATGGCATTCAGTCGGTCCAGCCTGATAATTGAGGCGGCGCTTGTCTCATTGCTGAAATGATGACGCATAACCAGGCATTTGTCAAGTGCTCCACATGCGAACGGTTCCTCCAAGACGCTCAGCGTATTTCCGCATATTCATCATGAGACCTTAGACTCTCTTCTTTGGAACTGGCCTTTGCCTATTCGAGTCCAACTTGCTTGGCCTCAGAGCCAACCCCTTTTCTCCACCTTTCCAGTTGAACAATTATGATTTATATAGGTGGCTTCTCCGCGAGGCCGTTAGCAAGCCTCTGCAAGACCATTGTCCGTCGGGTCGCCAGTTCCTTGCTCCCTGCAGTTACGTCATGGATTACCTTACGCTATGGTTTTTCCACCTGGAAAAACCATGAACTCTATGCCTTGCCTTAATTTCTTCTCAAATTGGCTAGATGCAACCCCACCTGATTAAACTGCCAGTTGACTCTACAGTTGCTGTTCCTCGATTTAATGCCTTCCTCGTGGAAAGCCTCAGAAGGCCTATACGATCGTCGAGACATTGTTGGTTGTTTGCCGGCCGAGTCGGTTAAGAGGCTAGCGCAATAGACCTCAATCAGGAACCGCTTTGGCTTTCCACGTTGAAAAACTGGCTAGAGAACTTATTGGTTTTCTGGCCTGGTAAACGCCGGTTGTCTGCTAGATTGATTTCGTCAGAGCGGCCGAACTGACTGCCTCGCTGGTCCGAAAACCCGGTCATGAAACTGACCTTTGAACCATCCACGTGGAATTTTCAAGCAACCCTCTCGACTGTTTGGCCGGCGCCTGTTTTCAGCGGGACCAAAATCAAGCATCAAACTGACCGCTGGGACTTTCCACGTGGAAAGTCCCCCGTAACCTATTTGACGTCTAGCCCGTCCCCATTTGCAGCTGACAGTTTGGCCGTCCCTGGCGGAGGCGATTGTACCGAGGGACCAAAATCAAGCAAAGAACTGACCGCTTGAACTTTCCACGGGGAAAGTGTTCGTAAAACCTGCCTGCCCTCTTGACTCCTTTTTTGTCAATTGTCCGCAAATCATTCCCTGTTGAGTTGACTGCTCAGCGGCCCCGAAAACTTACAAGTGACCGCCGCTGGGACTTTCCACGTGGAAAGTCCCCCTTAACCTATTTGGCGTCTAGCCCGAGCCCATTTGCCGGCTGACAGCTTGACCGCTCCTGGCAGAGGAGGTTTCGCCGCGGGACCAAAATCAAGCAAGGAACTGACCGCTTGAACTTTCCACGGGGAAAGTGTTCGTAAAACCTGCCTGCCCTCTTGCCAGACTCCATTTTTGTCAATTGTCGCAAATCATTCCCTGCTGAGTTGACTGCTCAGCGGCCCCAAAAACCTGACAAGGGACCGCCGCTGAAACTTTCCACGTGGAAAGTCCCCCGTAACCTATTTGGTGTCTAGCCTGAGCCCATTTGCCAGCTGACAGCTTGGCCGTTCCTGGCAGAGGAGATTTTACCGAGGGACCAAAATCAAGCAAGGAACTGACCGCTTGAACTTTCCACGGGGAAAGTGTTCGTAAAACTGCCTGCCCTCTTGCCAGACTCCATTTTTGTCAATTGTCCGCAAATCATTCCCTGCTGAGTTGACTGCTCAGCGGCCCCAAAAACCTGACAAGGGACCGCCGCTGAAACTTTCCACGTGGAAAG